>VGEU01000011.1 GCA_016869145.1 Alphaproteobacteria bacterium | reverse complement strand
GCCGTAGTCGCGGAACGCGGCGTCGGCCGAGACCGTCCCGTCGCGCACGTCGCGCACCACGCGCTCGGGCTCGCGGTCGAGGGGATCGCCCCAGCCGCCGCCGCCCGCGCCGGCGAGCGCGATCCGCATCGGCGTGGCCGGGATCACGCCGTATTTGGGTGGATCGAGGGCACGGCCGTCGTCGAACCGGATGCTCATCACGGCCGCCCGGCCGGTGCCGCCGCCACCGACGCCGAAGCCCGACGGCGTGCGCAGCCCCTCGCCCCGGAGCGACAGGACCGAGGGAACCGCGACGTCGGCCGCGTAGTCGAGGCCGGTGCCGCCGCGCCGGTAGCCCGCGCCGCCGCCGTCGCAGCGGAACGCCTGGCGCAGGAAATGCACCGGATAGCCCTGCTCGTAGAGCTCGACATCGGGGAGATAGAGCGCGCCGAGGCCGACCAGCCCGCCGGTGCCGTTGAACCCGTCGCGGCCCTCGATCGCGCCGGTGCCGGCCGCGCCCGACCAGTGATACATGACGAACGGCGCGCCGTCCGGCTGGCGTCCCGACATGGTCGGTGCCGAGTTCTTGCCCCAGCCGGCCGCGCTCCGCGCCGGGTCGGCCGCGTTGAGCGCGGTCCAGATCGCGTGGATGATCTCGGTCGCCGGCGCGATGGTGTTCATCGTCATCGGCGCCGGCGGGCGCGGGTTCACGAGCGTGCCCTCGGGCGCGACGATCGTCACCGGGCGATAGGTACCTTCGTTCGCCGGCAGGTTCGGGTTGAGATAGGCGATCAGCGCCATGTAGACCGCCGACCAGGTGTTGGCGATCGAGGAGTTCTTGAACCCCTTCATCTGCGGATCGGTGCCGGTGAAATCGACCGTCATCGTCTCGCCGCTGACATGGAGCGCGACCCGCATGCGGTAGGGGCGGTCCTCGAAGCAGTCGGTGTCGGTGCCGTCCTCGCCACGCCAAATGCCGTCGGGCAGCGCGGCGATCTCGGCCCGCATGTGGCGCTCGCCGAGATCGAGAATGCCGGCGAAATAGCCGGCATAGGCGTTGGCGCCGAGCTCGGCGGCGAGCTTCGCGACCTCCTCCATGCCGATCCGGGTCGAGCCCATCATGGCGCGGAGGTCGCCGTCCATCAGGTTGGGTGCGCGTGAGTTGAGGAGGAGGAGATTCCACAGATCGTCGCGCAACACGCCGCGGTCGACGAGCTTCACCGGCGGCAGGCGCAGGCCCTCTTGGAAGATCTCGGTCGCCGCCGAGTTGTAGCCGCCCGGCGCGCCGCCGCCGATATCGGACTGGTGGCCGCGGTTGCAGCAGAACGCGACCAGGCGATCATGCGCGAAGACCGGCCGCAAGATCACCCAGTCGGGGAGATGGTTGCCGCCGGCGACATAGGGATCGTTGAGGAGGAAGACGTCGCCCGGGTTGATGCGGCCGGGAAAGGCGGCGATCAGCGCGCGCGCGGCGAGCCCGCCGCCGCCGGTGTGGATCGGCAACCCGTCGGCCTGCGACAGGATCCAGCCCTCGGAATCGGTTATGAAGCAGGAGAAGTCATGGCCCTGGCTGAACAGCGGGCTCCGCGCGGTGCGCAGCATCACCCAGCCCATCTGCTGCGCGATGTGGTCGAGCCGGTTCTGCACCAGGGTGAGCGTGACGGGGTCGAGGCTCATGCGGCGCTCCCGGTGCCGAGATGGACGAGGTAGTTGCCGGCGCGGTCGATCACGAGCGTGTCGCCGACGCCGACCAGGATCGTCGTCGTCCGCTCCTCGACGACGAGCGGTCCCGCGATCCGGTGCCCGGGCGCGAGCGCGGGGCCGGCATGGATTGGCACCGTGCGCCAGCCATTCGTGGCGTCGAGCCAGACCCGGCGCTCCTCGCGCGGCACCGGCGCGCGCGCCGACGGCGCCGGCAAGGCGGGCGGCGGCACCGGCGGGCGCGCCATGCCGGTGACGCGGATCTTCACGATCTCGACCACCGATTCGGGCTGGCGGTGGCCGTAGAGCCGATCATAGGAGTCCTCGAACGCGGCGCGCACGCGGTCGGCATCGAAGCGCCCGTCGCCGTCGAGCGCGACGCGCACGTCCCATTGCTGGTTGCGGTAGCGGAGGTCGAGCGCGCGCTCGAAGCGCATCGCCGCGGCGGCGAATCCGTCGCGACCAAGCGCATGGCGCGCCTCGTCCTTGAGCGCGACGAAGCGCGCCTCGAGCGCCGCCCGGTCGACGGTCGCGAGCTCGGCGAGGTGGCTCCGCACATAGTCGTGGCGGACATCGGCGTGCAACATGCCGAGCGCGCAGAGGACGCCCGCGAGCCGCGGCACATAGACCGCGGGGCAGCCGAGCGCGCGCGCGACGGACACGCCGTGGAGCCCGCCCGCGCCGCCGCCGGCGACCAGGGTGAAGCGGCGCGGATCGAAGCCGCGCTGGATGCTCATGGTCTGCACCGCGTGCAGCATGCGCTGCTCGGCGACCTGGATGATGCCGGCCGCCGCCTGGTCGAGCGGGATGCCGAGCGGCGCCGCGACCTTGTCGCGCACCGCGCGCGCCGCGAGGTCGGCATCGAGCGCGAGGACGCCGCCGGCATAGAGCCCGGAACGGAGCCGGCCGAGCACGATCTCGGCGTCCGTCACGGTCGGATCGACACCACCCTGACCATAGGCCGCGGGTCCGGGACGCGCGCCGGCGCCGCGCGGGCCGGCGAACAGGACCCCGGCGCGGTCGACACCCGCGATCGCGCCGCCGCCGGCGCCGACGGTGTGCACCTCGACCGACGGCATCAACGTGTCGTAGCCGCCGATCGCGAGGCTGTCGGTCACCGGCACGGCGCCCTCGGACATCAGGACGACGTCGCAGCTCGTGCCGCCGATCTCGATGGAGATCAGATCGTCGCGCCCGAGCGCCTCGGCATAATGGCGGAGCGCGCCGACGACGGCGGCGGGGCCCGACAGGGTGAGCGCGGCCGGCGTGCGGCCGATCTCGTCGACGGAGGCGGTGCCGCCGTTGTTCTTGACCAGAAGAAGGGGCGTCGCGAGGCCGAGCTCGGCGAGCCGGCGCGCGAGGTCGCGGAGATAGGCGTTGAGCCGCGGCGCCACGTAGGCGTCGATCACGGTCGTCGAGACGCGCTCGTACTCGCCGGCGACCGGCGCGATCTCGCTCGACACCGAGACCCAGAGCCCGGGCCGCGCGGCGCGCACCTCTGCCGCCGCCGCCGCCTCGTGCACCGGATTGAGATAGCCGTTGAGGAAGCAGATCGCGACCGCCTCGACGCGCTCACGGCCGAACTCGGCGAGCGCCGCCGCGACGCTCGCGGGATCGAGCGGGGTGTGAACCGCGCCGTGACGGTCGATCCGCTCGCGCACCGGCAAACGGAGGAATCGCGGCACCAGCACCTCGGGATAGGGCGTGCGATGGTCCCACGGGTTCTTGCGGATGCCGCGCCGGATCTCGAGCGCGTCGCGGAACCCTTCGGTGCAGAGGAGGCCGACGCGGGCGCCGGTGTGCTCGAGGATGGTGTTGGTCGCGACCGTCGAGCCGTGGACGAGGAGCGCGGTGTGCGCGAGAAGCGCGCCGAGATCGCCGCCGATCTCGGCGGCGGTGCGTGCCAGCGCCTCGAGCACGCCCGCGGCCGGATCGTCGGGGCGCGACGGCGACTTGACGCTCCGAACCGCGCCGGCCGCATCGATCAGGACGACGTCGGTGAACGTGCCGCCGACATCGATGCCGACATGCCAGGGCGGCCGCGGCGGCGGAGGCGCGGGATCGGCCACGGGCTAGCGCGCGAACTCGCGCACGATCTCGAGCGCGAGGAGGCGGTTCTCGGGCAGGCCGCTGATCTGGATCACCGGCTCCTCGAGACCGGCGGCGAAGTAGCGCTCGAGTTGGTCGCGGCACTGGCGCGGCGTGCCGCCGACGGCGAAGGCATCGACCGCCTCGTCGGGAAGAAGCTGTGCCGCGCCGGCGAGGTCGTGCCGCGCGTTCGCGGCGATGATCGCCTCGTGGTCGATCGGGAGGCCCGAGGAGCGGATGTTCTCCGCATGCGGGCGCGAGCGGAACAGGAAGGCGAGCTTGGTGCGCAGATCGGCGCGCGCGTCGGTGCCGTTCTCCGAGACCGAGAAATAGATGAAGCCCGCCTTGCGCACCGCCGCCGGATCGCGCCCGACCGCGCGCGCGCCCTCGACCGCATGGGCGAGGCAGCGCTGCGTCGAGACCAGCGTCAGGCCGCCCGACAACAGGACGCCGTCGGCGATCTTTCCCGACAGCGCGAGCACCTGCGGCCCGGTAGAGGCGACATAGACGCGTAGCGGCCCCGACGGCTTGAAGTTGAGCCGCGCGCCCTGGAGCGAGAAGATCGTGCCGGTCATCGTCACCGGCTCGCCGTTCCACAACCGGCGGAGCGCCTCGACATATTCGCGGATGACGCGGACCGGTTTCTCGGGTGCGATACCCGATTCGGCGAGGTTCAGCATATTGCCGACCGAGACCGCGACGCCGACACGCCCCGGCGCCGCCTCGTCGAGGGTCGCGAGCGCCATCGCGGTCGGCGCCGGCGGCCACAACCACGGGCTGATGGCGGTCGGGATCAGCATCGCGCGGCGTGTCGCCATGGCGAAGGCCATGCACGACATCATCGCCTCGCGATAGCCCATGTGCTGGGCCATCCAGACGCTGTCGGCGCCGGCGTCCTCGCCGCGACGGGCGAGATCGATGGTCTCGCCCAGCGTGTCGAACCCGTCAAACTCGATCCCGATCCGCATCTCGTCTCCGCGCACCCCGCTCGCGGCACGATCGGATCATTAGCCGGGGCTGTCAACGCGCCGTGGCGACGGATTCGCGGCTACACAAGCGTGTGAGAGATCTTGGGTCTCGTCGGCCACGGGCCAATATCGGGGGAACGACGCCCCTGTCGGGAGGAACAAGATGCGAACCAAGAAGAAGCTCGGAACCGCCGCCCTCGTCGCCGTGCTGGCGGTCCTCGCCACCGCCGTCTCGGCCCAGGAGGCAGCGCTCGAGTGCAGTGCTGCGACCGTCGCGGAACGCCAGCGCCTCGGCCTCGGCCCGGATGCCGTCGAAAACGTCGTCCAGGCGCGCAATCCGTTCTCGTCTGAAGGGCCGTCCTTCACCGGCGCGCAGACCTATCTCTATCCGAAGGCGTGCCGCGGCTCGATCGTGATCGACACCACGCGCGGCTGCGCGATCGCCCAGGTCTACGCCCAGGGCGCCTGCACGGTGCCGGCGCGCCGCTGAGGCTCAGCGCGTCTCCGTCCAGCGGTGGTCCTTGAAGTCCTGGCGGAGCTGCATCTTGAGGAGCTTGCCGGTCGCGGTGTGCGGCAGCGCGTCGACGAAGACGACGTCGTCGGGGATCCACCACTTGGCGACCTTACCGTCATAGAACCGGATCAGCTCGTCGCGCGTGACGGCGGCATCCTTGCGCCGGACAACGACGAGTAGCGGGCGCTCGTCCCAGCGCGGATGCGGCACACCGACGACCGCCGCCTCGGCGACGCCGGGGTGGCCGAGCGCGATGTTCTCGAGATCGATGGAGCCGATCCACTCGCCGCCCGACTTGATCACGTCCTTCGACCGGTCGGTGATCTGGAGATAGCCGTCGCCGTCGATCGTCGCGACATCGCCGGTGGCGAACCAGCCGTCCGCGTCGTGCGCGCTCGAGACGCCTTCCTCGAAATAGCTCCGGCACACGCAGGGCCCGCGCACCTTGAGCTCGCCGAACGCGACGCCGTCCTGCGGCAGGTTCTCGTTCCCATCACCGACGATCTTCATCTCGACGCCGAATACCGGCCGACCGCAGCGGACCTGGCGCGCATATTCCGCCTCGGGCGTCTCGTCCATGCCGTGCTTCGGCGTATTGACGGTGCCGATCGGCGACATCTCGGTCATGCCCCAGGCGTGCAGCACCGTGACGTCATGGCGCTCGCGGAACTCGCGCACCATCGCAGGCGGTGCGGCCGAGCCGCCGATCACGACCCGCCGCAAGGGCGCGATCCCCTTGCCGCTGTCGCGGAGATGCGCGAGGAGGCCGAGCCAGACCGTCGGCACGCCGGCGGAGAAGGTGACGCCTTCGGCCGCGATCAGCGCCTGGAGGCTCGCGCCGTCGAGCGCGGCACCGGGGAAGACGAGCTTCGCGCCCACCATCGGCGCCGAATAGGGGAGACCCCACGCGTTGACGTGGAACATCGGCACCACCGGCAGGACCGTGTCGCGCGCGGAGAGGCAGAACGCATCCGGCATCGCCGAGGCGAGGCTGTGGATCACGGTCGAGCGGTGGCTGTAGAGGACGCCCTTGGGGTTGCCGGTCGTGCCCGAGGTGTAGCAGAGCGAGGAGGCGGTGCTCTCGTCGAGCGCCGGCCAGTCGAAGACATCCGACGCGGCCTCGACGATCTCCTCGTAGCAGAGGACGCCGGGAAGACGCGTCGCCGGCATATGCGCGCGGTCGGTCATGACGACGATCTTCGCCACCGACACGAGCCGGTCGGCGAGCGCCTCGACCAGCGGCACGAAGGAGAGCTCGACGAACAGCACCTTGTCCGCGGCGTGATTCGCGATATAGGCGACCTGGTCGGGGAAGAGCCGCGGGTTGATCGTGTGGCAGACCGCGCCCATGCCGGAGACCGCGAAATAGATCTCGAAATGGCGGAAACCGTTCCACGCCAGCGTGCCGACGCGGTCGCCGGGCGCGACGCCGAGCGCCCGGAGCGCATTGGCGAGACGGCGGGAGCGGGCATGGGCATCGCGGTAGTTGTAGCGGTGGATCGGCCCCTCGATGGTGCGCGAGACGATCTCGGTCCGACCGTGCAACCGGTCGGCATTGCGGATCAACGCGGCGATCGAGAACGCCGGCTGCATCATCAGCCCGTGCATGAGACCTCCCTCCACGCCGGATTCGGGTCCGGCGTTGTCGTTCGCATGGTAGCCGAACCCCTTCGAGCCGACGACCGGGCGCTGCTACAATGCCGCTACGATGACGACCCTCGGCACGGATCAGACGGCCCTGTTCAAGCTTTCGGGAGCGGTCGCGCTCGTCACCGGGGCATCGAGCGGGCTGGGCAGCCATTTCGCAACGACGCTCGCCCGCGCCGGCGCCCGCGTCGCACTCGCCGCCCGGCGGACCGACCGTCTCGCAGCGCTCGCCGCGGCGATCGGCGCGGCAGGCGGCACGGCGGTCCCGGTCGCGCTCGACGTCGCCGACGCGCCCGCGATCGCGCCCGCGATCGAGGTGGTCGAGCGCGCGCTCGGCCCGGTCGAGATCCTTATCAACAATGCCGGCATCGCGATCGACAAGCCGGTCCTTGAGGTGACCGAGGCCGACTGGGACGCCGTGATCGACACCAACCTCAAGGGGGGCTTCCTGGTCGCCCAGGCGGTCGCCCGCCGCATGGTCGCGACCGCGACGGCGGGGCGGATCGTCAACATCGCCTCGATCCTGGGCGCGACCGCCTCGCAGCGCGTCCAGGCCTATGCCGCCTCGAAGGCCGGGCTGATCCAGATCACCCGCACGCTCGCCGTCGAGCTGGCGCGCCACGGCATCCGGGTCAACGCGATCGCGCCCGGCTATGTCGAGACCGAGTTCAACCGCGACTTCCTCGCCGCCGCTTCCGACCGGCTGACCCGCCGCGTGCCGCTCCGCCGGCTCGGCCGGCCCGAGGATCTCGACGGCGTGCTCCTCCTCCTCGCCTCCGACGCGAGCGCCTATATGACCGGCGCCGTCGTCACGGTCGACGGCGGGATGAGCCTGTCGGCGCTGTGACACGAGACGAGAGGACCGCATGGATTTCTCGCTGCCGCCCGAGATCGACGCGCTCCGGCTCCGCATCCGCGACTTCGTCGCGACGCACATCCGCCCGCTCGAGGCCGACCGCGACAACTATGACGACCACGAGAACCTCCGCGAAGACGTGCTGCGCCGGACGCGCGCCAAGGCGAAGGCGGCGGGGCTCTGGGCGCTCCACATGCCGACCGCGCG
This sequence comes from Alphaproteobacteria bacterium, assembly GCA_016869145.1. GTDB lineage: Bacteria > Pseudomonadota > Alphaproteobacteria > MPNO01 > VGEU01 > VGEU01. The sequence continues at coordinate 46,629 of VGEU01000011.1, read as the reverse complement.
CGGCGGCCAAGGCGTGCCGCTGATCGGCCTCGCGGCGTGCTACGAGGAGATGAACCGCTCGATCTTCGGGCCGGTCTCGTTCAACGCCGCCGCGCCCGATGACGGCAACATGATCGTGCTCGCGCGCGTCGCGACCGAGGCGCAGAAGGAGCGCTGGTTGCAGCCGATCATCGACGGCACGGTGCGGTCCTCCTTCGTGATGACCGAGCCGATGCCGGGCGCCGGCTCCGATCCGTCCGCCATGCAGACGACCGCGACGCGGAGGGGCGATGTCTGGGTCGTGAACGGGCGCAAGTGGTTCATCACCGGCGCCGGCGTGGCGCGGCACTTCATCCTGATCGCGCGCACCTCGGACGATGCGCGGCGCGGTCTCACCGCGTTCCTGTTCGATGCCGACCAGCCGGGCTGGCGGATCGCCCGCCGCATCCCAATCATGGGCCCGGAGGAGCACGGCGGGCACTGCGAGATCGTGTTCGAGGGGCTCGAGATCTCCGATTCGCAACGGCTGATGGAGGTGGGCGAGGGGCTCAAGCTCACCCAGATCCGGCTCGGCACCGCGCGCCTCACCCACTGCATGCGCTGGACCGGCATGGCCAAGCGCGCGCTCGAGGAATGCCTGCCCTATGTCCGCACGCGCCAGAGCTTCGCCGCCACGCTCGCCGACCACGAGGGCGTGCAGTGGATGCTGGGCGAGGCGGCGTTGCAGATCGAGATCGGCCGCCTCCTCACCATGCGCGCGGCCGCCCGGCTCGATGCCGGCGACTTCGCCCGCAAGGAGGTGTCGATGGCGAAGGTCGTGGTCTCGGAGGGGCTGCACAAGGCGATCGACACCGCGATCCAGCTGCTCGGCGCGCGCGGCTATTCGCGCGACACGCCGCTCGAGTGGATGTACCGCTATGCGCGCCAGGCGCGTCTCGTCGACGGCGCGTCGGAGGTGCACAAGATGGTGCTGGCGAAGACGCTCCTCGCCGAGGACATGGATTTCTGGGCGTGGGACAAGACGCCCTGATGGACACGGCGGCGCTCGCCGCGTTCGTGCGCGAGGCGGCGGCGGCGGACCGGGTCGCGATCACGCCGGGCACCCGGCTCTCGGGCGGCGCGATCCAGGAGAACATCGCGCTCACGGTCGCGATCGAGGGCGGCCCTCAGGCCGGCACGCACGCGCTCGTCCTCCGCGCGCCGGCGCGCGCCGCGGTGCCGGCGAGCCGCTCGATCGACCAGCAGTTCGCCTTGCTCGCCGCGGCGCACCGGGCCGGCGTGCCGGTGCCGGAGCCGCTCTGGTTCTCCGCCGATCCAGCGGTGATCGGGAGGCCCTTCTATCTCATGCGGCGGCTCGCCGGCATCGCGCTCGGAACGCGCGTCGTGCGCGACGGGCCGCACCCCGCGCTCGCCGCCGATCTCGCCACCGCGCTCGCATCGCTCCATCGCATCACGCCGCCGTCGCACGGCCTTGGGTTTCTCGAGGCACCCGCGCCCTCGCCCGCGCGCCATTGGCTCGTGCGGCTCCGCGCCTGGCTCGATGCGCTGCCCGAGCCGCATCCGGTGATCGAATGGGGGCTCCGCTGGCTCGAGACCCGCGCGCCAGCAAAAGCCGAGATCGTCCTCTGCCATCACGATTTCCGCACCGGCAACTATCTCGTCGCCGACGGCCGGCTCGCCGGCGTCCTCGACTGGGAGTTCGCCGGCTGGTCCGACCCGCACGAGGACATCGGCTGGTTCACCGCCAAGTGCTGGCGCTTCGGCGCCGACCGTCTCGAGGCCGGCGGCATCGAGGGCCGCGACGCGTTCTATGCCGCCTACACGGCACGGTCGGGGCGCGCGATCGAGGATGCGCGCGTGCGCTACTACGAGGTGATGGCGCATGCGCGCTGGGCGGTGATCGCGGCACAGCAGGCGATGCGCCACCGCTCGGGCGCGGAGCCGAGCCTCGAGCTCGCGCTGGTCGGCCGCCGCCTCGCCGAGCTCGAGCACGAGATCCTGGTCCTGACGGGAGAACGCTGATGCGCGACCGACCGACCGCGGCGGAGCTTCTCGCGATCGCGCGGACGACGCTCCTCGATGCGATCGTGCCGGCGCTGCCCGAGACGGCGCGCTACGAGGCGCGCATGGTCGCCGCCGCGATCGCGATCGCGCTCCGCGAGGCGGCGGCCGGCGGGGCGGCAGCGGAGGCCGAGCGCGATGGCCTCGCCGCGCTCTACGGCGAGGCGGTCGATGCGTCCGAGACGACCGAGACGGCGCTCCTCCGCCTCAACCGCCGGCTCGCCGCCGACATCCGCGCCGGCGCGTTCGAGCGCGACGGCCATGCGGCGGTGCGGGTGCGCGCCATCCTCGCCGCGGCGACCGCGGCGAAGCTCACCGAGTGCAACCCGGGCTATGCGCGCTGATGCCGCCCGGTGGCACTGTCCGCCGCGCCGTCGGCCGTGCATAATCCGGCCGAGGTCTCCGGTGTGACGATGATCGACATCCGATTCACGGTGCGGAACGCGGTCGGCCACGTGACGCTCGACCGCGCCGCGGCGCTCAATGCGCTGACCGAGGCGATGATCATCGCCTTCGACGATCAGCTCCGGCGCTGGCAGGACGATGCCGGCGTGCGGCGCGTGGTCGTGACGAGCGCCAACGCGCGCGCGTTCTGTGCCGGTGGCGACGTGCGGAGCCTCCACGCCCGCCGCGCCGAGGGCGCCGACGCGGTCGCCCGCTTCTTCCGCCACGAGTACCGGCTGAACGCGCGGATCCGGAGCTTCGCGAAGCCGATCGTGGCGCTGGTCGACGGCATCGCGATGGGCGGCGGGCTCGGCATCTCGGTTAACGGCCACCATCGCGTCGTCACCGAGCACGTCACGATGGCGATGCCGGAAACCGCGATCGGCTTCTTTCCCGATGTCGGCGCGACCGACTTCCTCGGCCGCTGCCCGGGGCGGACCGGCCTCTATCTCGCGCTCACCGGCGCGCGGATCGGCCCCGAAGATGCCTGCCATCTCGGGCTCGCGACGGCGTTCGTGCCGCGGGCGCGCCTCGCCGCGCTCGCCGACGCACTCGATGACGGCGACGGCGACCCGGGCGCGACGATCGCTCTTTTCGCGCTGCCGTCCGGCCCGGCACCGATCGCACTGCGGCGGACCGCGATCGATGCCGCGTTCGGCGCACCCTCGCTCGCTGCGGCGATCGACCGGCTCGGTGCGCGCGACGACGACTGGGCGCGCGAGACGCGGGCCCTCCTCGCGGCCGCCTCGCCGACCAGCCTCGCCGTCACCTGGGCGCAGTTCGCCGCCCCGCCCGAGCCCGATTTCCGCGCCGTGATGCGGCGCGAGTTCCGCATGGCGCGGCAGTTCTCGGCGCGGACCGACTTCGTCGAGGGTGTGCGCGCGGCCTTGGTCGACAAGGACCGGACGCCGCGCTGGGATCCGGCGACGCTCGATGCGGTGACGGCGAGCGAGGTCGCGCGCTATTTCGCGAGCCCGCCCGAGGGCGAGCTCGCCTTCGACTGACGACGCGGCACGGACGGGAGACGGCCATGGCGAATATCGGCTTCATCGGTCTCGGCAACATGGGCGGCCCGATGGCGCATAATCTCCGCCGCGCCGGCCATCTCGTGCGCGGCTTCGACATCGCGCCCGAGGCGGCGACGCGGGCGGCGGCGGGCGGGGTGCGGCCGTCCGATTCGATCGCCGATGCGTCCGCGGCGACCGAGGTCGTCGTCACGATGCTGCCGGCCGGGCCCGAGACGCGGGACGCCTATCTCGGCGCGGGCGGCATCCTCGCCAACGCGACGCCGGGGACGCTCCTGATCGATTCCTCGACCATCGACGTCGCGACGGCGCGAATCCTCCACGACGAGGCGGCCGCGCGCGGCTTCGCGATGGTCGATGCGCCGGTGTCAGGCGGCGTCGCGGGCGCGGCGGCCGGCACGCTCACCTTCATGATCGGCGGCAGCGATGCGGCGGTCGCGCGCGCGCGGCCCGTCCTGTCGGCGATGGGCAAGACCATCGTCCATGCCGGCGGGCCGGGCACCGGCCAGGCGGCGAAGATGTGCAACAACCTGATCCTCGGCGTTTCGATTATCGCCGTCGCCGAGGCGTTCACGCTCGCCGAGGCGGTCGGACTCGACGCGGCGCGGATGTTCGAGATCGTCGCCGCCTCGTCGGGCCAGTGCTGGTCGCTCACCAGCTATTGCCCGGTGCCGGGCCTCGTCCCGACCTCGCCCGCCAACCGCGACTTCGCCGCCGGCTTCACCGCGGCGATGATGCTGAAGGACCTCCGCCTCGCCGAGCGCGCGGCCGACGACACGGGCCGCGTCGCCCCGCTCGCCGCCGCCGCCGCGACCCTCTACCAGCGCTTCTGCGACCACGGCGAGGCCGGCACCGACTTCTCCGGCATCATCCGGATGATCGGTGCCGCGCGCCCCTGAGGCCTCGTAAGCCCCCGTCAGCCTTAGGCGCGACGGCGCCGGCGCGGCGCGAGGAGACCCGCCCCGCCGAGCGCGAACACGCCAAGCGCGAACACGCCGAGCGCAGCCGGCTCGGCCACGGTGAACCGGTAGATGTCGGTCGTGCCGCTCACCTCGTTCGCGACGAGGACGAGCGCGTCACCGATCGGGCTCTCCTGGGCGGCGATGAAATAGAGCCCCTCCGGCCCGAGATGGCCGAACGCATCGACCGGCAGGTTGTCGTTGCGATAGGTCGCGAAGACCGGATTGAACGGATCGGTGATGTCGGAGACGAGGACGCCGCCGATCCGCTCGAGGCCGATGAAGGCATAGACGCTGCCGCCGATCTCGCCGACCACGACGCCCTCGGGCTCGGGGCCCTTGTTGTCGCTCCGGCCGTCGAACGAGGCGACGGTGCCGTCGGAGTTGAAGATGGCGGCGAACTCGGCCGCGGTCAGCCGCTCGATGAAGTCGGCGGAATCCCAGACCAGGGTGCCGTTCTCGTCGCGGATCGAGACCGAGCGGCCGCCATAGGTGAACAGCGTCTCGAACTCGCCGTCGCCGCCCTTGCCCTCCTGGTTGGTGATGATGAGCCGGCCGAGATTGGCGTTCTGCTTCAGCGTCGCCGCGTTCGGGAACGCGGTCGGGTCGAGGACGACCGAGGCGGCGCCGACCCGGGCTTCCTCGCTGAAGCCGGTATAGTCGCGCGCATCGCCCTCGTTCGCGGTCACCAGATAGGTCTTGCCCTGGTGCTCGAACGCCGCGATCGCGTCGGGCTGGTAGAGCCCGCGCACCGGCCAGTTCCGGATGTTGATCGCCGGGCCGTTCGACGGGCCGTCGCGGTCGGAGGCATCGAGCGCGTTGCCCGGCGCGTTGAAGTCCTTGGCGCCGAGCGTCGTGATCGCGGTCACGGTCGCGGTCGCGATGTCGATCTTGGCGAGCGCGTTGTTCTCCTGGAGCGTGACCCAGGCCGTCGCGCCGTCTTTGGAGACCGCGATGTACTCGGGCTCGAGATCCTGGGCGACGGTCGCGTTGGGCCCGAAGATACGCACGCCCGCAGCGCGGAGCGCCGCGGCCTGGCCGTTGAACGCCGCGAAGCCCGCCGTCGCGACGGTCGCGGACGGGATTCCGCCCGCGATGTTGATGATCGAGACCGAGCCCTCCGGATCGAGGCTGGACGCCTGGTTGTAGGAATTGGGCTCGCCCTCGTTCGCGGTCAGCACCTTGGTGCCGTCGGGCGTGAAGGTGACCATGTCGGGGAGCGCGCCGACCTGGACCGCGCCGAGGAAACCGCCGGCGGCGCTGTAGAACGCCACCTTGCCGGGGTCCTGGCGCACCGTCCCTTCGACCGCGACCGCGACGATGCCGTTCTTGACCGCGACGCTGTTCGGGTTGCCGACACCGGTCGTGTCGACGCTCGGCTTCAGGCTGCCGAGCTTCACCGGGGCGTAGGGGTTGGCGATGCTGACGACATCGACCTCGCCGGTCGCGCCGTTGGCGATGAAGGCCCGGCGGGTGGCCGGGTCGTAGGCCGGGATCTCGGCGCCGCCGGCGCCGGTGCCGGCGCTGAACGTGCCGAGACGTTCGAGCATCGGGCCCGACGCGGCCGGGGCCGCGACCGTCAACGCGAGCGCGGCCGCGACCGCCGCGCGTGCAAGAAACTGCATCCCTCCCTCCTCGTTCGACGCAGACGGACGCCGGCGCGCCGCGTCCACCCGCGCGGCGCCCGTCGTCCACACCCACCCCATCGCGGCCAGAGCCTAGTGGCCGCATGTGACGGTTTGGCGTCGGTTCGGCTGCGGTGCGGCGTTGAAACGCCCGGACGGCGTCGTTACGATCGGATCAGAACGAGGGTTCGGCTCAGCCCGGACCGCGATCGAGGAGCGCGATGGTGGCGACGCCGACGACCACGACCCTGACGGTGGCCGGGTGCAAGACCCATCTCCGCCGCGCCGGCCGCGGCCGGCCGGTGCTGTGGCTCCACGGCGGCGGCGGGGTGACGGCCTGGGCGCCGTTCATGGACCGTCTCTCGGACAGCTACGAGCTGATCGTGCCCGACCACCCGGGCTTCGGCCGGAGCGACATGCCGGCCTGGCTCGATGACATCGAGGACTGCGCGTTCTTCTATCTCGACCTGATCGAGGCGCTCGGGCTCGAGCGCCTCCACCTCGCCGGCAACGCGATCGGCGCCTGGATGGCGGCCGAGCTCGCGATCCGCGACACGAGCCGACTCGCGACGCTGACGCTGGTCGGTGCGGCCGGCATCCGCGTCAAGGGCGTGCGCAAGGCCGATCCGTTCATGATGTCGGAGGAGGAGCACGTGCGCGCGCTCTTCCACAACCCGTCCTTCGCCGAGGCGCGGCTCAAGGCCAAGCGATCCGAGGAGGAGGAGGACATCGCGCTCCGGAACGAGTTCACCTTCGCCCGGCTCGCGTGGGAGCCGCGCTTCTTCAGCCCGCATCTCGAGAAGTGGATTCACCGCATCAAGCTGCCGACGCTGATCGTGTGGGGCGAGGGCGACAGAATGTTCTCGGTGCCGCACGCCGCGGCGTGGCACAGGCTGATCGCCGGATCGCGGCTCGAGATCTACGCGCAATGCGGGCACCTGCCGCATATCGAGAAGGCCGATCAGTTCGTCGCGACCTTCACGCGCTTCGCCGAGGAGAAGAGGTCATGAAGTTCTGTCTGTTTCACCTGATGCCCTATGGCGCGCTCGACCTGAGCTATACGGAGAAATATCCCTCGGCGTGGACGTCCTTGCCCAATTCCTATTACGACCCGAAGAAGGGCCATCACTACTACAACCGCTATCTCGACGAGCTCGAATACGGCGACGAGCTCGGCTTCGACGCGCTCTGCGTCAACGAGCATCACCAGACCGCCTATGGCCTGATGGCGATGCCGGGCGTGATCGCGGGCGCCTTGTCGCGGCGGACCAAACGGGCGCGGATCGCCGTCCTCGGCCGCGCGCTGCCCTTGATCAACAACCCGCTGATGGTCGCCGAGGAGTTCGCGATCCTCGACAACATCACCGCCGGCCGTCTGATCGCGGGCTTCGTGCGCGGCGTCGGCATCGAGTACCACACGACCGGCGTCAATCCCGGCTTCTCGCACGAGCGCTTCCACGAGGCGCATGACCTCATCGTCCAGGCGTGGACGCGAACCGGCCCCTTCGCCTTCGAGGGCAAGCACTATAATTTCGAGTACGTGAACCTGTGGCCGCGCCCCTACCAGGCGCCGCATCCGCCGATCTGGATTCCCTCGCAGGGCTCGACCGAGACGATCGAGTGGGCCGCACACCCCGATCGCCGCTACACCTATCTCCAGACCTTCAGCGCCGTCGACACCGTCAAGCGCTTCCACCACGAATACATGGACACCGCCGCGCGCTACGGCTACACGGCCTCCCCCGATCAGCTCGGCTGGGCGGTCCCGGTCTATGTCGCCGAGACCGACGAGATCGCCTACCGCGAGGCCGCGCCCCACATCGAATCGCTCTACAACAAGTTCCTGCGTATGCCGATGCCGTTCCTGCTGCCGCCCGGCTACACCTCGTTCAACTCGATGAAGCGGCTGCGCTCGATCCGGCGCGGGACGACCGGCGGCGAGCTGCCGACGGCCAAGGACTTGATCAAGCGCGGCATGATCATCTGCGGCAGCCCGGCGACGGTGCGCGAGACCTTCGAGCAGCACCAGAAAGAGATCGGGTTCAACCTCCTCATCTCGATGTGCCAGTTCGGCACGCTGCCGGCCGACCTCACGCGCAAGAGCATGACGCTCTTCGCCAAGGAGGTGATGCCCTATCTCCGCGACAAGGTGCCGCCGGCGCAGATGCGCAGCGCGACCGCCGCCGCCGAGTAGCGCGACCGCCCGGACTAGCGCCGGTGCGTGCACGGCTCGCCATCGGTCTCCTGTCGACGGCCGAGGCGCTCGGGTGGATCGGCCGCGAGGCCGGCGTCTTCGCCCGCCTCGGCGTCGATCTCGAGATCGTGCGGACGGAGACGACGGGCCCCGTCGCCGCCGCCGGGCTCGCCGACGGCGCGTGGGACTTCGCCGATGTCGGCGCGGCGCCGATCGTCGAGGCGAATTTCCAGGGCCGCGACACCGTCGTCGTGCTCGCGGCCGAAGCCTATGGCGCGCTCTTCCTGGTCGGGCGCGCCGGCATCGACCGGCCGGAGGCGATCGTCGGCGGGCGCGTCGGCGTCCTGTCGCGCGGCGGCCAGATGGAATTGTCGGCGATCGCGATCCTCTCCAAGTGGGGCATCCGCGACCGCGTGCGGATCGAGGTGCTGGGCACATCGAGCCGCATCTACGACGCGCTCGCCATGGGCGCGATCGAGGCCGGCATGCTGACCGCGGACTTCCGCTTCTGGGGCGCGCGCGACCACGGCATGCACGCGCTCTCGAATGTCGGCGAGGAATTCCGCCATGTCGGCCCGTGCCTTGCCGCGAGCCGCGCCTTTCTCGACCGCGAGCATGCGACCGCGGCGGCGACCGTCCGCGGCTTCGTCGAGACCATCCATGTGTTCAAGACCGAGCGCGCGCGCGTGATGCCGATGCTGTCGCGCTATCTCGGGATCGACGATGCGGCCGTCGTCGCCGCGATCCACGACTTCTACGCCGCGCGCTTCCAGCGCGTGCCGGTGCCGCCCGAAGATGGCCTCCGCCATCTGATCGAGACCTATGCGCCGCTCTATCCCGACGCCGGGACGCGCACGCTCGCCGACGTGACGGCGCCGGAATTCGTCGCCTCGCTCGTCGCCGAGGGAGCGATCGCGCGGCTCTACGGCGCGGGCTGAGGCGGTGGCGATGTCGGACGGCCCCGTCTACACCTTCCGTCGCCTCCATCCCGCCGACGTCGCCCTGCTGAAGGCGCTCAACGCGATGTTCGCGGCGGCGTTCGAGGATCCCGACAACTACGCGGGCGCGATACCACGCGACGACTATCTCGCGGCGCTCCTCGGCAAGACGCACTTCATCGCCGTCGTGGCACTCGCCGGCGAGACCGTGGTCGGCGGCCTCACCGCCTATGTGCTCGAGAAGTTCGAGCAGGAGCGCCGCGAGGTCTATATCTACGACCTCGCTGTGCTCGAGGTGCATCGGCGGCGCCGGATCGCGACCGGCTTGATCGGCGCGCTTCGCGCCATCGCGGCCGCGCTTGGCGCCTATGTGATCTATGTCCAGGCCGATCTCGAGGACGCGCCGGCGATCGCGCTCTACGCGTCGCTCGGCACGCGCGAATCGGTGCTTCATTGCGACATCGCGGTCGACGACGAAACGCCCTGAGCGGGCGGCTCGATCGGCGGCGCTAGCGCTGCGGGCGGAGCCGCGCGAGCGCCGCCGTGATCGCGGGCCAGTCGTTCGGGATCACGTTGAACACCGCCTCGCGGTCGGTCACGGCGGCGACGAAGTCGAGCCGCATGTAGTCGGCGATGATCGCATCGAGCCTTCCGTCGAGCCGCGTCGAAGCGGGATCGAGCGTGGTGACGACGCCGAGGCCCGACGGCTCGGCCGGGATCGTGAACACCGCGAGATCGGGCCGGTGCTCGCGCAACAGCGGGATCACCTTCCATGTATCGCCGGTCCAGAACGTCGACCGGCGCTCGCGCGCGGCCGTATGGGCATCGAGCGGCAGGCAGTCGTGGAACACGACCACGGTCTCGGGGCGCGACCAGCGTTCGACGTTGAGGAAGTCGCGGAGCGCCTGGTCGAAGGTGTGCAGCCCGTCGATGAAGGCGAGCTCGACGGGGCGGCCGTCGAACACCGAGGCGAGATCGTGGGTCGCGAAGAAGCGGTCGCTCGGCTCGGCGAAGATGCGGGTCTCGGCGCTGAGCGCCTCGGCGAGCTTGGGGTCGGGGGCGATGCCGATCGCGCGCGTCGGCGGGCGCGCCTGGACGAGCGAGCGCCCGGTCGCGATCCCGATCTCGACATAGGTCGCCGGCGCGAGGTGGGCATGGAAGCGCCCCAGCACGGCGAGATAGTCGTCGCCCGGCATGCCGATCTTGGCCAGCATTCGGTGCGCGTGGTGACTGTCGGGATCGACGGCGAGCGCGCGGCGGCAGGCGGCGACGGCCTCATCGGTGCGCGCCAGCGCATTGAGCGCGAGCGCGCGCTGGCTGTGGATGATCGTGACCGTCGGAAGCTTCGGCTGCACGCGGTCGAGGAGCGCGAGCGCGTCGGCCCAGCGTTCGCGCCCGAGATGGATCATCGCCAGGAAATGGCCGGTCTGCGCATCGTCGGGGTGCGCGGCGAGCACGGTCCGATAGGCGCGCTCGGCCTCGTCGAGCCGGCCGGCGCGGTGATGGGCCACGCCGGTGTTAAGGATAGCCGCAGGGTCCATGCGGCGAGGCTATGCCGGCGAGGCCCCCGCGAGCAACGGCGATGACCAAGGCGGCCGGGCGGGTATAGAGTGGCACCCGATCAGCCTTCCGAGGCCACGGCATGGACCAGCGCATTATCGACCTCTACGACGAGTACACGCACCGGCCGCTCGACCGGCGCGTGTTCCTCCGCCGGCTCGCCGATCTCGCCGGCGGCACCGCCGCGGCGATCGCGCTCCTGCCGCTCCTCGAGAACAGCTATGCGTTCGCCGCGACCATCGCGGCCGACGATGCGCGGCTCGCGGCGGAGCGGGTGCACTATCCGGGTGCGACCGGGCCGGTCACGGGCTATCTCGCGCGCCCGCGGGCGGAGGGCCGGCGCGGCGCGGTGATCGTGATCCACGAGAACCGCGGCCTCAACGCGCACATCGAGGACGTCGCCCGCCGCGTCGCGGTCGCCGGCCATGTCGCGCTGGCGGCCGATCTCCTGTCGCCGTCGGGCGGAACGCCGGCCGACGCGGACGCCGCGCGCGATGCGATCGGCAAGCTCGACGGCGCCGCGACGGTGCGGAACCTCGTCGCCGCGGTCGCCTGGCTCAAGGCCCGCGCCGATTCGAACGGCCGAGTCGGCGCGGTCGGGTTCTGCTGGGGCGGCGGCATGGTCAACCGGCTCGCCGTCGCCGCCCCCGATCTCGCCGCGGGGGTCGTCTTCTACGGCCTCTCGCCCGCGGCCGAGGACGCGGCCAAGATCAAGGCGCGGATGCTGATGCACTACGCCTCGAACGACGACCGGATCAACGCGACCGTGCCCGGCTACGAGGCCGCGCTCAAGGCCGCCGGCGTCGCGCACAGCATCCACCATTATCCGGGAACCCAGCACGCCTTCCACAACGACACCGCCGGTGAGCGCTACAATGCCGCGGCAGCGCGGCTCGCCTGGGAACGCACGATCGCGTTCTTCCAGGCGACGCTCGCGGGCTGAGGCGGCGCACCGAGCAAGGAGCCAGTCCGATGTATATCCGCAATGCCTGGTACGTCGCGGCCTTCCCGCGCGAGGTGGGCGAGCGCCCGCTCGCGCGCACCCTCCTCGACGAGGCGGTCGTCCTGTGGCGGCTGCCGGACGGGCGCCCGATCGCGCTCGAGGACCGCTGCTGCCACCGCTCGCTGCCCTTGTCGATGGGCCGCGTCGTCGGCGACCGGCTGCAATGCGGCTATCACGGGCTCGAGTTCGACGCCGCCGGCACCTGCGTGCGCGTGCCCGGCCAGGCGACGATCCCGCCCGGCGCCCGGGTGCGCGCCTTTCCCTGCGTCGAACGCTGGGGCTTCATCTGGTTCTGGCCGGGCGATCCGGATGACGCCGACCCGGCCTTGATCCCGAACTGGTGGTGGGCCACGCATCCGGACTGGGCGATCAATCCCGGGCCGGTGTTGTATGTGCGCTGCAACTACCAGTTGATCACGGACAATCTCCAGGACCTGTCCCACCTCGCCTATGTGCACACCCGGACGATCGGCACCGGGGCGATCGTCGACTTCCCGGTCAAGACCGAGCGCGAGGATGGCCTCGTCCGGTCGACGCGCTGGACCGTCGACAGCCCGGCGCCGCCCTTGTTCGCGACGGCCAGCGGCTATGGCGACCGGCCGGTCGACCGCTGGCAGATCGTCGAGACGACGCCGCCCTGCCACACTTTGATCCATGCCGGCTGCGCGCTCGCCGGCGTCGCCGACCGTTGCGGCCCGCCCGACGGCGCCGGGATCCACATCAAGGTCCTCAACGCGCCGACGCCCGAGACCAGCGGCGCCAGCCATTACTTCTACGCCCATTGCTGGAACTTCCGGCAGCACGATGCCGACCTGAAGACCCTGATGTTCGACGAGTTCAAGAAGACCTTCGAGGAGGATGTCGACCTGCTCGCGGCGCAGCAGGCGATGCTCGACCGCGCCCCCGGCGCGACGCAGATCGACATCAACGTCGACGCACCGGGGCTCGCCTGCCGGCGCATGGTCGCCGCGGCGATCGCGGCCGAGGCCGACGCAGCGCCCCGTCGCGCCTGAACCGGCGCCCGAGGGGGCGACAGGACGCAGCGGTTTTTCTAGACTGGCGCCGATCGCAGCCGACCCGCGCCGAGCCCGGCCGGGTCATGACGGGAGACCGGGAATGTTCCTGCGGAATTACTGGTATGTCGCCGCCTGGGACCGTGAGGTGGTGCGCAAGAAGTTGATGCGTCGCACGCTTCTCGGCGAGCCGGTGGTGCTGTTCCGGCGCGAGGATGGAACCCCGGCGGCGCTCGAGGATCGCTGCTGCCACCGCCATGCGCCGCTGTCGGCCGGCAAGCTCCTCGGCGACAATATCGAGTGCCCGTATCACGGCTTCACCTATGACCCGACCGGCCAGTGCATCCGCATCCCCGGCCAGAGCGCGATCCCGCCTGCCGCCAGGGTCCGGAGCTATCCGGTGGTCGCGAGGAACCGCTGGATCTGGATCTGGATGGGCGATCCCGCGCTCGCCGATCCGTCCAAGATCGAGGACTTCCACTGGCTCGACGATCCGGCGTGGGCGGCCGACGGCGAGCTCCTTCACCTCGAGGGCAACTACGTCCTCCTGGTCGAGAACCTGCTCGACCTGTCGCACCTCACCTTCATCCATCCGACGACGCTCGGCACCGATGCCATCGCCGAGACACCGATGAAGCACGAGCGCAACGGCAGCCGGGTGAAGGTGACGCGCTGGATCATGGATCGCCCGCCGCCGCCCTTCTTCCAGCGCGCGGGCGGGCTGGTCGACAACATCGATCGCTGGCAGATCATCGAGTTCGCGCCGCCCGCCTTCGTCAAGCTCGACGTCGGCGGCGCGATCGCCGGCACCGGCGCGATCGACGGCAACCGGTCCAAGGGCATCACGATGCGCAACATGAACGCCATCACGCCCGAGACCGAGACGACGACGCACTATTTCTGGGCGCAGGCGCACAATTTCCGCACCAACGACCCGACGATAACCCGGCTTCTCGTCGACCAGGTGCACACCGCATTCAACGAGGACCTCGCGATCATCAAGCTGCAGCAACAGAACATCCTGACCCGCCCGGATGCGCCGCGCATCGACATGAACCACGACGCGGGCGGCGTGCAGGCGCGGCGGATCATCGACCAGCTCCTCGCCGAGGAGCAGGCCGCGACGCGCCGGCCGGTCGCCGCGGAGTAGCCGCAACACCGGCGCGATGGCCCGTGGCACCCTCGTTCTGGTGGTCGGACCGTCGGGGGCCGGCAAGGACAGCCTGATCGACGGCGCCCGCCGGCGGCTCACCCCCGGCGGGCGCTTCGTTTTCGCACGCCGCGTCATCACGCGCGGCGCCGAGGCGGGTGGCGAGGCGCACGAGGCGGTCGAAGCCGCAAGCTTCGCCGCGCGCCGCGCAGCCGGTGATTTCCTCCTCGACTGGTCGGCGCACGGCTTCGACTACGGCGTTCCCATCGCGGTCGAGCGCGATCTCGCCGCCGGCCGCCATGTCGTCGCCAATGTCTCGCGCGGCGTGATCGCGGCGGCCGCAGCGCGCGCCACGCCGGTTCTCGTCGTCGAGGTGACGGCGCCGCCCGAGGTCCTCGCCGGCCGCCTCGCCGCGCGCGGGCGCGAGGACGCGGCCGACGTCGCAAGCCGGCTCCGGCGCGAGGGCGCCCGGGTCCCGGCCGGAATCACCCACGTCGTCGTGGTCAACGACGGCACCCTCGAGGACGGCATCGACCGTTTCATCGCCGCGCTCGACGCGATCGCATAGCGGCACGCGACTGAAGAACAATCGCGCCCGATGCGGGCGGGGGGGCCGAAACGAAACCGGGCGCCTCGCGGCGCCCGTTCCGTGTGTCGTTCCCGGATGGGAGGGTGCTATTCCTCGCGGCGGATGCCGAGGAACTGCAGGAGCAGCATGAACAGATTGATGAAGTCGAGATAGAGCCGGAGCGCGCCCGAGATCGAGAGCTTCGACATCGTCTCGCTGTCGTAGTGCTCCGAGTACATGTTCTTGATGTCCTGGGTGTCGTAGGCGGTGAGCCCGACGAACACGAGGACACCAATCACCGAGATCGCGAACTGGAGCGCCGACGAGCCGACGAAGATGTTGACCAGCGAGGCCAGGATCACGCCGATCAGGCCCATGATCAGGAACGAGCCCCACTTCGACAGGTCGCGCTTGGTCGTGTAGCCGTAGAGGCTCATCGCCGCGAAGGTTCCGGCGGTGATGAAGAACACCCGCGCGATGCTCTGGCCGGTGAACACGATGAACGCGCTCGCCAGGGACAGGCCCATCAGCGCGGCGAACACCCAGAACATCGTGTGCGCGGTCGAGGCCTTCATCTTCTCCAACTTGGACGAGAAGAAGAACACGAATACGATCGGCGCCAGTATCACGACCCACTTGAGCGGCGTGCCGAAGATCGCGGCCGAGAGTGCCGGCGTCGCGGCGACCAGATAGGCGACGATGCCCGTCAGCGCCACGCCGGAGGCCATGTAGTTGTAGACGCGGAGCATGTAGCTCCGCAGCCCGGCGTCGACGACGGCTTGGTCGGCCGTGGTCCCGACGCGCGTGTAGTATCTTTTCCCCGTTTCAACCGCCATCGAAGCCCTCGTTCGTAGATGGGTCAGAAGTGCCCTTTACTTAGGAAAGTACCGGGGTAAAATCAAGTGCTAGAACCCGCCGTCCAAGCCCATGACGCTTAAGGGTTTCTCAACAACGGCGCCGGCTTCTGGCCAAGCGCCCGCCAGGTGCCGACGAGGCCCATGCCGATGGTGAGCGCGCCGCACAGGAAGGCGGCGGCGGCGACCAGCCCGGGCAGGAACACCCAGTCGAGCCGCATCACCTGGGTCACCACCGCCCAGGCCGCGATCGAGCCGAGGATGCCGGCGACGATCGCCGTCGCGAGGCCGAGGATGCCGTACTCGACCAGGAAGCTCCCGAGGATGCGCCCCCGCGTCGCGCCGAGGACCTTGAGGACGACGGCGTCATAGACCCGTCGCCGGTGGCTCGCGACGATCGCGCCGGCAAGCACCAGCGTGCCGGCGACCAGCGTGATCGCGGCGGTGAACCCGACCGCCGCGGCGAGCTTGTCGAGGACGCTCGCCACCGTCTGGAGCACGTCCTTGACCCGGATCGCGGTGACGTTGGGAAAG
This sequence comes from Alphaproteobacteria bacterium, assembly GCA_016869145.1. Classification (GTDB taxonomy): domain Bacteria; phylum Pseudomonadota; class Alphaproteobacteria; order MPNO01; family VGEU01; genus VGEU01. Next base: position 30,722 of record VGEU01000011.1, on the reverse strand, counting down.
CGCTCGGTCACCACGCGCTCGATCGCGAGCTCGGCATCGGGATCGGCGTGGACGGTCGCGAGCCAGGTCTGCGGCGCCGCCTCGATCAACCCGGGCGACAGGACGATCGCGAAGTTCATGCGGAGCGTTCCCCACTCGACCTCGCGCAGATTGGCGATCCGGGCGGTGATGTCGCGCCCGAGGACGTTGACGGTCATCGTGTCGCCGACCGCGAGCCCGAGCCCCTTGGCGCCCTCGGCGGTGAACGACAGGAGGGGCGGACCACGATAGTCCTCCGGCCACCAGGTGCCGGCGACGACCTTGGCGTCGTCGGGGCGTCCGCGCGCCCAGGTGACGCCGCGGTCGCCGCGGAGCATCCAGGCCGTCTCTGGCGCCACGGCCATGTCGTCGGCGGCGCGGTCGTTGAGCCGGGTGATGCGCCCGCGCAGCATCGGCAGGCTCTGGAGCGCGCGGAAGCCGGGTTGCGCCCGGACCAGCGCCTCGAAGGCCTGGTGCTGGTCGGGCTGGATGTCGACGAAGTAGAAGCCGGGCGCGCGGTCGGGGAGCGTGGCGTCGATCTGGTGCGCGAGATTGCCCTGGATCGAGGCGACGGTGACCAGCACGGTGAGCCCGAGCCCGAGCGAGACGACGATGCTGCCGGTCGCCGCGCCCGGCCGGTGCAGATTGGCGAGCGCGAGGCGAAGACCGGTGCGGCGCCCGGCCGGCACGCGGCGCGCGAGCGCGGTGATCAGGAGACCGGCGAGACGGAACAGGACGAGCGCCGCCGCGGTCCCGGCGACGAACCAGAGGGCGAGCCGGCGGTCGGGCGCGCTCGCGACGCCGAGCGCGGCGAGCGCGAACCCGGCGGCGAAGGTCAGGACGACGAAGACCGGCCGCGGCCAGGCCCGCATCGGGCGAACGAGCGCCCGGAACAGCGTGCCCGGCGGCACCTCGCAGGCCTGCGCGATCGGCCACACCGAGAACGCGAGCGCGACCAGGATGCCGAACAGCGCCGCGATGGCGAGGGGGCCGCCATAGACCCCCGCCTCGGCCGGCAGGTTCATCGCCTGGGCGAGCGGGCCGGCGGCCAGAAGCGGCAGCGCGGCGCCGATCGCGAGCCCGATCGCGATGCCGATCGCGGCCATGACGAGGATCTGGACGAGATAGACGCCGAACACGAGCGGCGCCGTCGCGCCGAGGCACTTGAAGGTCGCGATCGTCGCGGTCTTGCCGGCGAGGAAGTGGCGCACCGCGTTGCCGACGCCGACACCGCCGACGACCAGTGCGGTGAGGCCGACCAGCGTCAGGAACAGCGTCGTGCGCTCGACGAAGTGGCTCACCTGCGGCGCCGCGTTGGTGCGGTCGCGCACCTGCCACCACGCGTCGGGGAAGGCGCGCGCGAGTGTGGTGCGGAACGCGGCCGGGCTCTCGCGCTCGGGCAGGCGGAGCTGGTAGCCGTACCAGATCAGGCTGCCGGGCTGGACGAGCCCGGTCGCGGCCATGCTGTCGAGGCCGACCAGTATGCGCGGTCCGAGCGCGAGCGCCTGCGCCGAGGTGGCGCGGTCGGGCTCGTTCTCGACGATGGCGCGGATCTCGTAGCGCGCCGATCCGATCTGGATGCGCCCGCCGAGCGCGATGCCGAGGCGGCGAAGAAGCGCGTCCTCGACCGCGGCGCCGTGGACGCCGTCGCGCTGGGCGAAGATTTCGGCCGGCGGGCGCGCCGGCGCGAGCCGGAGCGCGCCGTAGAGCGGATAGAGCGCATCGACCGCCTTGAGCTCGACCAGCGAGCGGTTGTCGCCGGCCTCGGGCCGCGCCATCGCCCGCAACGTCATCGAGCGCGATACCGTGCGGCCGTCGTCCAGGAAGGCGCGGTGCGCGTCGGTCAGATCGCGGTGGATCATGCGCAGCATCACGTCGCCGCCGAGGAGCGACTGGCCTTGCGATTCGAGGCCGCGCCCGATCGCGGCGGCGATCGAGCCGACGGCGGCGATCGCGGCGACGCCGAGCGCGAGACAGGCGAGGAAGATGCGGAAGCCCTTGGCGCCGCCGCGCAGCTCGCGCCGCGCGATCGTCCAGGCGAGCGCGGCCATGGTCAGGCCCCGCGACCGGCGGCGTCGAAACGGCGATCGACGTCGCCCGCGATCAGCCCGTCGGCGATGCGGAGCTCGCGGTCGCAGCGCCGCGCGAGCTCGGGGTTGTGGGTGATGAGAACGAGCGTCGTGCCGGTCCGCGCACGGAGCGCGAACAGGAGATCGATCACCTGGTCGCCGGTGGCGCCGTCGAGATTGCCGGTCGGCTCGTCGGCGAGGAGGAGCTTCGGCGCCGGCGCGAAGGCGCGCGCGAGCGCGACGCGCTGCTGCTCGCCGCCCGAGAGCTGGCCGGGATAGTGGCCGAGGCGCTGCTCGAGCCCGACCGCGACGAGCCCGGCGCGGGCGCGCTCGAAGGCGTCGCGGGCGCCGGCGAACTCGAGCGGGATCGCGACGTTCTCGAGCGCGGTCATGGTCGGCACGAGGTGGAAGTTCTGGAACACGATGCCGACCGTTCGCCGGCGGAACAGGGCGAGACCGTCCTCGTCGAGGCGGCCGAGATCGACGCCGTCGATCGCGACCGCGCCCGTGGTCTGGCGCTCGAGCCCGCCCATCACCATCATCATGGTCGACTTGCCCGAGCCGGACGGGCCGACCACGGCCACGGTTTCGCCGTGATCCACACGCAGGCTCACGCCGCGAAGGATATTGACGGGGCCCGCCGCGCTCTCCAGCCTTAGATGCACATCGTCAAGGAGGATCATCGGCGTGGGGACCGATCCGTCGTCGCGCATGCTCCGCTCCGTAGCCCTCTTCCCTGCGCCCGCCCGGATGCGGCGGGGCCGCGGCGCGCACGCACGTCCTCTATCACGTCCTCTATATGGCGCCCTGACCCGGTTTTTCTATGCCTTCGCGCTGGTCCTCTCCATGATCCCGGCCGGGGCGGCGGCGGCCGAGCCTGTCCGGATCGCGATCCTCGGCGATTCGATCGCGGCCGGCTTCGGGCTCGCGCCCCGCGATGCGCTCGATTCGCAGCTCGCGCGCGCCCTCGGCCAGTCCGGCCACAGCGTGCGGGTGATCAATGCCGGGGTCTCGGGCGACACCACCGCCGGCGGGCTCGCCCGGCTCGACTGGATGCTCGCCGACCGGCCCGCGATTGTGATCGTCGAGCTCGGCGGCAATGACGGGCTCCGCGGCATCGACCCGCGCGCGAGCGAGGCCAATCTCGATGCGATCGTCGCCCGGCTCAGGCGCGAGAACATCCGCGTGCTCCTCGCCGGCATGCTGGCGCCGCCCAATCTCGGCCCCGAATACGGCGCCGACTTCAACGCCGTCTTCCCGCGCGTCGCCGCGCGCCACGGCGTCGCGTTCTATCCCTTCATCCTCGAGGGCGTGGCCGCCGATCCGGCGCTCAACCAGCCCGACGGAATCCACCCCAACGCGCGCGGCGTGCGCGTGATCGTCGAGCGGCTGTTGCCGCACGTCGAGCGGTTTCTGCCCCCGCCCCGCCAGGGCTGACCGACAGAAGAGGCGCTTATGGACACGACGACGACCGCCTTCCGCCTCGCGCATGCCGCCGGCGGCGCGTGGAGCGAGATGACGGAGGCCTGCCTCCTCCAGCTCGCGCCGCTGCCGCAGGGTCTCAATCTCGGCTTCGTCTATGTCACCGACGCGCTCGACAGCGACCTCGAGCGCATCACGGCGCGGCTCAGCGAGAAAACCGGGATCGCGAGCTGGGTCGGCACGATCGGCTTCGGCATCTGCGTGACGGGCCGCGAATATTTCGACAAGCCGGCGATGGCGGTCCTGGTCGGCGCGATGCCGGCGGGGAGCTTCCAGCTTCTGCCGACGGTCGCCAAGCCGGGCGAGACGCTGCCCGATGCGGTGCGCGACTGGGTCGGCACGCACCACCCGATGCTCGGCGTCGTCCACGGCGACCCGCGCAACGGCCATCTGCCGGCGATCATCGATTCGGTCTCCGACGATACCGAATCGTTCCTGGTCGGCGGGCTGACCGCCTCGCGCAGGCGCCAGCACCAGATCGCCGGCCCGCTCACCGACGGCGGCATCTCGGGCATCCTGTTCGCCGGCGACGTGCCGGTGACGACCGGGCTCAGCCAGGGCTGCTCGCCGATCGGCCCGGTGCACGAGATCACCAAGTGTCGCGACCAGGTGGTGATGGAGCTCGACGGCAAGCCGGCCTTCGCGCTGTTCCGCGCCGAGATCGGCGAGGTTCTGGCGCGCAACCTCGCGCGTGTCGGCGGCTATATCCATGTCGCGCTGCCGATCGCGGGCTCGGACAAGGCGGACTATCTGGTGCGGAACCTGATGGGGATCGATCCGGAGAACGGCTGGCTCGCGGTCGGCGAGCGGCTCAAGACCGGCGACAAGCTGATGTTCGTCCGCCGCGACGGCGCCGCCGCGATGGCCGACCTCGAGCGCATGGTCGCCGACGTCAAGCGGCGGATCGAGGGCACGCCGCGCGCCGCGCTCTATTTCTCATGCGTCGCGCGCGGGCCGAACCTGTTCGGCAAGAACTCCGAGGAGCTCAAGGCGATCGAGACCGCGCTCGGCGGCGTGCCGCTGATCGGCTTCTTCGCCAACGGCGAGATCTGCAACAACCGGCTCTACGGCTATACGGGCGTCCTGACCGTCCTCGGCTGATGATCCGCCTGTTCGTCGCGATCGAGCTGCCCGAGGATCTCCGCCGCCGCGTCGCGATGCTGGCGAGCGGCATCCGCGCCGCGCGCTGGGTGGCGGAGGAGAGCCTCCATATCACGGTCCGGTTCATCGGCGAGGTGAACGAGGATGCGATGCACGAGATCGTGCCGGCGCTCGAAGACGTGCGAAGCGCGCCGTTCGCCGTCACGCTCGCCGGCGCCGGGCATTTCGAGACCGGCGGACGCGTCCACACGCTGTGGCTCGGCGTCGAGAAGAACGGCGCGCTCGGCGCGCTCCGCGACCGGGTCGAATCGACGCTCGTGCGCGCCGGCCTCGATCCCGAGCGGCGCAGCTACTCCCCGCATCTGACCGTCGGGCGCATGAACAACGGCCAGGCCGCCGACGTGCATCCCTGGCTCGCCGCCAACACGCTGTTCCGCGCGCCGCCCTTTGCGGTCGCCCGCTTCGTCCTCTATTCGAGCTGGTCGAGCCGGAGCAGCCCGATCTACCGCCCCGAGGCGATGTTCCCGCTCGCGCGCGACTGACCGGCGGGCGCGGCTCAGAGCCAGGGCGGGACGGGGAGCCCCTTCTCCTTCAGGAACGCGGGGTTGAAGAGCTTCGACTGGTAGCGCGCGCCGCCGTCGCAGAGGATGGTGACGATGGTGTGCCCGGGCCCGAGCTTCCGCGCCAGCTTGATGGCGCCGACGACGTTGATGCCGCTCGAGCCGCCGAGCACCAGCCCCTCCTCGCGCACGAGGTCGAACACGACCGGCAGCGCCTCGGCGTCGGTGACCTGGAACCAGTCGTCGACCGGTGCGGCGGCGAGATTGCGCGTGATGCGGCCCTGGCCGATGCCTTCGGTGATCGAGTTGCCTTCGGCCTTGAGCGTGCCGGTCGCGTAGTGGCTGTAGATCGCCGATCCCATCGGGTCGGCGAGCGCGATCCGGATCTTGGGGTCGCGTGCCTTGAGCGCGCGCCCGGTGCCGGCGAGCGTGCCGCCGGTGCCGACGGAGGCGACGAAGCCGTCGATGCGTCCGCCGGTCTGGCGCCAGATCTCGGGGCCGGTCGTCTGTTCGTGCGCGGTCATGTTGGCGAGGTTGTCGAACTGGTTCGCCCACACCGCGCCGTTCGGCTCACGCGCCGCGAGCTCGGCCGCGAGCCGCTCGGAATGGCGGATATAGTTGCCGGGATCCTTGTACGGGGCGGCCGGCACCATGATCAGCGCCGCGCCGCACAGGCGCAGCATGTCCTTCTTCTCCTGGCTCTGCGTCTCGGGCATCACGATCACGGTGCGATAGCCGCGCGCGTTGCCGACCAAAGCGAGACCGATGCCGGTGTTGCCCGCAGTGCCCTCGACGATCGTGCCGCCGGGGCGAAGCACGCCCCGCGCCTCGGCGTCGCGCACGATGAAGAGCGCCGCGCGGTCCTTGACCGAGTCGCCGGGGTTGAGGAATTCCGCCTTGCCGAGAATGGTGCAGCCGGTCTCCTCCGAGGCGCGCTTGAGCCGGATCAGCGGCGTGTTGCTGACCGCGCCGACGAAGCCGTCGCGCACATCGCCCGCGACGACGCGGACATCACCGTCGTTCATGACTGCCTCGCGCGCCGCGGTTCCCGTTCCGCCTCGCTCTCCAGGCTCTCGATCCGCGCCTCGAGGCGCGCGATCTCGGCCTGCAGCGCCTCGATCGCCTTCGCGGTCGGGTCGGCGACACCCTGGCGCGGCGTGCCATAGGCGGCGAAGCCCTCGGCTTCGGCGCGCGGCCGCATCGAGGCGGCCTTGGCCGGGATCCCGACCATCGTCGCGCCGGGCGCCACGTCGGCGAGCGCGACCGCATTGGCGCCGATGCGCGCGCCGGCGCCGACGGTGATCGGCCCGAGCACCTGCGCGCCGGCGCCGACGACGACGCGGTCGGCGAGCGTCGGATGGCGCTTTCCCTTCTCGAGCGAGATGCCGCCGAGCGTGACGCCGTGATAGAGCGTGACGTCGTCGCCGATCTCGGCCGTCTCGCCGATCACGCAGCCCATGCCGTGGTCGATGAAGAGCCGCCGCCCGATCGTCGCGCCGGGATGGATCTCGATCCCGGTCAGAAAGCGCGCGAGATGGGACACGAGGCGCGCCGGCGTAGCGATGCCCCGCCGCCACAGCGCGTGCGCGAGGCGGTGGAACGCCATCGCGTGCAGGCCCGGATAGCACAGGAGCATTTCGAGCCGCGAGCGCGCGGCCGGATCGCGCGCCATGATCGATTCGATGTCCTCGCGAATGCGGGCGAACATGCTTGTGCTCTCCGTCGGGCCGGCACTCCCTGGGAGGTGGGGCCGCGCCTCGAGCGGGTCAAGCACGCGGCCGTTGTGCGGGACGCAACGGTGTTGTGCGCGACGGGCCGCTAGACGCGGTCGCGGATCGATTTGAGGAGGCCGGCGACGCCCGCCTCGACGAGATCGAGGACCAGCGCGAACCCGTCGGCGCCGCCGTAATAGGGATCGGGCACCTCGCGCGGGCCGGCGCCGGGGGCGTAGTCGAGGAAGAGACCGACACGCGCGAGGCGGGCCGGCGGGGCCAGGCGGCGGAGCGCGCGCTCGTGGCCGTGGTCCATCGCGAGGAGGAGATCGAAGTCCTCGAAATCGGCCGTGCGGACCTGGCGTGCGCGCAAGCGCGACAGATCGTAGCCGCGCGCCGAGGCGGCATCGCGCGTCCGCGGATCGGGCGCCTCGCCGACATGCCAGTCGCCTATGCCGGCCGAACCGGTGCCGATCCGCGCCGCGAGCCCGGCCGCGGCGACGCGGGCGCGGAACACCGCTTCGGCGGTCGGCGAGCGGCAGATATTGCCGGTGCAGACGAAGAGCACGTTGAACATGGTGGTGCGCCGTTCTACCCTCCGGCCCGGCTCGCGTCGAGCCCCGAGGCTGCGCGCATGATCCGGTCGCTGCCGTGAGCCGTCCGCCCTCGCCCGCATCGCTCGCCGCGCTCGTCGCGCGGTCGGAGGCCTGTACGCTCTGCGCCGCGCATCTGCCGCGCGGGCCGCGGCCGGTGCTTCGCGTCGCCGCGACCGCGCGGGTCCTGATCATCGGCCAGGCGCCGGGCACGCGCGTGCACGAGACCGGCATCCCGTGGAACGACGCGAGCGGCGACCGGCTGCGGCAATGGCTCGACCTCGACCGCGACCGGTTCTACGACACGCGCCGGATCGCGATCCTGCCGATGGGCCTCTGCTATCCCGGCGTCGATGCGCGCAGCGGCGACAAGCCACCACGGCGCGAGTGCGCGCCCTTGTGGCACCCGCCGATCCGCGCCGCGCTCGGCCGCGTCACGCTTACGCTCCTGGTCGGGAGCTATGCGCAGGCTTATTATCTCGGGCGCGAGCGCGGCCGGTCGCTGACCGAGACGGTACGCGCGTTCCGCCGCTATCTTCCCGACATCCTGCCGACGCCGCATCCGTCGTGGCGGACGACGCACTGGCAGAAGTCCAATCCCTGGTTCGATGTCGAGCTCTTGCCCGAGCTCCGCCGCCGCGTTCATGCGCTGATCGGCTGAGGCGCATGGCCCGCCCGGCGCCCGGCCTCGCCAGCTTCCGCGCGCTTCCCGGCGGCGTGCGCGGCGCGTTGTGGATGGGTTTCGCCGCACTCGCCTTCGCCGCCGGCTTCGTCGTCATCCGCTATCTTTCGGCGCGCTATTCGGTCTACGAGCTCGCGCTGTTCCGATCCGGGCTCGCCGCCGTCCTGATGCTGCCCTGGGCGATCGGGGCGTGGCGCCGCGTGATCGGCGTCAGGCGCTGGCGCATCTATCTCCTTTATGCGCTAACGATGTATGCCGGCATCCTGTGCTGGTTCTTCGCGCTCGCGCATCTGCCGACCGCGGAGGCGACGGCGCTCTATTTCACGACGCCCTTGTTCACGATCGTGATCGCGGCCGTCTTCCTCGGCGAGAAGGTCGGCCTCCGGCGCTGGACGGCGACGCTGATCGGCTTCCTCGGCGCGCTCGTCATCATCCGCCCCGGCGTGGTCGCGGTGTCGCTGCCGGTCATCGCCGTGCTCGCGACCGCGTTCCTGTTCGCGATCGCCAATGTCGCGATCAAGGCGCTCGCGGCCACCGACGGCTCCAACACGGTCGTGTTCCACGGCTTTCTGCTGGTCACGATCGCCGGCGTCGTGCCCGCGCTCGACGGCTGGGTGACGCCGAGCTGGGCCGATATGCCGTGGATCCTGTTCGCCGGGGTCAGCGGCCTCGTCTCGCAGCAGTGCTTCACGCGCGCCGTCGCCGCGGCGCCGATCAGCGTCGTGATGCCGCCCTATTTCCTGCAGCTTCCGTTCGCGGCGCTGTTCGCGTGGATCTTGTTCGCCGAGCTGCCGAGCGTCTATGTCTGGGCCGGCGCCGCCATCATCTGCGGCTCGAGCTACTACATCGCGCTCCGCGAGGCACAGATTGCGCGCGCCGGCGCCGCCGCGGCGCGGTCCTGACCCTCAAGGAACGATCAGGAGCGGGCAGCCGATCCGCTCGAGGAGCGCCGCGCGATCGGCGCCGGTGAGGAGCGCGTGGCTCGCGCGGACGGCGAAGACGCCGGCGCCCGCCGCGCCGAGAAGACCGCAGACCGCGTCGAGTGAGACGCGATCGGTGGTGCGGAGATCGGCGGCGAGGCCGAGCCGGCCGGCCTCCTCGGCCGCTTGCGCCGCGAGCCGGTCGGAGCGGGCCTGGTCGCGCTCGAGGAGGATGGTGAGCCGGCCGTTGGTGCCGGCGACGAGATGCGCGGCGGCCGCGAGGAGGCCCGAGCCGTCGGGCTCCGGTCCATAGAGGACGAGCGCGTGGCCGGAAAGCCGCGTCCCCGGCCGGACGAGGAGAACGGCGTTGCGCACCGACGAGAGCGCCGACAGCACCGCGTGATGCGGCCCGATGCGCGCACCCACCGTCCGACCGGCGAGGCTCAGCACCAGGAGATCGCCCGCACCCGCCTCGCCGAGGGTACGCTCGACCATGCCGCGCACGATGCGGAAACGGTGGCGCAGATTGGCGCGTCCGACGTGAACCTCGAGCGCGTGCCGGATGCGCGCCGCCTCGCCACGGAAGAGAAGCTCCATCGCCGCCGCATCGAGCGCCGTCTCGCGCCCGGTCAATGCGTTGAACGCGCGCCCGACATTGAGATCGGCGAGGCGGAGGAGGTTCTCGTCCTCGATGAACAGGCCCTCGAGCTCCGCCTCGAGCCGCCGGGCGATGTCGGCGGCGGTCTCGAGCACGGGATCGGCGGCGGCCGGGCTGTCGACCGCGACGACGATGCGGCGGAAGACGATCCCGGTTCCCGCCATCGCGCTCACGCTCCGTCGCGGCGGGCCGCATCGCCGCCGGTGCCGGCGTAGCGCTTCGCGCTCTCGGCGAAGGCGGCGAGCCGGGCGGCGACGCGGCCGTTGATCGTATCGGCGGGATAGGCGCCCGATGGGTCGGCCGCGCCCGCCGCGATTCCGGTCAGGACCTCGATCCCCTGGTCGATCGTCTCGATCGGAAAGATGCGGAACCGTGCGGCCGCAACCGCCTCGACCACGTCGCGCCGGAGCATCAGGTGCTTGACGTTGGCGGCCGGGATCAGGACGCCCTGGCGACCGTCGAGCCCGCGCGCGGCGCAGAGATCGAAGAAGCCCTCGATCTTCTCGTTGACGCCGCCGATCGCCTGCACCTCGCCGCGCTGGTTGACCGAACCCGTGACCGCGAACGACTGGCCGATCGGCGCCTCGGCGAGCGCGGAGAGGAGGGCGTAGAGCTCGGTCGAGGACGCGCTGTCGCCGTCGATGCCGCCATAGGACTGCTCGAACACGAGGCTCGCCGAGAGCGCGAGCGGGCGGTCGCGGCCATAGCGCTGGCCGAGGAAGCCGGCCAGGATCATCACGCCCTTGGAGTGGAGCGGCCCGCCGAGCTTCACTTCGCGCTCGATGTCGACGACCTCGCCGCGTCCGAGGCGGACGACGGCGGTGATGCGGCTCGGCCGGCCGAAGGCGAACTGGCCGATCTGGAGCACCGAGAGCGCGTTGACCTGGCCGACCACCGCGCCCTCGGTGTCGATCTTGATCGTGCCGCGCACGATCTCCTCGCGGTCGCGGCTGCGGATGCGGTCGGAGCGCCGGATCGCGGCCTCGATGGCGGTCTCGACGTCGGCCCGCCCGATCACCGCGCGCCCGTTCTCGCTGCGCCAGTAGTCGGCCTCGCGCAGGAGATCGGCGATGGTCCGGATGTGGAGCGTGAGACGCTCGGAATCGCCGGCGAGCCGCGCCGCGTACTCGACGACGCGCCCGACCGCGTCGCGATCGAGGGGCTTGGTCCCGAACGAGCGCGCGAGCGTTGCGACGAGGCGGGCAAAGCGCAGCGTCGTCGTCGCATCGCGCGCCACCCGGTCGTCGAAGTCGACCTCGACCTTGAACAGCTCGAGGAATTCGGGGCCTTAGGCGGCGAGGAGATAGTAGATCTGGCGGTCGCCGAGGAGGACGACCTTGAGATCGAGCGGGATCGGCTCGGGCTCGAGCGAGACGGTGCTGGACATGCCGAGCGCCTCGTACGGGCTCTGAATGCGGAGGTCGCGCGAGCGGAGCGCGCGCTTCAACTGCTCCCACGCGAAGGGCTGCATCAGGAGCTTCTCGGCGTCGATCATGACATAGCCGCCATTGGCGGCGTGCAGCGCGCCCGGCTTGATCAGGTTGAAGTCGGTCACCAGCGCGCCGAACTGGGCGATGTGCTCGATCCGGCCCATGAGGAGCGGCTGAGTCGGATTGTCGGCGTGGACGACGGGCGCGTGGCCGTTCTCGCCGTGATCGATGACGACGTTGACCTGATAGCGGCGGAACGACGGCCGGTTGCCGGCCGGCCGGCCGGTGGCGAGCGCCTGGGCGATCTCGGGCGGGCTCGGCTCGCGCGCGATGAAGTCCTCGACATTGTCGACGACGTCGGCCTCGACCTCGCCGAGCCACAGGAGCATCTCGGCGAGCCCGTCATGGCGCACCCGGAGCTCGGCGGTGAGGCGGCCGACGACATGGGTCGCGATGTCCTTGTTGAGCGCGCGCAGCCGCTCGTGTTGCTCGCGCTCCCATTGCGGCACCTGGCCGAGGATGTCCTGCAGCTCGCGCTCGAGCTCGCCGATCGTCTGGCGCACCTTCTCCTGCGCCTCGTCGGGCCACTGGCGGAACGCCTCCGGCGTGACCACCTCGCCCCTCTGCATCGGCGCGAAGGCGAGCCCCATCGGCGTGCGGACGAGCGCGATGCGGGTGTTGGCGCGCTCCTGGAGCGCGTTGAAGGTCTTCTCGTTGCGCTCCTTGGCCTCCTCCTCGATCGCCTGACGGCGGGTGCGGTAGTCGTCGCTCTCGAACGCGGCGGGGATCGCAGCCTTGAGCTCGTCGAGCAGACGTTCCATGCCGGCGCGCAGGCCCTTGCCCCGGCCGGGCGGCAGGTCGAGCGCGCGCGGCCGATGCGGCTCGGCGAAGTTGTTGACGTAGCACCAGTCCTTCGGCGCCGGGCGGGTCGCGCCGCGGGCCTCGAGGAAGCGGCGGACGAGGGTGTGCTTGCCGGTGCCGGGCGGGCCGAGGACGAAGATGTTGTAGTCGTGGTGCGCCATGCCGGTGCCGAAGCGCAGCGCCTCGACCGCGCGCTCCTGGCCGAGCGGGCCGTCGAGATCGGGGAGCGCGTCGGTGGTCTCGAACGGGAGCGTCGCTGCGTCGCAGCAGCGATAGAGCGCGTCGGCGGCGAGCGGTGCGACGGGTCCCGCCATGTCGTTCGACCTAGAACGCCTCTTCCGCCTCGATCCGTTCCATGTCGGCGTCGCTGAAGCCGAAATGGTGGCCGATCTCGTGGATCAGCACGTGGCGGATCAAATGGCGCAAGTCCTCGCCCGATTCGCACCAGTAGTCGAGGAGCGGCCGGCGGTACAGAAAGACGCGGTCGACGTCGTTGGGCGCATCGCCGACGCTCTTGAGCCCGACCGGGGTGCCGCGATAGAGGCCGAGCAGGTCGAACGGCGATTCGAGCGCCATGTCCTGTTCGGTCGCCTCGTCGGGAAACTCGACGACGTGGATCACGACGCCCGCCGCGTGGCGACGCAGCCGATCGGGGATCGTCGCGAAGGCCTCCTTGGCCAGCGCCTCGATATCGGCGAGCGAGGGGGCCGTGGTATAGACCGTGTCCATCGCCCGAGTCATAGCGCGGCTTGGCCTCGCGACCAAGCCTCGCGCGCGCGGGCGCCCCGACGAGACGAGGAGGACGCCACCATGGTCGAGAAGCTTTCGCCGCGCGCGGTCGACGCCGCGCTCGCCCGCCTCAAAGGCTGGAGCAAGGTGCGCGGGCGGAGCGCGATCTGCAAGACGCTCCGCTTCAAAGACTTCAACGAGGCGTTCGCGTTCATGAGCCGTGTCGCGCTGATGGCGGAGAAGATGGATCACCACCCGGAGTGGTTCAATGTCTACAACCGCGTCGAGGTGACGCTCGCGACCCACGATGCGGGCGGGGTGAGCGAGCGCGACATCGCGCTGGCGCGGTTCATCGACCGGATCGCCGGACGGCGCGCCGGCTGAGCGCTCAGCGCGGGCCGAGTCCGGCCTCGCGGAAATAGCGCGCCGCGCCGGGATGGACGGCGGGGCCGGCGTGATCGGCGATCGCCGCGGCACGGAAGCCCGACCACGGCCCCCCGCTCGCCCGGAGCCTCGCCTCGGCGCGGTGGAGCGCGCGGACGAGCGCGTGGACGGTCTCGTCCGGCACCGCGCGGTGGGCCCAGAGGAGGATCGGGTAGGACATGAACACCGGCTCGGCCCCGGCCGCACGCTCGAGCGCGATGCCCGGCACGACCGCGCGCGCATCGGTCGGCATGGCGAGAAAGCGCAAGCCGTCGGGCAGCGCGTCCGCGAGCTCGCGCGCGACGGCCGAGCCGGGCTGGACGACGGCGACGTCGATGCGGCCCTCGCGGAAGGCGAGCCACTGCGCCTGGAGCGAGCCGACCGCCACCGGAACGACCGCGGACTCGGGCACCGCACCCGCGGCCAGCATCGCGGCGACGAGCCAGCGATAGAGCGGCGCGTTGTCGAACCCGGCCGGCACGCGACGCCCGGCGAGGCCCGCCGCCGTCCGGATGTCGCCGGCGAGCGGCGCGACGAAGCCGATCCGCCAGGTCATCAGCCGCGCGACGAGGCGGAGATTGTGCGCCGGCCGGCCCGCCGAGAGCCCGCTGCCGGCGACCGCCATCTCGTATTCCATCGCATTCGAGATCGCGAACGGCACGCGCCCGGCGTCGACGACGGGGATGTATTGCTGCGTCGTGACGAACGGCTCGACGCGGAGCCGGATGCCGTCCTCGGCGAGCGTGCGCACGAGCGCGTTGGCGGTCTGGCGGAGGATGCCGGCGCGCGTCGCGGCGAGGCCGGAAGCGGCCTCGGCGGCAAGCGCGGTCGGGACCCGCACCGGGCCGAGCGCCGCGACCAGCGCGAGGACGAGGATGAGCGCGAGCCGCCGCATGCCGTCCTCCCTCAATCCGCCTCGCCCGCAGCGCGCTTCGCCTCGCGGTGGAACATGTAGAGCCCGCTCCCGATCACGATCGCCGCGCCGACGATCGTCCAGTGATCGGGAAGATCGCCGAAAATGACGAACCCGAGGAGCGTCATCCAGATGAGCTGGGAATAGGCGAAGGGCGCGAGCAGCGAGGCCGGCCCATGCTCGTAGGCCTTGATCAAGAGGAAGTGACCGAACCCGCCGAAGAAACCAGCGCCGATCATCAGGCACCAACCGAAGAGATCGGGCGGCTGCCACACGAAGGGAAGGGCGAGCGTCGTCGCCACGACCGGCACCGTCCAGGTGTAGAAGAGGCTGGTGCGCGCATCGTCGTCGCGCCCGACGATGCGGGTCAGTATCTGGTAGAACGCGAAGCAGACCGCCATCCCGAGCGACAGCACCGCCGCCCAGTGTATCACGCCCGCGCCCGGGCGGATGATGACGAGGACGCCGAGGAAACCGACGATGATCGCCGACCAGCGCCGGATGCCGACCTTCTCGCCGAGGATCGGAATCGAGAGCGCGGTCACGATGAGCGGCGCCACGAACGAGATCGAGATCGCCTCGGCGAGCGGCAGGAAGCGGAGCGCGTTGAAGAAGAGGATGGCGCCGAGAAGCATCAGGCAGGAGCGCGCGAGCTGGAGCCCGAGATGGCGCGTCGCGAACAGCCGGCGCATCGGCAGACGCGAGAAGATCGCGAGGAAGATGAGGCCGTGGAAGGTGTAGCGCGCCCAGATGATCTGGATAACGTCGTAGGTCTCGGCGAGGACCTTCACGCTCGCATCGAGGAAGCCGAAGCAGATGAAGCAGAAGCAGATGAGGATGATGCCCCGGCGCGTGTCGTGGCGGCGCGCGGCGCTTGCGTCGGCCGTCATCGGTCGCCCGCCCCGGCCTTGCGCGCCTCGTAGGCCTGGCGGCGGGCGTTATAGAGCGTGCAGGCGACGATGATGGCGGCCCCCAGGATCCCGAGCGCGTCGGGGAATTCGGCGAACATCAGATAGCCGATCACGGCCGCGAAGAGGAGACGCGAATATTCGAACGGCCCGACCACGCTCGACATGCCGACGTGATAGGCGCGGATGCCGTAGGTCTGGGCGCAGGTCGCGAGCATGGCGGTGAGCACGAGAAGGGCATAGTGGTCGGCCGTCGGCTCGGTCCAGGTCGCGACCGCCGGCGGCAGGAACATGATCGCGCCGATCGCGTGATAATAGACGATGAAGCGGATCGGCGGCTCGCTCGAATAGAAGCGGACCATGACAAGGACCGTGGCGAAGACGAGCGCGCTCGCAAGCGCGGAGAGCGCGCCGAGATCGATCGCCGGCCCGCTCGTCGGCACCATGAACAGGACGCCCGAGAAGCCGATCGCGGTCGCGAGCGCGCGCCGCCAGCTCACCCGCTCGCCGAGGAACAGGACGGCGAGGACGACGACGAACAGAGGCCGCGTGAAGGTGATCGCCGTCGCGTCCGCGAGCGCCATCCGGGTCAGCGCGAAATAGACCAGGATCTGCGACACGTTGGAGAGCGTCGCGCGGATCACGTGCATCACCGGGCGCGTCGTCCGGAGCGTGTCGATCCCGAGATGGAGGACGACCGGCGCGAGGAGGAGGAGGCTGATCGCGTAGCGGACGAAGGCGATCTGGTAGATCGACATGTCCTTGGCGAGGAGCTTCGCGAGCGCGTCAGCGGCGGCGAAGTTCGACGTGTAGAGGAGAATCCAGATCGCGCCGCGTGTATTGGGCGGGAGGCTTAGCCAAGCCGCGGTGACGGGGCGGAGGAGCGCGCCCATCAGCCGACGCTCGCGCGGTAGTTGACGCCCTTGCGACGCGCATCGCGCGCCTCGAGGCGGGCGATCGTGATCGTCGCCGCGATGATCACGAGCGCGCCGATCCCGGTCCAGATGTCGGGCACCTCGGCGAACAGGAAATAGCCGAGGAGCGCTGCATAGACGAGGCGCACATATTCCATCGGCCCGACGATCGAGGCCTCGCCCATCATGAAGCCGCGTACGAAGCAGACCATGCCGAGTGTCGTGAAGGCGCTGACCAGGAACAGCATGCCCCATTCGGCGGGCGTCGGATCGGTCCAGAACCAGAGCGCGGGACCGAGCATCACCGCGGCGCTGCCGACGTGATAGTAGAAGAGGATGCGGTGCGCCGGCTCGGTGCGCGCCATGTAGCGCACGAGAAGTAGCCCGATCGCGAACAGGCACGACGAGCCGACCGCGATCAGCGCCGTCCAGTCGAGCCCGTGCGAGCCGGGGCGGACCATGATCAGCACCCCGACGAAGCCGACCGCCGTCGCCGACCAGCGCCGCCCGTTCACCACCTCGCCGAGAAAGAGGACCGCGAGCACGGTGAGGAACAAGGGACGCGAGAACGCGATCGCCGTCACGTCGGCGAGATACATGTGGATGACGGCGTAATAGAGACCGACCTGGCCGAGGCCCGCGATCACCGCACGGCCGAGATGGATCGGCAGGCGGCGCGTCGCATAGGTGTCGAGCGAATGGCGGAGAAATGTCGGCAGCAGGAACAGGAAGCCGAAGACATAGCGGAAGAAACCCATCTGCACCGGGTGCTGGGTGAGGCCGAGCACCTTCACGACCGTGTCGTTGAGGGCGAAGAAGACCGAGCCGACGAGGACGAGGACGGTCGCGCGCGCATTCGGCGAGAGCCGCCCCCAGCGGACGATGAACGCGCTCCAGGCGGCCGGCGGCTCAGCCATCGTCGCCTCATGCGCCCTTGGGCGCCGAGCCATCCGCCGCCGCCTGCCCGGCGCGGCGCGCGGCCTTCGCCTCGCGCCCGGCGACGAACAGCGAGGCGCCGAAGATGACGACGGCGCCGATCCCGGTCCACGGATCGGGCACCTGGGCGAAGGCGAGATAGCCGACCAGCGCCGTGAACGGCAGGCGCAGGAAGTCGAACGGCACGACCGCGCTCGCATCCGCCGCGCCATAGGCCTTGGTGATGAAGAACTGGACCAGGTTCGCCGTCACGGCGACGCCGAGGATCCACGGCAGATGGTGCCAGTCCGGCGTCTGCCACACGAACAGCGCCGGGATCAGCGTGATCGGCGCCATGTAGGCGACCATGTAGAAGACGATGCGCTCGGTCGGCTCGGTCGCCGACAACTTCTTGACGATGATGAAGACGAAGGCGAGCCCGAGCGCGCCGAGAAGCGGCGCCGCGGCGACCGGGTCGATCGCGGCGAAGCCGGGCCGCACGATGACGAGGACGCCGGCGAAGCCGACCAGCGTCGCGACCCAGCGCCGCGCGCGGAGCGGCTCGCCGAGGAGCGGCACGGCGAGGAGCGTCACGAACAAGGGCGCGGTGAAGGTGAGCGCGATCGCATCCGCCATCGGCATCCATGCGACGGCCAGGAAGACGCCGATCTGGGCCGCGGTCGAGGCCATCGCACGGGCGAAATAGAGACCGTGCCGGGTGGTGCCGAGGATGGTCGAGCTTGTCCGGAGCAGCCAGGGCAGCATCAGGACGGCGCCGAGGATCGAGCGGAAGAACGCCGCCTGGAGCGGGTGGATGTCGGGCTCGAGCGCCTTGATGCAACCGCTCATGGCAGCGAACATGGCGGCGCCGCACAGCATCCAGACCCCGGCCCGGACGGCGCCGGGCAGCGCGTTGAAGGCCGCAGCGGCCGGGGAGAGAAGCGACATTACCGGGCCAAGTCTAGAGCGAAACAGGGGTCGGTGCCAGCGCCGGCCCGCCTGTCGCCGGACCCCGCCCCTCGCCGGCTTCTCCGAATCGTGCTAGCACGAGCCGGCGAAACGACGGAGGGTCGGGGACCCATGAGCGATCTCTTGACGACGATGCGCGAGCTCGTCATCGCCAACCGCATCCTCGCCCGCGAGGGCGTCGTTGACGCCTATGGCCATATCAGCGTGCGCCATCCGACCAACCCGGAGCGCTATCTGATCTCGTGCTCGCGGAGCCCCGAGCTCGTCACGCTGTCCGACATCATGGAGTTCACCCTCGACGGCGTGGCGATCGACCCGCGCGACCGCTCGCCCTACGCCGAGCGCTACATCCACGGCGCGCTGTTCGAGAAGCGCACCGACGTCCATTCGGTGATCCACAACCACAGCCACGCCGTGATCCCGTTCGGCGTCACCGCGGTGCCGCTCCGCCCGCTCGTCCACGTCGCGGCGAGCATCGGCGACAAGGTCCCGGTGTGGGACATCCGCGACAAGTTCGGCGACACCAATCTCCTCGTCGTCAACATGGCGCAGGGCCGCGACCTCGCCGAGTTCGTCGGCGGCGGCCGCACCGCGCTGATGCGCGGCCATGGCTGCGTCGTCACCGGCGCGACGATCAAGGAGGCGGTGATCACCGCCGTCTACATGCAGGTCAACGCGCGGCTCCAGATGGAGGCGATGCGCCTCGGCAACGTCATCTATCTGTCGCCGGGCGAGATCCAGGAGCACCAGAAGGTGATCTTCGGTCCCTTGTCGCTCAACCGCGCGTGGGAATACTTCGTCATGCGCGCGGGTTGCCAGGGGATGTGACGCTGCCCCAGCGGCGACGCGCCGCGATCAGCGACGACAGGAAGATCACCAGCGCGCCGATCCCGGCCCAGATGTCGGGCACCTCGCCGAACAGGACGAGGCCGAGCACGACCGCGAACGGCAGCCGCGTGTAGTCGAACGGCTGCACCGCGCTGATGTCGGCCGCGACATAGGCCCGCGCCATGCAACGCTGCGCGATGGTCGAGAATCCCCCCACCGCGACCGCCCACAGGAGCTCCTCCCCGGTCGGCCAACGCCACACGAAGGCGGCCGCGACGAGACAGATCGGCATCATGTAGAACGCCTGGTAGAACGCCGCGAGATCGGGCGAATCGGCGCGCGCGGTCTCCTTCACGATCATCGCCGAGACCGCGATCAGGAGCCCGCTCCCGATCACCAGGAGAATGCCGACATTGAGCGCGGCGAAGCCGGGCCGCACCATGACGAGCGCGCCCGCGAGCCCGAGGGCGAGCGCGAGCCACATCCGCGTCGTTCCCTTCTCGCCGAGGAACAGGATGCCGGCGATCGCGCCGAACAGCGGCGTCGTGAACGAGACCGCCGTCGCGTCGGCGACCGGCAGGAGCGACAGCCCGCCGAACCAGCAGAACATGGCCGCGCAGCTGAATACCGCGCGCACCATGTAGAGCCGCGTCCGGCTGGTCCTGACGCCGGCGAGGCGGACGCGGCAGAGCCATGGCACCATCACGAGGACGCCGAAGAAGCAGCGGAAGAACGATACCTCGAAGGTATGGATGGTGGCGGAGAGGCCGCGCACGGCCGCGGCCGCGGCGGCGAACAGGAACGCGGCGAGCGTCATCCAGAGCGCGCCGCGGACGAAGTCGGGGAGGGCCGCGAAGCGGCGGCGAAGCGCGTTCACCGCACCGGTTCCGCATCGATGCGCGGCGGCGCCGTGCCGCGCCCGGCGCGGGTCTCGCGCATCGCCATCCAGAGCGCGGCGGCGAAGATCACGGCGCCGCCGAGCCAGGTCCATTCGTCGGGAAACTCGCCGAAGGCGACGAGGCCGACGAGGGCCGCGAAGGGCAGGCGCGTGAACTCGAACGGCAGCACGATCGTCGCGTCGGCCGCGGCGTGTGCACGCGGCATCAGACGCTGGAACAGGGTCGCCGAGAAGGCGAGGAGGACGAGCCAGCCGGTCTGGCCGAGGGTCGGCCACTGCCATTCGAAGAACGCCGGGACCAGGGAAAACAGAACCGAAAGCCCGATCGAATAGGTCGCGATCGTGTCCGGCCGGTCGGTCCGTGTCAGCACCTTGACCGCGAGCGAGGTCACGACGCCCGCGAGCGCCACCCCGACCGCCGCCAGCGCGCCGGCGTTCATTTCCGCGAAACCAGGGCGGAGGATGATCAGGATGCCGGCGAAGCCGACCACGAGCGCCCAGACCCGGGCGCCGGTCAGGACCTCGTGCAGGATGAAGACCGCGAGGAGCGAGGCCGCGAGCGGACGGATGAACAAGATCGCCATCACATCGGCGACCGGCATCAGCTTCGCCGCGAGATAGAGGAGATAGAGGCCGACGAAGCCGCCGAGCGCGCGGACGATATGGAGCGGCAGCTTCGTCGTCCGGAGCCCGCGCCCGCCGCTCCGCACCAGGAACGGCACCAGGAACGGCAGCCCGAACACGAAGCGGCAGAACGTGATCATGCCGACCGACATGTCCTGGGCGAGGTGGCGCGCGATCGAGGTCGAGCAGACGATGCAGAACGCCGCCGCCATCATCCAGAGCCCACCCCGGACGGGACCGGAAAGCCCGGGCAGGCGGCGCGCGACGCGGTCGGAAACGGACATGCCGGCACCCTACACCGAAACGGTTCGGGTGCCACGACGCGCCGCGCCGGCGCTCCGCGCTTGACGCGCCGGGTGCGGGCGGGGCGTCATAGACGGGGAAGCGGGGGGAACTCTCCCATGAGCGAACCAGTGTGGCGACCGTCGCCGGCGCGCATCGCGGCGGCCAACCTGACCCGATTCCGCGCCGCCGCCGCGACAGCGGCCGGCACCGCGCTCCCCGACTTTGCCGCGCTCCACCGCTGGTCGATCGCCGATCCGGCGGCGTTCTGGCGCCTCGTCTGGTCGGAAGGCGGCGTGATCGCCGAGACGCAAGGCTCGGTCGCGCTCGCCGACGGCGACAGGATGCCGGGCGCGCGGTTCTTCCCCGGCGCGCGGCTCAATTTCGCCGAGAATCTCCTCCGCCGACGCGACGCGGCGCTGGCGATGATCTTCCGTGGCGAGGCGGCGGTGAACCGCGCGCTCTCCTTCGCCGCGCTTTACGATCTCGTGTCGCGGATCGCGCAAGGACTCGAGGCGGCGGGCGTTCGCGAGGGCGACCGCGTCGCGGGCTATCTCCCCAACATCCCCGAAGCGATCGCGGCGATGCTCGCCGCCTCGAGCCTCGGCGCGGTGTGGTCGTCCTGCTCGCCCGATTTCGGCACCGCCGGCGTCCTCGACCGCTTCGGCCAGATCGCGCCGACCGTCCTGTTCGTGCCCGACCGCTATTACTACAACGGCAAGCCGATCGAGATGGCGGCGCGGACGGCCGAGGTCGTCGCCGGTCTGCCGAGCGTCCGGCGCGTCGTCGTCGTCCCCTATGACGGCGCATCCGCGACGGCGGGCGGCCTCGCGACCGCGACGACGCTCGCCGATTTCATCGCCCCCTTCGCCGCGCGGACGATCCCGTTCCGCCGCCTCCCGTTCGACCATCCGCTCTATATCCTCTTCTCCTCGGGCACGACGGGCGTGCCGAAATGCATCGTGCACGGCGCCGGCGGCACGCTTCTCCAGCACATCAAGGAGCACCGGCTCCACACCGACGTCCGGCGCGACGACCGCGTGTTCTACTTCACGACGCTCGGCTGGATGATGTGGAACTGGCTCGTCTCGGCGCTCGCCTGTGAGGCGACGCTCCTCCTCTATGACGGCTCGCCGTTCCATCCCGACGCCAACGCGGTCTTCGACTTCGCGCAAGAGACGGGGATGACCCATCTCGGCACCTCGGCGAAATTCATCGACGCGGCGCGGAAGGCGGGCATCCGCCCGATCGCGACGCACCGGCTGCCGGCGCTCCGCGCGATCCTCTCGACCGGCTCGCCGCTCGTCGCCGAGAGCTTCGATTGGGTGTATGAGGCGATCAAGACCGACGTCCACCTCGCCTCTATCTCGGGCGGCACCGACATCGTGTCGTGCTTCGTGCTCGGCGATCCGACGGCGCCGGTGTGGCGGGGCGAGATCCAGGCGCGCGGGCTCGGCATGGCGGTCGAGTCCTTCGACGACGACGGCCGCCCGCTGCACCGCGAGAAGGGCGAGCTCGTCTGTACCCGCCCGTTCCCGTCGATGCCGATCGGGTTCTGGAACGATCCCGACGGCGCGCGCTACCGGGCCGCCTATTTCGAGCGCTTCGCCGGCATCTGGTGCCATGGCGACATGGCCGAGATCACCGCGGCGGGCGGCGTCGTGATCCACGGCCGCTCCGATGCCGTCCTCAACCCGGGCGGCGTCCGGATCGGCACCGCCGAGATCTACCGCCAGGTCGAGCAGATCGACGAGGTCGAGGAGAGCCTCGCCTGCAGCCAGGAATGGCAGGGCGACGTGCGCGTGGTCCTGTTCGTCAAGCTGCGCCCGGGCGTCGCGCTCGATGACGCGCTCGCCGACCGCATCCGCCGCCGCATCCGCGACAACGCCTCGCCGCGCCACGTGCCGGCGCGTCTGTTGCAGGTGCCCGACATCCCGCGCACCAAGTCGGGCAAGATCGTCGAGCTCGCCGTGCGCGAGACCATCCACGGCCGCCCGGTCAAGAACGTCGAGGCGCTCGCCAACCCCGAGGCGCTGGCGTTTTTCCGCGACCGGGCCGAGCTCCGGACGTAACATGGCCGTCCCCCAATCGGCGATCGGGAGGACGGCGATGAGCAAGGACTACAAGAGCTTCGCGGCGGACGTCGACCAGCGCGCGGTCGAGCTGTTCAAGGCCGCGCCCGGGACGATGCGCGCCTTCCGCGGCCTGATGGACGAGGCCTCCAAGGACGGCGCGCTCTCGGCCCGGGTCAAGGAGCTGATGGCGCTCGGCATCGCGATCGCCTCGCGCTGCGAGGGCTGCATCGTCTTCCACACCAAGGCGGCGATGAAGAAGGGCGCGAGCCGCGAGGAGGTCGTCGAGACGATCGCCGTCGCGATCGAGATGGGCGGCGGGCCGTCGACCGTCTACGGCGCCGAGGCGCTCGCCGCCTTCGACCAGCTCGCGAAATAGCACGACCATGCGTCCCAACGTCGTCACCGACCCGATGGTCGGCGTCACCGAGCTCCGCCGCCTCTTCGACCAGGCGCGGCGCGCCGTTGTGTTCACCGGCGCCGGCATCTCGACAGAATCGGGCATTCCCGATTTCCGCAGCCCCAACGGCATCTGGTCGAAGACGACGCCGATCTACTTCCAGGAGTTCATGGCCTCCGAGGAGGCGCGGCGCGAGACCTGGCGGCGGAAGATCGTCATCGACCGCGACATGGAGAACGCCGAGCCCAACCGCGGCCATCTCGCCGTCGCGCATCTGGTGCGGCGGGGGCTCGTCTCGGCCGTCATCACCCAGAACGTCGACGGCCTGCACCAGAAGGCGGGCGTTCCCGACCACCAGGTGATCGAGCTCCACGGCAACGGCACCTATGCGAGCTGTCTCGGCTGCGGCAAGCGGTTCGAGCTCGGCCCTATCAAGGAGGCGTTCCACCGCGACGAGACGCTGCCGATCTGCGATGCGTGCGGCGGCATCGTCAAGGGCGCGACGATCGCGTTCGGCCAGGCGATGCCGGTCCTGCCGATGCGGCGCGCGCGCGAGGAGGCGCTCGCCTGCGACCTCGTCATCGCGATCGGCTCCTCGCTCGTCGTCCATCCGGCGGCGGGGTTCACGCTGATGGCCAAACGCAACGGCGCGCGCTTCGTGATCCTCAACCGCGAGCCGACCGAGCAGGATGCGGCCGCCGACCTCGTCCTCAATCTCGAGATAGGCCCGACGCTCGGGCCGGCCGTCGGGGTGAACTGACGGCGATCAGGCGATCGCGCGCGCCGGGGCGTCGAACAGCGCGAGCGTCGCGGCGAAGCGCTCGACCGCGTCGTCGATCTCGGCCGCGGTGACGACGAAGGGCGGTGCGAAGCGGACGGTGTTGCGGCGGGTGTCCTTGGTGAGGACGCCGTTCGCCGCGAGCGCCTCGGCCACCGCGTGCGCCTCGACCATGGGCGCGAGCTCGACGCCCGCGAACAGGCCGCGGCCGCGCACGTCGCGGATCAGCGGGCTGTTGAGGCCGCGGAGCCGCGCGAGGAGATGCGCGCCGAGGACGGCCGAGCGCTCGATCAGCGCCTCCCCGACCAAGACCTCGAGCGCCGCCAGCCCGATCGCGGCGCCGAGCGCGTTGCCGCCGAAGGTCGAGCCGTGGTCGCCGGGGCGGAACACGTCCGTCACGTCGCGGCGGGCGAGGAAGAGCGAGACCGGGAGAAGACCGCCGCCCAGCGCCTTGCCGAGCGTGAGCGCGTCGGGTTTGACGCCTTCGTGCTCGACGGCGAGGAAGCGGCCGGTGCGGCCGAGCCCGGTCTGGATCTCGTCGGCGATCAGGAGCACGTCGTGGCGCCGGCAGATCGAGGCGCACGCCGCGAGATAGCCGGGCGGCGGCACGACGATGCCGCCCTCGCCCTGGATCGGCTCGACCAGGAACGCCGCCGTCGCCGGCGTGATCGCGGCCTCGAGCGCGGCAGCGTCGCCGTAGGGCACGAGGCGGAAGCCGGGCGGAAACGGCCCGAAGCCGGCGCGGTATTGCGGATCCGACGACATCGCGATGACCGCGATGCTGCGGCCGTGGAAGTTCCCTTCGCAGGCGATGATCTCGGCGCGGTCGGCCGGCACGCGCTTGACGGTCTCGGCCCATTTGCGCGCCGCCTTGAGCGCGGTCTCGACCGCCTCGGCGCCGGTGTTCATCGGGAGCGCCGCGTCCATGCCGGTCAACTGGCAGGCGCGGGCGAGAAACGGGCCCAGCCGGTCGTTGTGGAAGGCGCGCGACGGCACGGCGAGGCGCGCGGCCTGGTCGGCGAGCGCGGCGAGGACGCGCGGATGGCCGTGGCCGAGGCTCTGCGCCGAGTAGGCACCGAGCATGTCGAGGTAATGCCGCCCCGTCTCGTCCCAGACATGAACGCCCGCGCCGCGCACGAGGACGATCGGGAGCGGCTCGTAATTGGCGGCGCCATAGCGGCGCTCGAGCGTGACGGCCTCACTCATGACGCGTATCTCCTGTCGTGCCCGGCGAGAAGGAGCTCACCGACGAGCCGCGCAGTCCGCCCCGCGACGTCGCGGGGCGGGTTGTATTCGACGATCTCGACCGTGGCGAGGCGCCGGTCGGCGCCGACGCGCCGGACGGCATCGACGAGCTCGGTCGCGGCGAGCCGCTCGCACACACGGCCGATGGTCTCGACCTCGTTGTCGCCCTCGCCGGCGATGATGGTGCGCCAGCGCGCCGGCACGCCGGCAGCGCTCAGACGCTCGGCGAGACCGTGCGCGCGGAGCGCGCCGGGTCCATCGCGGCAGCCGTTGTCGCGCGCGCCACGTCCTTCGGCGACGCCGATCAGCTCGAGCGTCTGGGCACGCGGTTCGGCATGAAGGGTCGTGAGATCCATCGCAGCAACCCCATCGACACCCCGGAATATGGGTATGCCGGGGCGGAAATGTGAGGGAGAGAGTTGACCGGAGGGTGAATCGCCGCGGGCGCCGCGTTCACGCGCATTCGCGGCAAATGCCGGCGATCGGCGCCGCACCCGCCCGCGCGCGCCGTGTCTTCCCGGTCTTCTAGGGCCGTCCGAACAAGGGGAGCTCGGGCGCCGCCTCGCCCGCGCGCAGCTCCTCCTCGCGCTCGATGCGGCCATCGCCCCGGATGTGGCGGACGCGGAATCCGGCCGCCTCCATCGCGGGTGCGAGCAGGAACCGGCGGTGGCAGCGTCGCGGATCCTCCTCGGCGCAGATCATGGCGACCGCGCGCGACCGCGCCAACGCGGCGAGCGCCGCGATCGCGTCCTGGAAACCGGTCGAGGCCACCACTTTCTCCCACTCGATCGAGCCGTCGGGACGGCGATAGATGGGATCGCGCGGGCGTCCCGACAAGTGCTCGCCCATCCAGACATAGTCGATCCCGGCGGCCGCGAGCGCGGCGCGGAGCCGCTCGCGGTTGAATTGTGGGTTGAAGCGCGAGAACGGCTGGCCGCGCGCATCGGCCACGGCGGCGATCCCTTGCGCGCGGAGATGGGCGACGAAGACCTCGATCGGGTGGCGCGAATGGCCGAGCGTATGGATGACGGGGGGTGCGTCCATGCCCCGATTGTAGCGGCGTCGGGGCCTTTCTTGACAAGCGTCGAGGCCGCCCGCACCCTTCGCCGCAACCACGGACGAACAAGGACACGGCGATGCCACGCTGGATGGTCGGAATCGATACCGGCGGCACCTTCACCGACCTCATCGCCTACGAGGCCGAGAGCCGCACCCTCGAGGTCGCCAAGGTGTCCTCGGTGCCGGACGACCCGTCGCAGGCGGTCATGAACGCGCTCGAGGAGCTGTTCAAGAGCGGCGTCCGCGCCGAGGACGTGGGCTTCCTCGTGCATGGCACGACGGTCGCGACCAACGCCATCCTCGAGGGCAAGGGGGTGCGCACCGGCCTCCTGATCACCAAGGGCTTCCGCGCCGTCTACGAGGCGCGCGGCTGGGTGCAGCCCGATCCCAAGGACCTGCAGGACCCGTTCTTCCGCAAGCCGCCGATGCTGGCGCCGCAATCGCTCACCGAGGAGATCGACGAGCGCGTCGACAATACCGGCGCCGTCCTCCGGCCGATCGATGCCGAGGACGTGCGCCGCGCGGCACGCCGGCTCGCGGCCAAGGGCGTCGACGCGATCGCGGTCTGCTATCTCTTCTCCTACGAGAACCCGGCGCATGAGGAGCTGACCGCGGGCGTCCTCGCCGCGGAGCTCCCCGACAAGCGCGTCTCGCTGTCGTCGCGCATTCTGCCGGTGATCCGCGAATATGTGCGGCTGTCGACGGCGGCGATCGATGCCTATGTCGGTCCGATCATGGAGCGCTATCTGACCCGGCTCGCCGACCGGCTGACGACCGCCGGGGTGCGGACGCCACAGGTGTTCCTGATGCAGTCGAACGGCGGGCTGATGCGGATCACCATCGGCGCGCGCTTCCCGAACCAGACCCTCCTCTCCGGCCCGGCGGCGGGCGTCGTGTCGGGGATCGAGATCGCGCGGCTGACCGGGCGGCCCGACATCGTGACGCTCGACATGGGCGGCACCTCGACCGACATCGCGGTGATCGCGGGCAGCGCCGCGGAGGAGGCGACCGACGGGCGCATCGCGGGCCAGGACATCGGCACGCCGATGCTCGCCGTCCGCACGCTCGGCGCCGGCGGCGGCACGATCGCCTGGATCGGCAAGGACGGCCTCCTCAAGGTCGGGCCCGAGAGCGCGGGCGCGATGCCGGGTCCGGCCGCCTATGGCCGCGGCGGCGAGCGGCCGACGGTGACGGACGCCAACCTCCTCCTCGGCGCGCTCGCGACCGGCAACGTCCTCGGCGGGCGCATGCGGCTCGACCCCGCGAAGGCAGGCGAGGCGGTGCGCCGGCACGTCGCGCTGCCGCTCGGCCTCGACGTGGTCAAGGCGGCGGCCGGGATCGTGCGCATCGTCAACAACAACATGGCGATCGACCTCCGCCTCGCGTTCCAGAGCCGCGGCGAGGACCCGCGCCGCTTCGCGCTCGCGGCCTTCGGCGGCGCCGGCCCGCTCCACGCGGCGATGCTCGCCCGCGAGCTCGCCATCCCGACCGTGATCGTGCCGCCCTATCCCGGCCTCACCAGCGCGATGGGGCTCCTCTCGACCAACGTCAAGCACGTCTATCTACACTCGGCGATCGGGAAGCTCTCCGCCTTCCCGGTCGCGCGCATGAACGCGCTGTTCGCCGAGCTCCGCGCCCGCGCGCTCGCGGATGCGCACGAGGAGGGCTTTGCCGAGAGCCGGGTGACGCTCGTCCGCCATCTCGACCTCCGCTATCCGCACCAGGGCTACCAGCTCGGCGTCGAGGCGCCGGCGCATGACATCACCGATGCCGACAAGCCGGCGCTGAAGCGCGATTTCGACGCGACGCACCAGCGCATCTACGGCGCGAGTGCGCCCGACGAGGACGCCGAGATCGTCACCTTCCGCGTGATCGCCGAGATCATCGTGCCGCGGCTCGAGCTGCCGGTGATCGCCGCCGGACGGGGCGCGGCGATCGCCGAGAAGGAGGAGCGGCCGCTCTACGATCTCGCGACCGAGCGCTTCGTCACCGCGCGCGTCTACGACCGTGCCCGGCTCGGCGCCGGCGACCGGTTCGCCGGGCCGGCCGTGGTCGAGCAGTTCGATTCGACGACCGTGGTGCTCGCCGGCCAGCGCGCCGAGGTCGACCGCTTCGGCAATCTCATCCTCACCGCGGGAGACGCCGCATGATCCTCGACCCGATCACGACCGAGGTCGTGCTAAGCCGCGTGCGCGAGACCGCATCGGCGATGGCGCACGCGCTGTTCCACAGCGGCTATTCGCCGATCCTCCGCGAATCGCAGGACGGGACGGCGGGCCTCACCGACGCGACGGGCCGCGTCATCATCGTCGGCGGCGGGCTCCAATACCACTCGCTCCTCTACTCGAAATCGGTCGAGGCGATCCTCGCGCGCTATCCGGCAGACACCATGCAGGAGGGCGACAGCTTCATCTCGAACGATCCCTACAAGGCCGGGAACAGCCACGTGCCCGACATGGTGGTCGCGACGCCCGCATTCCATCGCGGCCGGATCATCGCCTTCGGCGTCAGCGTCGCGCACAAGGCCGACGTCGGCGGCCTCGTCCCCGGATCCTCGGGCGCCGCCTCGCGCGAGATATTCCACGACGGCGTCTTGATCCCGCCGGTCCGCTACTGGTCGGCCGCCGGCGTCAACCGCGAGGTCGAGGCGATCCTCCGCAACAACAGCCGCATCCCCGAGGTCGTGATCGGCGATCTGCGCGGCCAGGTCGGCGCGACACGGCTCGGCGGCGAGCGCATGCGGGCGCTCGCCGACCAATACGGGGTCGAGCTTCTCCTCGCCGCGATGGACCACCTCCTCGCGACGACCGGCGCGCGCGTGCGGGCCGAGTTCGCGACCTGGGCCGACGGCGTGTCGGAGGCGGAAGGCTTCCTCGACCACGACGGCGCCGACACGACGCGGCGCGTGCGCATCCACGTGCGCGCGACCAAGGCCGGCGACCGGCTGACGCTCGACTTCTCGGGCTCCGACCCGCAGACGCGGGGGCCGGTCAACACGCCGATGCAGACGGCGAAGGCGGTCTCGCTCCTCGCCGTCCTCGCCGCGAGCGATCCGTCGATCCGTATGAACTCGGGCGTCCTCGACGCGGTCGCCTTCGTGATGCCCGAGGGGCGCGTCGTGTCGCCGCAATATCCGGCGACGGTGAACCACTATTTCCCGACCTCGCACCTCGTCTACAACGTGGTGCTGGCGGCGCTCGGCAAGCTCAACCCGGCGCGCGCGGTGGCGCCCTCGGGCCTCGGCACCGGCGCGATCGCGGTCGGCTACAGCAAGGGCCGCGCTGGCAAGGCGAGCGTGCAGTACGAGATCACCGTCACCGCGCTCGGCGGCACGGCGACCCATGACGGCACCGCGATGGTGTTGCCGATGAACCACTTCACGCCGGGCACGCCGGTCGAGATCCTGGAGACCGAGTATCCGGTGCGCGTGCGCCGGTTCGACACCTGGACCGATTCGGGCGGCGCCGGGCTCAACCGCGGCGGCATCGGCGCGGTGCGCGAATACGAGCTCCTCGAGGACTGCATCCTCACCGCGCGCACCGCCAACCACAAGGAAGGCACCTGGGGCCTCGCCGGCGGCGCGAGCCCGCCGCTCTCGCGCACCACGATCGCGGCGCCGGGCGGGGCGAGCGAGGATCTCGACGTGCTCGAGACGCGCCAGGCGCGGAAGGGCACCGTGCTCACTTTGTGGCAGACCGGCGGCGGCGGTTACGGCGATCCGCGCCAGCGCGCGCCCGAGGCGGTCCTGCGCGATGTCGCCGACGGCTATGTCTCGCGCGCGGCGGCGGAAGCGCTCTATGGCGTCGTGGTGACGGCGGACGGCGCGCTCGATGCGGCTGCGACGGCGGCGCGGCGGGCGCGCTAGGACTTGGCCGCGGCGGGCTGGGCGAGCTTCTTCACCGCGGCGTTGAGCTTCGCACGGAGCTCGCGCCCCGGCGTGCCGCCGTCGCCCTTCAGGTCGCGCTCGATCACGTGGCGGAAGCTCGCGGCATAGGCCGCAACGACGTTCCTGAGCGCGGCGCCGCGGAGCTCGTTCCGCCTCAGAACGGCGCAGAGATCGCCGGCGAACTCGGTCATCAGCGCGTAGCCGAACGAGCCGGCCTGGCCCTTGAGATCGTGCGCGACGGTGTAGATCGCCTCGAGCGAGGCGCGGTCGTCGACGCGCGCGAGCGCGGCCTCGATCGCGGCGAGATCGTCCATGACGCGGCCGCGGAACGTGTCGCCGAGCGCCGACACCGCGGCCTCCGCCGCGGCGATCAGCGCCGCCTCGTCGAATTCCTCGTCGCGTCGACCGCCGTCCATCGCGTCCATCCCGCTCGCCGGTGAACGCGACGGTTCTACACGCTTACGCTTAAGAGTTCCTGAGCGCGCGCAACGAAAGGGCCGGCCCGTTCGCGCCGGGCCGGCCCCTGCATGCGCTCGTGTGCGGGCGGGGTCGCGCGCTAGGGTCTGGACTCATTTGCTCCAGTAGATGAGGGCGGCGGCGAGGAAGGCTGCGCTGAGATAGTTTGCGGCGAGTTTGTCGTATCTGGTTGCGATGAGCCGCCAGTCTTTGAGACGACACCACATGCGCTCGATCCTGTTTCGGTCTCTGTAGGCGAGCTGGTCGTAGGGTATCGGTCTGTGGCGCGAGGTGGTTGAGGGAATGACGGCCTCGGCATCGCGTTCTGCAAGATAGC
>VGEU01000010.1 GCA_016869145.1 Alphaproteobacteria bacterium | reverse complement strand
ATGGCGAAGGCGAAATTCGAGCGGACGAAGCCGCACTGCAATGTCGGGACGATCGGGCACGTCGATCACGGGAAGACAACGCTGACGGCGGCGATCACGAAGGTTCTCGCGGAGTCTGGGGGTGCGCAGTTCATGGCGTACGACCAGATCGACAAGGCGCCCGAGGAGAAGGCGCGCGGGATCACGATCTCGACGGCGCATGTCGAGTACGAGACCGGGAAGCGGCATTACGCGCATGTGGATTGCCCGGGTCACGCGGACTACGTGAAGAACATGATCACGGGCGCGGCGCAGATGGACGGGGCGATCCTGGTGGTGTCGGCGGCGGACGGCCCGATGCCGCAGACGCGCGAGCACATTCTGTTGGCGCGCCAGGTGGGTGTGCCGGCGATCGTGGTCTACATGAACAAGGTGGACATGGTCGACGACCCGGAGCTTCTGGATCTGGTCGAGCTCGAGGTCCGGGAGCTGTTGTCGTCGTACGAGTTTCCGGGCGACGACGTCCCGATCGTGCGGGGCTCGGCGCTGAAGGGTCTTGAGGGGAAGGACGAGGATGTCGGGAAGAAGTCGATCCTCGCGCTGATGGATGCGGTCGACGCGTATATCCCGCAGCCGGAGCGTCCGAAGGACCGTCCGTTCCTGATGCCGATCGAGGACGTTTTCTCGATCTCGGGTCGCGGGACGGTGGTGACGGGTCGGATCGAGCGCGGGATCGTGAAGGTCGGCGACGAGGTCGAGATCGTGGGGTTGAAGGACACGGCGAAGACGATCGTGACGGGCGTGGAGATGTTCCGGAAGCTCCTCGACCAGGGCGAGGCGGGGGACAATGTCGGCTGCCTGTTGCGCGGTGTGGGTCGCGAGGACGTTGAGCGCGGCCAGGTTCTGGCGAAGCCGGGGTCGATCACGCCGCACACGAAGTTCAAGGCGGAGGCCTACATCCTGACCAAGGAGGAGGGCGGCCGTCACACGCCGTTCTTCACGAACTACCGTCCGCAGTTCTACTTCCGGACGACGGATGTGACGGGGACGGTGCAGCTTCCGGCGGGGACGGAGATGGTGATGCCGGGAGACAACGTGACGATGGAGATCGAGCTGATCGCGCCGATCGCGATGGACGAGGGCCTGCGCTTCGCCATCCGCGAGGGCGGCCGCACCGTCGGCGCCGGCGTCGTCGCATCGATCGGGAAATAAGGCGGAACGGCGGACCAGCGAGCACCGAACAAGGAAAAGCCAACGATGGAAGGCCAGAACATCCGGATCCGCCTCAAGGCGTTCGATCATCGCGTGCTCGACCAGTCGACGCGCGAGATCGTCTCGACCGCCAAGCGCTCGGGCGCGCAGGTGCGCGGCCCGATCCCGCTGCCGACCGAGATCGAGCGGTTCACCGTCAACCGCTCGCCGCACATCGACAAGAAGTCGCGTGAGCAGTTCGAGATCCGGACCCACAAGCGCCTTCTCGACATCATCGATCCGACGCCGCAGACCGTGGACGCGCTGATGAAGCTCGACCTCGCCGCCGGCGTCGACGTCGAGATCAAGCTCTAGGAACCCTGCCATGCGGACGGGCGTGATTGCACGCAAGGTCGGAATGACCCGTCTCCTCAAGGACGACGGCACGGACGTGCCGGTCACCGTCCTCCAGATGGACGGCTGCCAGGTCGTCGCGGTGAAGACCGAGGAAAAGGACGGCTACACCGCGCTCCAGCTCGGTGTCGGCGGCGTCAAGGTCAAGAACATGTCGAAGGCGATGCGCGGCCACTTCGCCAAGGCGAAGGTCGAGCCGAAACGCAAGCTCGCCGAGTTCCGCGTCTCGGCCGATGCGCTTCTCGACATCGGCGCCGAGATCAGCGCCGATCACTTCGTCCCCGGCCAGTTTGTCGACGTCGTCGGCACCTCGATTGGCAAGGGCTTCGCGGGCTCGATGAAGCGGCACAATTTCCACGGCCTCCGCGCGAGCCACGGCGTGTCGATCTCGCACCGCAGCCACGGTTCGACCGGCAACCGCCAGGACCCCGGCAAGACCTTCAAGAACAAGAAGATGGCGGGCCATCTCGGCGACGAGCGGGTGACGACGCAGAGCCTTGCCGTCGTCGCCACCGATCCGGCGCGCGGGCTGATCATGATCAAAGGCTCGGTCCCCGGCTCCGCCGGCGGCTTCGTCCTCGTGTCGGATGCGAAGAAGCGCCGCCTCCCCGGCGGCGTACCGTTCCCGGCGGCCGTCAAGGCGGCCGCGGCGGGTGCAGAGACGAAGGCCTGATCCGATGAAGTGCGACGTCATCACGCTCGACAACACCGCCTCCGGCGACATCGATCTCGACGACCGCGTGTTCGGGGCCGACGTGCGGGCGGACATCATCCACCGCATGATCCAGTGGCAGCTCGCCAAGCGCCGTGCCGGCACGCACAAGACCAAGGGGATCAGCGACATCAGCGGCACGACCAAGAAGCCCTACAAGCAGAAGGGCACCGGCCGCGCGCGCCAGGGCTCGCTCCGCTCGCCGCAGTTTCGCGGTGGTGCGGTGATCTTCGGGCCGGTCGTGCGCGATCACGGCTACAAGCTGCCCAAGAAGGTGCGAGCACTCGCGCTCCGCTCGGCGCTGTCGAGCAAGCGCGCCGACGGCAAGCTCGTCGTCCTCGATCAGGCGACCCTCGCCGAGCCCAAGACCAAGGGCCTCGCTGCCCGGCTCGAGAAGCTCGGCTGGTCGTCGGTCCTCATCATCGGCGGCGCCGATCTCGACACCAATCTGGTGCGCGCGGCGGCCAATCTTCCCGGCGTCGACGTCCTGCCGCAGCAGGGCATCAACGTCTACGACATCCTGCGCTGCGACACGCTCGCGCTGTCGCGCGATGCGGTGCGCCATCTCCAGGAGCGACTGGCATGACCAACCGCAGCGCACCCAAGCGCAAGATCAGCGCCTTCCGTGCGACCGAGATCATCCTGTCGCCCGTCATCACCGAGAAGGCGACGATGGGAAGCACGTGGAACCAGGTGACGTTCCGCGTGCCGCTCACCGCGACCAAGCCCGAGATCAAGCAGGCGGTCGAGCATTTGTTCAAGGTCAAGGTGAAGGCGGTCAACACGCTGCGACAGCAGGGCAAGATGAAGCGGTTCCGCAATTCCCTCGGCCGCCGCTCCGACACCAAGAAAGCGGTCGTCACGCTCGTCGAGGGCAACACGATCGACGTGACGACCGGGATCTGAGGCACGCACCATGGCGCTCAAGTCTTACAAGCCGGTCACGCCCTCGACCCGCGCGCTCGTCCTGATCGACCGCTCGGAGCTATGGAAGGGCAAGCCGGTCAAGAACCTGACCGAGGGCCTGACGAGTTCGGGCGGGCGCAACAACCACGGCCATATCACGGTGCGGTTCCGCGGCGGCGGACACAAGCGCCGCTACCGCCTGGTCGATTTCCGCCGCCGCAAGTTCGGCGTGGCGGCGACCGTCGCGCGGCTCGAATATGATCCCAACCGGTCGGCCTTCATCGCGCTCCTCGATTACGACGACGGCGAGCAGTCCTATATCCTCGCACCGCAACGTCTCCAGATCGGCGACAAGGTCGTCGCCGGCCCGGGTGCCGACATCAAGCCGGGCAACGCGCTGCCGCTCGAGAACATCCCGGTCGGCACGATCATCCACAATGTCGAGATGCTCCCCGGCCGCGGCGGCCAGATCGCGCGGTCGGCCGGCACCTTCGTCCAGCTCATCGGCAAGGATGCCGGCTACGCCCAGCTCCGCCTCGCCTCGGGCGAGATGCGCATGGTGCTCGCCAAGTGCATGGCGACGATCGGCGCCGTCTCCAACCCCGATCACCAGAACCAGAACATCGGCAAGGCCGGGCGCAACCGCTGGAAGGGCAAGCGCGGCCATGTCCGCGGCGTCGCGATGAATCCGGTCGACCATCCGCATGGCGGCGGCGAGGGCCGCACCTCCGGTGGCCGCCATCCGGTGAGCCCGTGGGGCCTGCCGACCAAGGGCAAGAAGACGCGCGGCAAGAAGCGGAGCGACGCGTTGATCATCCGCCGCCGCAACAAATCCTAAGAGGTGAGACGTGGCGAGATCGGTTTGGAAGGGTCCCTTCGTCGACGGCTTTCTCCTGAAGAAGGCCGAGGTCGCGCGCCAGTCGGGGCGCAAGGACGTGATCAAGATCTGGTCGCGCCGCTCGACCATCCTGCCGCAATTCGTCGGCATCACCTTCGGCGTCTATAACGGCCAGAAGTTCATTCCCGTGCTGGTGACCGAGAACATGGTCGGCCACAAGTTCGGCGAGTTCTCGCCGACGCGCACCTTCCACGGCCACGCCGGCGACAAAAAGGCGAAGAGGGCCTGATGATGGGCAAGCGTTCCCTTCCGCGCAGGCTTCCGGACAACGCCGCGCGCGCGCACGCGCGGGTGATCCGGACGAGTGCGCGCAAGCTCAACCTGATGGCGCAGCTCATCCGCGGCAAGGACGCGGCCTCGGCGCTCGCCGCGCTCACCTTTGCGCGCCGGCGCATCGCGGGCGAGGTCAAGAAGGTCCTCCAGGCCGCGATCGCCAACGCCGAGAACAACCACCAGCTCGATGTCGACCGGCTGGTCGTCGCCGAGGCGACGGTCGGCCGTTCGTTCGTCATGAAGCGTTTCCACGCGCGCGCGCGGGGCCGCGGCGCCCGCATCGAGAAGGCGTTCAGCAACCTGACGGTCATCGTGCGTGAGCGCGCCGAAGAGAAGGAAGGCAAGGAGTAATGGGACAGAAGGTCAACCCCGTCGGCCTCCGCCTCGGCATCAACCGCACGTGGGATTCGCGCTGGTATGCGGATTCGCATTACGCGGATCTGCTGCACGAGGACCTGCGGCTCCGCAAATATCTCTATGAACGGCTGCAGCAAGCGGGAATCAGCCGGATCGTCATCGAGCGGCCGGCGAAGAAGGCGCGGATCACGATCCATTCCGCGCGGCCGGGCGTCGTCATCGGCAAGAAGGGCGCCGACATCGAGAAGCTCCGCGGCGACGTCACCAAGATGACGAGCAGCGAGGTGCACATCAACATCGTCGAGATCAGGAAGCCCGAGATCGAGGCCCGCCTCGTCGCCGAGAACATCGCCCAGCAGCTCGAGCGGCGCGTCGCGTTCCGCCGCGCGATGAAGCGCGCGGTGCAGTCGGCGATGCGTCTCGGCGCGGAAGGCATCCGCATCAACTGCTCGGGTCGCCTCGGCGGCGCCGAGATCGCGCGCCTGGAGTGGTATCGCGAGGGTCGCGTGCCGCTCCATACGCTCCGCGCCGACGTCGACTACGGCCAGGCGACGGCGCGCACCACCTACGGCACGTGCGGCGTCAAGGTCTGGGTCTTCAAGGGCGAGATCATGGCGCACGACCCGATGGCGCAGGACCGCCGCCTCGCCGAGCAGCAGCCGACGCGCTGACCAGGAACTCCCGTCATGCTGTCACCCAAGCGGACCAAGTATCGCAAGGCCCACAAGGGCCGTATCCACGGCAACGCCAAGGCCGGCACGTCGTTGAGCTTCGGCTCCTACGGGCTCAAGGCGATGGAGCCGGGCCGGCTCTCCTCGCGCCAGATCGAGGCGTCGCGGCGAACGCTCACGCGCCAGATGAAGCGTGCGGGCCGGGTGTGGATCCGCATCTTTCCCGACGTGCCGGTGTCGATGAAGCCGGCCGAGGTGCGCATGGGCTCGGGCAAGGGCACGCCGGAGTTCTGGGCCTGCCGCGTCAAGCCGGGCCGCATCATGTTCGAGATCGACGGGGTCGACTGGGAGACGGCGCGGACCGCCTTCGACCTCGCGGCCGCGAAGCTCCCGATCAAGACGCGGATCGTGCGCCGCGAAGCGACGGGGGCCTGACATGGACGCGGTCGATCTCCGGACCAAATCGCGCGACCAGCTGATGCAGGAATTGCGCGATCTCCGCAAGGAGGCGCTCAACCTCCGCTTCCAGCGCGCGGGCGGCCAGCTCGCCTCGACGGCGCGCGTGCGCACCGTGCGGCGCGACATCGCGCGCATCCAGACGGTCCTCAACGAGATGGCGCGGAAGGCGTCCTAGGAACCAGACCATGCCGAAGCGAATCCTCCAGGGCACCGTCGTCAGCAACAAGATGGACAAGACCGTCGTCGTCCGCGTCGAGCGGCGCGTGATGCACCCGATCTACAAGAAGTTCATCCGCCGCTCGAAGAAGTATTCGGCGCACGACGAGGCGAACCGCTGCCAGATCGGCGACGTGGTGCAGATCCGCGAGTGCCGGCCGCTGTCGAAGACCAAGACGTGGGAAGTGATCGCGGAGGGACGCGGCTGACCGGCGAAGCCGGGCGAGGCGCGATCCGCGGACGGAGAGACGACGATGATCCAGGTCCAGACCCATCTCGAGGTCGCCGACAATTCCGGCGCGCGGCGCGTTGAATGCATCCGCGTGCTCGGCGGTTCGCGCCGGCGCTATGCGACCGTGGGCGATGTGATCGTCGTCTCGGTGAAGGAGGCGATCCCGCGCGGGCGCGTGAAGAAGGGCGACGTGCTCAAGGCCGTCGTCGTGCGCACCGCGAAGGACATCCGCCGGCCCGACGGCACCGCGATCCGCTTCGACACCAACGCCGCGGTCCTCATCAACAACCAGGGCGAGCCGATCGGAACGCGCATCTTCGGTCCGGTCACGCGCGAGCTCCGCGCGAAGCAGTACATGAAGATCATCTCGCTGGCACCCGAGGTGCTCTAGGAATCGATACGGGAGTTCGGGTCGTGGCAGGCAGTCCAACGCGCATCAGGAAGTTCAAGAAGGGCGACGAGGTGATCGTGATCACCGGACGCGATCGCGGCAAGCGCGGCAGCATCCTCCGGGTCATCCCGGCGGAGGGCCGCGTCGTCGTCCAGGGCGTCAACATGGCGCGCAAGCACGAGAAGCAGACGGCCCGCCAGCAGGGTGGGATCGTCGAGATCGAGGCGCCGATCCACGTCTCGAACGTGGCGCACGTCGACCCGCAGGGCGGCAAGGCGACGCGGGTCGGCTTCAAGTTCCTCGAGGGCGGGCGCAAGGTTCGCGTCGCGCGCCGCTCGGGCGAAGTGATCGACCGGGGCTAGGGCGATGGCGCGGCTACACGAACTCTATCTCAAGGACATCCGCCCGGCGCTCCAAGCGGAGTTCAAATACGCGAACCCGATGCAGATCCCGCGCCTCGACCGGATCGTTCTCAACATGGGCGTCGGCGAGGCGATCAAGGACGGCAAGAAGGTCGACATGGCGGCGCGCGATATGACCGCGATCGCCGGCCAGAAGCCGGTGATCATCAAGTCGCGCAAGTCGATCGCGACCTACAAGCTCCGCGCCGGCATGCCGATCGGCGTCAAGGTGACGCTGCGGCGCGAGCGGATGTACGAGTTCCTCGACCGGCTGGTCACCATCGCGCTGCCGCGCGTGCGCGACTTCCGCGGCCTGTCGCCGAAGAGCTTCGACGGGCGCGGCAATTACGCGCTCGGCGTGCGCGAGCAGCTCATCTTCCCCGAGATCAACTACGACCAGATCGACGAGGTCCGGGGCATGGACATCATCATCGTCACCACGGCGAGGAGCGACGACGAGGCGCGTGCGCTCCTGCGCGGTTTCCGCATGCCGTTCACGCGCTGACGGCAGGCGAGACGGAGGAGAATGAAGGATGGCGAAGCTCAGTGCCGTTGAACGCGACAAGAAGCGCCGGCGTCTGGCGAAGAAGAACGCCGCGCGGCGCGCGCGTCTCAAGGGTGTCGCCAACGACAAGTCGCTGCCGATGGAGGAGCGTTTCGCCGCCCGGCTCAAGCTCGCCAAGGTGCCGCGCAACGCCTCGCCCGTGCGCCAGCGCAACCGCTGCCAGCTCACCGGCCGCCCGCGGGCCTTCTACCGCAAGTTCAAGATGTCGCGCATCGCGCTCCGCGAGCTGGGCTCGCGGGGCCTCATTCCCGGTCTCGTGAAGGCGAGCTGGTAGGAGCGGAGGGATGAGCGTGAACGACCCCATCGCCGATCTCCTGACGCGGATCCGCAATGCCCAGCGGGCACGGAAGACGACCGTCATTACGCCGGCATCGCGGCTCCGCGCGAACGTGCTCGAGGTTCTCAAGCG
This sequence comes from Alphaproteobacteria bacterium, assembly GCA_016869145.1. Classification (GTDB taxonomy): domain Bacteria; phylum Pseudomonadota; class Alphaproteobacteria; order MPNO01; family VGEU01; genus VGEU01. The sequence continues at coordinate 49,342 of VGEU01000010.1, read as the reverse complement.
CGAGGGCTATATCCGCGGCTATACGAGCGCCGATGTGCGCGAGGGCGTGACCCATTTCACGGTCGAGCTCAAGTATCATGACGGACAGCCGGTGATCCGCGAGCTCCGTCGCGTATCGAAGCCGGGCCGCCGCGTCTATTCGCGCATCCAGGATCTGCCGCGCGTCTATAACGGGCTCGGCATCTCGATCCTGTCGACGCCGCGAGGCGTGATGTCCGACGGCGAGGCTCGGGCCGCCAATGTCGGCGGCGAAGTCCTCTGCACCGTGTTCTGAGCACGGCGCGGGCGAGGGAGAACGGACGATGTCGCGCGTAGGTCAGGTGCCGGTGAAGATCCCGGCCGGGGTCAACGTGACGGTGGCGGGCGAGACCGTCACGGCGAAGGGCAAGCTCGGCGAGCTCAGCATCGTCGTGCACAAGCTCGTCGAGATCGTCGAGGAGGGCGACGCGATCGTCGTCAAGCCGCGCGAGGACAGCCAGCGCGCGAAGACGCTGTGGGGCACGACGCGCGCCAACATCAACAACATGGTGCGCGGCGTCAGCGAGGGCTTCACCCGCAACCTCGACATCGTCGGCGTCGGCTATCGCGCCGCGATCGATGGCAAGACGCTCGTCCTCCAGCTCGGCTACAGCCACGACGTGCGCTTTCCGATTCCGTCCGACATCGCGATCAAGTGCGAGCGTCCGACGGCGATCACGATCAGCGGCGCCGATCGTCAGAAGGTCGGCCAGGTCGCCGCCGTCATCCGCGGCTATCGCAAGCCCGAGCCCTATAAGGGCAAGGGCATCAAGTATTCCGACGAGATCCTGATCCGCAAGGAAGGGAAGAAGAAGTAGCGCGCCATGGCAGATCTCAAGAAACTCCGCGAACGCCGCAAGAACCGCGTCCGGGCGCATATCCGCCGCGTCGCGGTCGGCGTGCCGCGGCTATCGGTGTTCCGGTCGAGCAAGAACATCTACGCCCAGGTGATCGACGACGGCGCGGGCGTCACGCTCGCCGCCGCCTCGACGATCGAGAAGGCGGTCCGCGGCGGTCTCAAGACCGGCGCCGACAAGGCCGCGGCGGCGGCAGTCGGCAAGCTGGTCGCCGAGCGCGCGCGCGCCAAGGGCGTCGCCAAGGTCGTGTTCGACCGCGGGCCCTATCCGTATCACGGCCGCATCCAGGCGCTGGCGGACGCCGCGCGTGAAGGTGGCCTCGAGTTCTGACGGGAGCGAAGAATGGCACGAGGCCCGAGATCCGACGACAGCCAGGAACAGGGCGAACTCGTCGACAAGCTGGTCAGCATCAACCGCGTCGCCAAGGTCGTGAAGGGCGGGCGGCGGTTCGGCTTCGCGGCACTCGTTGTCGTGGGCGACACCAAGGGCCGGGTCGGCTACGGCTCGGGCAAGGCGCGCGAGGTGCCGGAGGCGATCCGCAAGGCGACCGAGCGGGCCAAGCGCAGGCTGATGCGGGTGCCCTTGCGCGAGGGCCGCACGCTCCATCACGACGTGCGCGGCGCCTATGGCGCGGGCAAGGTCGTGCTGCGTGCGGCGGCGCCGGGCACCGGGATCATCGCCGGCGGCCCGATGCGCGCGGTGTTCGAGACGCTCGGCGTCCAGGACATCGTGGCGAAATCGGTCGGGACGTCGAACCCGCACAACATGATCAAGGCGACGTTCGCGGCGCTCAAGGATTTGAGCTCGCCGCGTGCGGTCGCGACGCGGCGCGGCAAGCGGGTCGGCGAGATCCTCGACCGGCGCGACGGCGAGCGCGGCGAGGAGGCACGAGGCTAGCCATGGCCGGGACCAAGGGCACGATCAAGGTCACCCAGGTCGGCAGCCCGATCGGGCGGACCCAGGACCAGCGCGCGACGCTGATCGGTCTCGGGCTCAACAAGCTCAACCGGACGCGTGTGCTCGAGGATACGCCGGCGGTGCGCGGCATGATCGCCAAGGTGCGGCATCTGCTGCGCGTCGAGGAGACGCGCTGAGGCGGGATCGCCTTCGCGCCGGGCGCCCCCGCGGCGTCCGCCAGTCCATGAGGTGGTGAGAGATGAAGCTCAATCAGCTGTCCGACAATCCAGGCGCGCGGCGCGGCAAGAAGCGTCTCGGTCGCGGCACCGGCTCCGGTCTCGGCAAGACCAGCGGCAAGGGCCACAAGGGCCAGAAGGCGCGCACCGGCGTCGCCGTGCGCGCCTTCGAGGGCGGCCAGATGCCGCTCCATCGCCGCCTGCCGAAGCGCGGTTTCTCCAACATTTTCCGCAAGGAGTACCGGGTGATCAATCTCGGCGCGCTGCAGAAGGCGATCGACGCCGGCCGGCTCGCCGCCGGTGCCACCATCAACGCCGAGACGCTCAAGGCCGCCGGCATGATCAAGTCGACGCGCGACGGCGTCCGGCTCCTTGCCAAGGGCAGCCTCAACGCCAAGATAACGATCGAGGTCGCCGGCGCATCGGGCGCCGCGATCGCGGCGGTCGAGAAGGCGGGGGGCAACGTGGTGGTCGCCACGGCCCCGGGAGCGACGGGCGCAGCGTAGCGGGATCAAGTCATGGCCTCCGCCGCCGAACAACTCGCCTCGAACATCAGCTTCGCCAATTTCGCCAAGGCAACGGAGCTGAAGAAGCGCATCTGGTTTGCGCTGGGCGCGCTCGTCGTCTATCGGCTCGGCACCTATATCCCGATTCCCGGGATCGACCCGACAGTCCTCGCCGAGATCTTCCAGCAGAACCGCGGCGGCATCCTCGGCATGTTCGACATGCTGGCCGGCGGCGCGCTCGGGCGGATGACGATCTTCGCCCTCAACATCATGCCGTATATCTCGGCAGCGATCATCGTCCAGCTCCTGACCGCGATCTCGCCGCATTTCGAGGCGCTCAAGAAGGAAGGCGAGGTCGGGCGCAAGAAGCTCAACCAGTACACCCGCTACGGCACCGTCGTCCTCGCCACCTTCCAGGCCTACGGCATCTCGATCGGGCTCGAGGGGATGAGCGGCTCGCTCGGGCCCGCGGTCGCGCAGCCCGGGCTCTTCTTCCGCGCTACCACCGTCATCACGCTGGTCGGCGGCACGATGTTCCTGATGTGGCTCGGCGAGCAGATCACCCAGCGCGGCGTCGGCAACGGCATCTCGCTGATCATCTTCGCCGGCATCGTCGCCAATCTGCCGGCGGCGATGGTCCAGACCCTCGAGCTCGGCCGCACCGGGGCGATGTCGGCGCTGTTCATCATCTTCCTGATGATCCTCGCCGTCGGCGTTGTGATGTTCGTCGTCTACATCGAGCGTGCGCAAAGGCGGATCGTAGTCCAGTATCCGAAGCGCCAGGTCGGCAACAAGATGTTTGGCGGCGACAGCTCGCATCTGCCGCTCAAGCTCAACACCTCGGGCGTCATCCCGCCGATCTTCGCGTCCTCGCTCCTCCTGATGCCCGCGACCATCGCCGGGTTCTCGCACGGGCAGGGGCCGGACTGGCTCACCACCATCGCGACCTATCTTGGCCACGGGCGGCCGCTTTATCTCATCCTCTACGCGTTGATGATCATCTTCTTCGCGTTCTTCTACACCTCCGTCGTGTTCAACCCGACCGAGACCGCCGACAACCTCAAGAAATATGGCGGCTTCGTGCCGGGCATCCGGCCGGGCAAGAACACCGCCGAGCACCTCGACTACATCCTGACGCGGCTCACCGTGATCGGTGCCGGCTATCTCGTCCTGGTCTGCCTCCTGCCCGAGATCCTGATCGCCAATTATTCGGTGCCGTTCTATTTCGGCGGCACCAGCCTCCTCATCGTCGTGACCGTGACGATGGACACCATCACCCAGGTGCAATCGCACCTCCTCGCGCACCAGTACGAAGGCCTCATCAAGAAATCGAAGCTCAAAGGCCGGCGTTGATGAACCTCATCCTGTTCGGGCCACCCGGCGCGGGCAAGGGAACCCAGGCCAAGCGCCTCGAGGATCGCCATGGGCTGATCCAGCTCTCGACCGGCGACATGCTGCGCGCCGCGGTCGCCGCCGGCACCGCGCTCGGCCTCAAGGCGAAGGCGGTGATGGAGGCCGGCCAGCTCGTCCCCGACGACGTGATGATCGCCATGATCGCCGAGCGCATCGCGCTCCCCGACTGCCGCGGCGGCTTCGTCCTCGACGGGTTTCCGCGCACCCTCGCCCAGGCGGCGGCGCTCGACACCATGCTCGACTCGAAGAGGCTCCGGCTCGACCGGGTGATCGAGATGCGGGTCGACGACGCGGCGCTGGTCCGGCGCGTCGCCGGCCGGTTCTCCTGCGCCCAGTGCGGGGCGGTCTATCACGACGACTTCAAGCCGACCCGGCAGGCCGGCGTGTGCGATTCCTGCGGCTCGACCAGCTTCACGCGGCGGAAGGACGACAACGCCGAGACCGTCAAGGCGCGGCTCGTCGCCTATCACGGCCAGACGGCGCCGCTTCTCCCCTATTATCGCGACAAGGGCATCCTCGTGACCGTCGACGGGACGGCGGACATCGACGCCGTCTCGGCCGCGATCGAGGACCTCGTCGCGCCGCGGCCGGGACCCCGTTGACTTGTTGACTTGATGTTCATGATCCCTATAATCGCTCGCCTCCGACCAGTCGTGCGACCGGTGGGCGCACGCCGTTGCGCCATCGTCGGGCGGCTGGCTCGAAATCCCTGAGACAGGAGCAGCCACGTGGCGCGCATCGCGGGAATCAATCTTCCCAACAAGCCGGTCGCCATCGCCCTCACCTATATCCACGGGATCGGGCGGACCCGCGCGCGGGAGATCTGCGGCAAGGCCTCCGTCGACGGCGCGGTTCGCGTCAATCAGATCAGCGAGGAAGAGGTGATCCGCATCCGCGAGATCATCGACCGCGACTACACGGTCGAGGGCGACCTCCGCCGCGAGGTCGCGATGAACGTCAAGCGGCTGATGGATCTCGGGTGCTATCGCGGGCTGCGGCACCGCCGCGGCCTGCCGGTCCGCGGCCAGCGCACCCACACCAATGCGCGCACCCGCAAGGGCCGCGCGCGACCGATCGCCGGCAAGGCGCAGGCGGGCAAGAAGTAGTCCGAGGGAACGGGGAGCAACATGGCCAAGCCAGCCGCTACGCGCGTCCGCCGTCGCGAGCGCAAGAACATCACCACGGGCGTCGCGCACGTGAACGCGTCGTTCAACAACACGATGATCACCATCACCGACGCGCAGGGCAATACCATCGCCTGGGCCTCGTCGGGCTCGCAGGGCTTCAAGGGCTCGCGCAAGTCGACGCCCTACGCGGCGCAGGTCGCGGCCGAGGACGCCGGCAAGAAGGCGATCGAGCACGGCATGAAGGCGCTCGAGATCGAGGTCAAGGGCCCCGGCTCGGGCCGCGAATCGGCGCTTCGCGCGCTGCAGGCGGTCGGCTTCACGATCACCTCGATCCGTGACGTGACGCCGATCCCGCACAACGGTTGCCGGCCGCGCAAGCGCCGGCGCGTCTGAACGGCGCCCGCGGGCGCGGCGGCGTGCCGTCCGGGTAACGTTTCCGGCCCGACGGCAGCCATTCATCCCGGCGGCGGACGAGCGAAAGGCCCGGTCGCCCGCGACGAACCGGCGAGACATTCCGGCGAGACATGAGGTCCCATTCGTGATTCAGAAGAACTGGCAGGAACTGATCAAGCCCAACAAGCTCGAGATCTCGCCCAACGCCGATCCCGCCCGCGTGGCGACGATCGTCGCGGAGCCGCTCGAACGCGGTTTCGGCGTGACGCTCGGCAACGCGCTCCGTCGCATTCTCCTCTCCTCGCTCCAGGGCGCGGCGGTGACGGCGATCCAGATCGACGGCGTTCTGCACGAGTTCTCGTCGATCCCCGGCGTGCACGAGGACGTCACCGACATCGTCCTCAACATCAAGACGCTCGCGCTCCGCATGCATGGCGACGGACCGAAGCGCATCACGCTGAACGCGACCGGCCCCGGCGCGATCACGGCGGGCATGATCCAGACCGGCCACGACATCGAGGTGATCGATCCCGATCTGGTGATCTGCACCCTCGATGACGGTGCCAAGATCAGCGTGGAAATGACCGTCAACACCGGCAAGGGCTACGTGCCGGCGAGCCAGTCGCGCGCCGAGGACGCCCCGATCGGGCTCATCCCGGTCGATGCCGTGTTCAGCCCGGTGCGTCGCGTCGCCTTCCGCATCGACAACACGCGCGTCGGCCAGGCGACCGACTACGACAAGCTGTCGCTCGACGTCGAGACCAACGGCGCGGTGAAGCCGGAGGACGCGGTCGCGCTCGCCGCGCGCATCCTCCAGGACCAACTCCAGCTCTTCATCAACTTCGAGGAGCCGCGTCACGCGCCGATCATCGAGCAGGCGGTCGAGCCGCTGTTCAACAAGAACCTCTTGCGCAAGGTCGACGAGCTCGAGCTGTCGGTCCGCTCGGCCAACTGTCTCAAGAACGACAACATCATCTATATCGGCGATCTGGTGCAGAAGAGCGAGCAGGAGATGCTGCGGACGCCGAATTTCGGTCGCAAGTCCCTGAACGAGATCAAGGAGGTCCTGCAGCAGATGGGCCTCCATCTCGGCATGGAGATCGCGAACTGGCCGCCCGAGAACATCGAAGAGCTCGCCAAGCGGCTCGAGGAACCGTATTGATCGGGCGCTGCCCCGGCGAAGCCCGATCTGAAGAGGGAGTTGTGTGATGCGTCACGGCGTGAGCGGTCGGAAGCTCAACCGCACCAGCGGACATCGCAAGGCGATGTTCGGCAACCTGGCGGCGACGCTGATCAAGCACGAGCAGATCAAGACGACACTGCCCAAGGCGAAGGAGCTCAAGCCCGTCGTTGACAAGCTGATCACGCTCGGCAAGCGCGGCGGGCTCCATGCGCGGCGCCAGGCGATCAGCCAGCTCCATGGCGATGCGGCGATCGCGAACAAGCTGTTCACGACGCTCGCCGAGCGCTATGCGAGCCGCGCCGGCGGCTATACGCGCGTCCTCAAGGCGGGCTTCCGCTACGGCGATTCGGCGCCGATGGCCGTCATCGAGCTGGTCGATCGCGATCCCGACGCGAAGGGCCAGGATTCGGGGCCGACCCAGAAGGACGATACGGCGGAGCCCCAGGAGGCCGCTTGATCCACCGCGCACACTCGGCGACAGGGAAAGAGGCAGCCTCGCGGGCTGCCTCTCTTGTCTCGAGGTCGCACCGGGCGGCAGCCCTTCTCGCCGCGTGCGCGATAGCCGTCGCCGCGGCGCCGGCGGCCGCGCAGCGCGTGCCGGAATCGCGCGGCGAAATCGCGCTCTCCTTCGCGCCGCTCGTCAAGCGGGCCGCCCCGGCGGTCGTCAACATCTACGCCAAGCGCGTCGTCCGCGCGCAGCCCACCTCGCCGTTCATGGACGACCCGTTCTTCCGACGCTTCTTCGGCGACAGCTTCTCGTTCGGCTTCCCGCGCGAGCGCATCCAGAACTCGCTCGGCTCGGGCGTCATCGTCGCCGCCGACGGGCTCGTCGTCACCAATTTCCACGTCATCGACAAGTCGGACGAGATCACGGTCGTCCTCGCCGACCGCCGCGAGTTCGATGTGACGCTCGTCGGCGCCGATCAGACGACCGATCTCGCCGTCCTCCGGATCAAGTCGTCGGGCGAGCGGTTTCCGTTTCTCGAGCTCCGCGATTCGGACGAGCTCGAGGTCGGCGACCTCGTGCTCGCGATCGGCAATCCGTTCGGCGTCGGTCAGACCGTGACCAACGGCATCGTCTCGGCGCTCGCCCGCACCGCGCGCGGGGTGTCTGATTTCGGGTTCTTCATCCAGACCGATGCGGCGATCAACCCGGGCAATTCCGGCGGCGCGCTGTTCGCCATGGATGGCCGCCTGATCGGCATCAACACCGCGATCTACACGCGGAGCGGCGGGTCCAACGGAATCGGCTTCGCGGCGCCCTCCAACATGGTGCGCGTCGTCCTCGACGGCGCGCTCGCCGGCGGCAAGCCGCGGCGGCCGTGGATGGCGCTCGCCGGCCAGGACGTGACGGCCGACATCGCGAGCTCGCTCAGTCTGCCGCGTCCGCTCGGCCTTCTCGTCAACGACGTCTTTCCGGGCGGTCCGGCCGCACGCGCCGGCATCCGCGTCGGCGACGTGATTGTCGCCGTCAACGGCCGCGAGGTCGCCGATGGTGCATCGTTCCGGTTCCGCATCGCGACGCTTCCCCTCGGGAGCGCAGCCGATGTCGCGGTCGTCCGGGCCGGCGCTGAGCGGCGGCTCGCGATGGCGCTCGAGGCGGCGCCGGAGACCCCGCCGCGGGCGACCGCCGAGCTCGACGGGCGCCATCCTTTCGCCGGCGCGACGGTCGCCAATCTGTCGCCCGCCTTGTCGGAGGGGATCGGGCTCGCGGGGCAGTACCGGGGCGTCGTCGTGCTCGATGTCCGCCGCGGCAGCGTCGCGGCACGGGTCGGCTTCCGCGGCGGCGATGTGATCGCGCAGGTGAACGGCGCCGATGTCGCCTCCGTCACCCAGCTCCGCCGTCTCGTCGAGCGCCCGGAGGCGCGCTGGCAGATCGCGTTCCGCCGCGACGGCGCGGTGCGCTCGGTCGTCATTCAGGGCTAGGCCGTGGCGGGGCCGCGCACCGGCGGGTTGTTCGAGGCCGACGCGCCGCGGCCGCTCGCCGATCGGCTCCGCCCGAAGACGCTCGCCGATGTTCTCGGTCAGGATCATCTCCTCGCGGCCGAAGCGCCGATCGGGCGCATGGTCGCGCTCCGCCGGCTGTCGTCGATGATCCTGTGGGGGCCGCCCGGCAGCGGAAAGACGACGATCGCGCGCCTCCTCGCCGACGTGACCGATTGCCACTTCGAGCCGCTGTCGGCGGTGTTCTCGGGCGTCGCCGATCTCCGCAAGATCTTCGCCGAGGCAGCCAAGCGACGGACGATGGGGCAGGGGACGCTCCTCTTCATCGACGAGATCCACCGCTTCAACCGCGCCCAGCAGGACGGATTCCTCCCCTTTGTCGAGGACGGCACGGTCATCCTGGTCGGCGCGACGACGGAGAACCCGTCCTTCGAGCTCAACGCGGCCCTCCTGTCGCGCTGCCAGGTCTTCGTCCTCAACCGGCTCGACGAGCGCGCGCTCGAAGCGCTCTTCGCGCGCGTCGAGACCGCGCTCGGCCGGACGCTCCCGTTGACGGCGGAGGCGCGCGCGAGCCTCAAGGCGATGGCCGACGGCGACGGCCGCTATCTGATCAATCTCGCCGAGGAGGTCGCGGCGCTGCCGATGGCGCCGGCGCTCGATTCCCAGGCCCTCGTCGCCGCCGTGCAGCGTCGCGCGGCGCTCTACGACAAGGCGCAGGAAGGCCATTTCAACCTGATCAGCGCGCTCCACAAGTCGCTCCGCGGCTCGGACACCGACGCGGCGCTCTACTGGCTCGCGCGCATGCTCGCGGGCGGCGAGGACCCGCGCTATATCGCCCGCCGGCTCGCGCGTTTCGCCGTCGAGGACGTCGGCCTCGCCGATCCCGGCGCGTTGACCCAGGCGATCGCGGCGTGGGAGGCCTATGAGCGGCTGGGCTCGCCCGAGGGCGAGCTCGCGATCGCCCAGCTCGTCGTCTATCTCGGGACGGCGCCCAAGTCGAACGCGCTCTATCGCGCCCTCGGCGATGCCGATGCGATCGCGCGCGAGACCGGATCGCTGATGCCGCCGAAGCACATCCTCAATGCCCCGACGCGGCTGATGAAGGACATCGGCTACGGCAAGGGCTATGTCTATGATCACGACACGCCGGAGGGATTCTCGGGCCAGAACTATTTTCCCGACGGCATGGCGCGCCGGCGGCTCTACACCCCGACTGACCGCGGCTTCGAGCGCGAGGTGGGCAAGCGTCTCGCCTACTGGGATCGCCTGCGCGCCGGCGGCAAGGACGAGGACTGAGCGTGTCGATCCGTCTTCTCCTCGCGATCGCGATCGGCGGCGGTCTTGGCTCGGTCGCGCGCCATCTGGTGGCGACCCAGGTCTATCACTGGACCGGTGCCGGCTTCCCGTGGGGCACTTTCGCGGTCAACGTCGCCGGTTCGTTCGTGATGGGTGTGCTCGCCGGCGCGATGGCGCTGCTGTGGTCGCCGTCGGCAGAGCTCCGCGCCGTCCTCACCGTCGGCTTCCTCGGCGGCTTCACGACATTCTCGGCGTTCTCGATGGATGCGATGCTCCTGATCGAGCGCGGGCGGACCGATCTCGCGCTCGGCTACATGGCGGGCTCGGTCGTCGTAGCGCTCGGCGCGCTGTTCGCGGGGCTTCGTCTCGTTCGCGCGGTCGCCGGCTGAGCGGGCGGCGATGAGCGGGGTTCGGGTGATCGAGGTGGGCGAGGCGGACCGCGACGTGCGGCTCGACCGCTGGTTCCGTCGCCACTTCCCCGATCTCGGCCATGCGCGGCTCGAGAAGCTCATCCGCACCGGCCAGGTCCGCGTCGACGGCGGGCGCGCCAAGGCGTCGTTCCGTCTCGAGGTCGGCATGAAGGTGCGCGTGCCGCCGCTCGGCGAGGACGCCGAGGCGCGGAGATCCGCACCCCCGCCGCGGCTCGATCCCGACGCGGTGGACTGGATGCGGAGCCTCGTCCTCCACATCGACGCCGACGTCATCGTCCTCGACAAGCCGCCCGGGATCGCGGTCCAGGGCGGCAGCAAGGTGGCGCGCCATCTCGACGGGCTCCTCGATGCGCTGCAATACGACGCGCCCGAGCGGCCGCGGCTCGTTCACCGGCTCGACCGCGACACGAGCGGCGTCCTCCTCCTCGGACGCAGCGCCACGGCGGCCGCCCTCCTCGCCGAGGCCTTTCGCGGCCGCGCGGCGGAAAAGACCTATTGGGCGCTCGTCGCGGGCGTCCCCAAGGAGCCGGCGGGCCGGATCGATCTCGCGCTCGCCAAGCGTCTCATCGGCGGCGAGGAGAAGGTCGTCGTCGATCACGCCGGCGGCAAGCGCGCAATCACGCTCTACCGGGTGATGGAGCGTGCCGGGCGGCGGGCCGCGTGGCTCGCGCTCCGGCCGCTGACCGGGCGCACGCACCAGCTCCGCGTCCATGCCGCGGCGATCGGGACGCCGATCATCGGCGACCGCAAATACGGCGACGCGAAGGCCTTCCCGGCCGGGATCGGCGATCCCGATATGCTGATGCTGCACGCGCGCGCGATCCGCCTCCCGCAGCTACGCCGCGGCACGCTCGCGGTGACCGCGCCTTTGCCGCCGGCGATGGCCGAGGCGTGGCGCTTCCTCGGCTTCGACCCCGGTCTCGACGGCGATCCGTTCGCGGGCCTCGACGACTGATCCCTTCGACCGCTGCCACCCCGGCCACTATGATGGACCGCGACCGAACACGACACCGCCCGATGCCGGACACCGATCTCCGCTTCGCCGTCTTCGATCTCGACGGCACCCTCCTCGACAGCGCGCAATCGATCGTGACGGGCGTCCTCGCCTGCTGGGAGTATTGCGGCTTCCCCGAGCCCGAGAGGCGCGCGGTGCAACGGATCATCGGCCTGCCCTGGGAGGACGGCATCCGGACGCTGATCCCGGGCGCCGGCGAGCGCGAGTTCAAAATGGTGCGCGACTATCACGACCGGGTCGCGCGCGGCGAGCTCACCCGCCCGCCGCGGAACGAGGCGCTGTTTCCCGGCGCGCGCGCGGTGCTCGACCGGCTCGAGGCCGACGGCTACGTCCTCGGCATCGTCACCAGCCGCGGCAACCGGCGTCTCCAAGAGCTTCTCGAATCGCAAGGCATCGCCCACCGCTTCGCGACCCTCAAGACCGTCGATCACGGGCCGGGCAAGCCCAATCCCTTTCTGCTCCTGCAGGCGATCGCGGAGGTCGGCGGCGCCAATGCCCAGACCGTGATGATCGGCGACACCACCTTCGACATCGAGATGGCGCGGAACGCGGGCACCGCGGCGATCGGCGTGTCGTGGGGGGTCCACGAGGTGCACGAGCTCGAGGCGGCGGGCGCGCACCGCGTCGTCGGCCTGTTCGATCAGCTGCCGCCGGCGATCGCCGCTCTCGTCGCGGGATGAACACGCCGCGGCCGCGTCGGTTCTGGAAAGTCGTGAGCGTCGTCGCGGCCGAGGGCGGCTTCGGGGTCGCGCTCGATGGGCGGCCGATCCGCACGCCCGCGCGCGCCGCGCTCGTCTTGCCGACGCGGGCGATGGCCGAGGCGGTCCGCGACGAGTGGGAGGCGCAAGGCCAGGAGCTCGACACGGCGTCGCTTCCGCTCACCCGCCTCGCCAACACGACGATCGACCGCGTGCCGGCAGAGCGCGGCGCGGTCGTCGCCGAGATCGCGGGCTATGGGCGCTCCGATCTCCTCTGCTATCGCGCCGAGGAGCCGGACGCGCTCGTCGCGCGCCAGGCCGGCGAATGGGACCCGCTGCTCGACTGGCTCGCCGACCGCTACGGGGCGCGGCTCGCGGTGACGCGGGGCATTCTGCCGGTCGAGCAGCCGACCGGCGCGCTCAACGCCGTCCTCGCCGCGATCGCAGCCTGCGACGACTTCATCCTGACGGGGCTGCACGCGACGACCAGCGCGACGGGCTCGGTCGTGATCGCGCTCGCCGTCCTCGAGGCGCGTCTCGACGCCGAGGCGGCCTCGGCGCTCTCGCTCCTCGACGAGCGCTTTCAGGCCGAGCGCTGGGGCGATGATGCGGCGGCCGCGGCGCGCCGCGCGCGGCTGCGTGCCGACATCGCGGCTGGCGCGCGGTTCATGGCGCTCGCGCAGGCGCGCTGACCCCGAGCGGGGGCGCGTCCTCGACCGGGCCGAAGGTGACGACGAAGGCCGCCCGCAGCGCCGCGTCGACCTCCTCCATCGTCACCGTGAGACCGAGGTCGACGAGCGAGGTGATGCCGTGCTCGGCGATCCCGCAGGGCACAATGCCGGCATAGTGGCCGAGGTCCGGCTCGACGTTGAGCGCGACGCCGTGAAAGCTGACCCAGCGGCGGAGACGGATGCCGATCGCCGCGATCTTGTCCTCCTGGCCCGGCTGGCCGTTCCAGGCCGTCCGATCGACCCAGATCCCGATGCGTCCGACACGGCGCTCGCCGCGCACCCCGAAGCGGTCGAGCGCGGCGATCAGCCACGCCTCGAGCCGGTGCACGAAGAGCCGCACGTCGCGGCCGCGCCGGTCGAGGTCGAGCATCACGTAGGCGACACGCTGACCCGGACCATGATAGGTGTACTGGCCGCCGCGCCCGCTGCGATGGACCGGGAAGCAATCCGCCTCGAGGAGGTCGTGGCCGCGCGCGCCGGTGCCGGCGGTGTAGAGGGGCGGGTGCTCGACCAGCCAGACGAGCTCGCGGGCCGCCTCGGCACGGATCGCGGCGACCCTCTCCTCCATGGCCGCGACCGCCGCTTCGTAAGCCGTGAGACCCGGCTCGATGCGCCATTCGACCGGACCGTGCACCGAAATCTTCGCTCCGTCAGCGGACTCTGCTCGCGACGCTTGCGGCTGGCGCCCGACTTCGCTATCAGAGGCCGATTATAGGGTCCGTTCGGATCGGCGCACCCAAAAAGCGGTCGTGGCGGAACTGGTAGACGCGCAGCGTTGAGGTCGCTGTGGGGGCAACCCCGTGGAAGTTCGAGTCTTCTCGACCGCACCAAACAACTAGCCCCGTCGCGCGCCGACGGCGCGACATCCGCCGCCCCGCCCGTTCGGCCGCGGTGGCGACGGCGGCGACGGCTCCGGTCCGATCGCGGGGCCATGGAACCTGTGCGATGCGCGTTCTCCGGCCGCCTCGGCCTTGAACGGTCCGGCATGTCGGTCGAGAGGGAGCGCGATGACCGATCCCGTTTCTGAGGCCGCCGACGTCAAGCCGGCCGCCGCGGTCAACGCGGAGGCGATCCTCGGTCTCGGACCCGATCTCGTCGCGACCGTCGAAGACGCGATCGATTCCAATTTCGCCTATGAGCTCAAGTCGCTGATCGCGCCGCTCCAGTATGGCGAGACCGCCGATCTGATCGAGCTCCTGACGCCGGAGCGGCGGGGTCGGCTGGTCGAGATCATGCGCGACCGGTTCGATCCCGAGATCCTGCCCGAGCTCGACGAGACGGTGCGCGACGAGGTCGCCTCGCAGCTCGGCACCGCGACCCTCGCGCAAGCGATCGCCCGGCTCGAATCCGACGATGCGCTCTATCTCCTGTCCTCGCTCGAGGAGACCAAGCAGCGCGCCGTCCTGTCGGCGATCCCGGCCGCGCTCCGCGCCACGCTCGAGGAGGGCCTCACCTATCCCGAGGACAGCGCGGGCCGGCTCATGCAGCGCGACTTCGTCGCCGTGCCGAGCTTCTGGACCGTCGGTGAGACGATCGACTTCGCGCGCGAGGCGACGACGCTACCCAACGACTTCTACGACATCTTCGTCGTCGATCCGCGCCACCGCCCGATCGGCACCGTCGCCCTGAGCCGGCTCCTCCGTTCGAAGCGCCCCGTCCGCATCGCCGACATCATGACGAGCCAGCCGGCGACGATTCCGGTCCGCATGGACCAGGAGGAGGTGGCCTTCGTCTTCAAGCAGCTCGACCTCGTCTCGGCGCCGGTCGTCGACGACGGCGGCCGGCTGATCGGGGCGATCATGGTCGACGACATCGTCGACGTGATCGAGGAAGAGGCGGGCGAGGACCTGATGCATCTCGGCGGCGTGCGCGAGGGCGATCTCTATGCCGCCGTCTTCGACACCGGCAAGGCGCGCTTCACCTGGCTCTTCGTCAATCTCCTGACGGCGTTCCTCGCCGCGGCGGTGATCGGCCAGTTCCGCGGCGCGATCGAACAGATCGTCATGCTCGCGGTGCTGATGCCGATCGTCGCCTCGATGGGCGGCAATGCCGGGACCCAGACGCTCACCGTCGTGGTGCGCGCGCTCGCGCTCAAGGAGGTGACGCGGAGCAATGCCCGCCGCGTCCTGACCAAGGAGATACTCGTCGGGCTGTTCAACGGCCTCCTGTTCGCCGTCCTCGTCGGCAGCGTCGCGTGGCTGTGGTCGAGCGAAATCGAGATCGGGCTCGTCATCGGCGCCGCCATGATCGTCAACATGCTGGCGGCCGGCCTCGCCGGCACGGCGATCCCGCTCGGGCTCAGCCGGTTCAAGATCGACCCCGCGCTCGCCTCGGGCGTATTCCTCACCACCGTCACCGACGTCGTCGGCTTCTGTGCCTTCCTCGGCCTCGCCGCCTGGTTGCTCCTCTGACATGGGTGGCCCGGGACGCCTCGCCCGGCTGATCGCAGCCGCACTCGTGGTCATCGCCGTCGCGCTGTGGTTCACGCCGCCGCCCGAGGGCGCGAACCCGCTCGCGCTCAAGGCCGCCGCGATCGTCCTCGTCTCCGTCGGCCTCTGGTCGACGGCGGCGCTCCCGGAATATCTCGCGGCGATCATCTTCTTCCTCCTCGCGGTCGCGACTGGCGTCGCGCCGGCGGCGGTCGTCTTCTCCGGCTTCCATTCGGGCGCGGTGTGGGTGATCTTCGGCGGCCTCGTGATCGGGGTCGCGGTGCAGGCGACCGGCCTCGGCGTCCGCCTCGCGTGCCGCCTCGTCGGGCTGTTCCAGGGCTCCTATCTCGGCATCATCACGGGCGTCGTCATGGTCGGGGTCGCGCTCGGCTTCGTGGTGCCGTCCTCGACCGGGCGCGTCGTCATCCTGATGCCGATCGTGATGGCGCTCGCCGACCGGCTCGGCTTCGTTTCGGGCACCACCGGGCGGATCGGCATGGCGCTCGCGGTCGGCGCGGGCACGCTGTTGCCGACCTTCGCGATCCTCCCCGCCGCGGTTCCCAATCTCGGCCTGGTCGGCGCGGCGGAGAGCATCTACGGCATCCACATCACCTACGGGACCTGGCTCAAGACGCATTTCCCGGTGATCGGTCTCCTCCCCATCATCGTGCTGCCGGTGCTGATCGCGCGCCTCTTCCCCGACACGGCGCGTCCGCCGGACCGGGGTGAGGCGATCGCGCCGCCCGGCGCGCGCGAGACGCGTCTCGCGGTGGTCCTCGTCGCCGCGCTCCTTCTCTGGATCACGGATTTCCTCCACGGCATCGCCCCGGCCTGGGTCGCGATGGCGGCCGCGGTGATGATCCTTCTGCCGCGCATCGGCGTCCTGCCGCCGACGACGCTGGTCGAGCGGGTCAATTACGGCCCGTGGTTCTTCGTCGCCGGCGTCGTCGGCATCGGGGCCTTCGTGACCCATACCGGGCTCGGCGCGCTTCTCGCCGAGCGCATCCTCGCCGCCGGCGCGCTCCAGCGCGGCGCCGATTTCGCCAACTACCTGATCATCGTCGCGTTCGGCATGGGCATGGGGCTCGTCGCCTCGATGCCGGGCCAGCCCGGCATCATGGTGCCGCTCGCGGGCGGGCTCGCCGAGGCGACCGGCTGGCCGGTCTACGACGTCCTGATGGCGATCGTCGCGAGCTGGCCGCTCGTCCTCTTCCCGTACGAGCTGCCGCCCGTCGTCGTCGCCTGCCATCTCGGCGGGGTCAGGTTCGCGACCGCGGCGCGCGTCCTCACGCTGTTCACGGCGATCGCCTGGGTGGTCCTGGTGCCGCTCCAGTATCTTTGGCTCAGGCTTCTTGGCCTATTGGGCGGCTGACTTAACCGACCCTTAAGCATGTCGGCCGCATCCTCGCGGCGTCGACCGGCCCCGCATCGCTGCCGGTCCGGCCCGCGAACATGCAAGCCCGATGACCACTCAGCCGCGCTTCGGCCTCGAAAAGCTCAGCGTCCTCATCGTCGACGACAACCGCCACATGCGGGCGCTCGTCCAGTCGATCCTGCACGCCCTCGGGATCAAGGCGATCCGCGAGGCCGGTGACGCCGCCGAGGCGTTCAAGGAGCTGCAGCACTTCTCGGCCGACGTCATCATCATCGACTGGCACATGGAGCCGCTCGACGGCCTTGACTTCGTCCGCCTGGTGCGAACGGCGAAGGACAGCCCGAACCCCTATGTCCCGATGATCATGCTGTCGGGTCATACCGAGCATCAACGGATCTGCGATGCCCGGGATGCCGGCGTCAACGAGTTCCTGGCCAACCCGATCTCGGCCAAGTCGCTCTATGCGCGGATCATCTCGATCATCGAGCATCCGCGCCCGTTCATCCGGACCAAGACCTATTTCGGCCCCGACCGACGGCGGCAGAATCTCGGTCCGCCGCGCTGGAGCGAGGAACGGCGGAAGGAGACGCCCGGCGGCAAGAACAAGGACGCCGCATCGCTGTCTTCGAGCGACATCGACGCTCTGATGCGCAAGTAGCCGCGCCAAGTAACCGACGGAAGGACAAACGATGGCCGATCGGAAGGACGATGTCGTGATCAGGCCCGCGTCAGGGGCCTTGAAGGCCAAGCTCTCGACCGGGCCGTCGGATGCGCCGAGCTTCGATGCGGCGCTCCTGCGCAAGGCCGAGGCGGCGGTGAAGGAGGTCGGCAAGAACTATGTCGATTGGGCGAACGAGGACCTCGCCGCGCTCGATACGGTCTACCGGAAGCTCGCCGCGACGCCCGACGAGCACGAGCCGCTGATCAAGCGGATCAACCGGCTCGCCTTCGAGATCAAGGGACAAGGCGGCAGCTTCGGCTACGATCTCGTCACCACCATCGGCGATTCGCTTGAGAAATTCACGCGGCAGGGTTGCGCACGCAATCCCCAGACGCTCGATGTGATCGGCGCGCACGTGCATGCGATGCGTGCGGTGCTCCGCGACAACCTGATCGGCGACGGCGGCGAACTCGGTCGCCAGATCCGCGAAGGCCTCGGCAAGGCGACGCTCGTCGTCACCAAGAAAACCTGAGACGCCGACGATCGCGCGCGCTTCTCGTCGACGCCGGGCGGTGCCATAGTAGGACGCGAAACGTGCCGGCGGTCGGCCATCGCACGGGGAGCGCGTCATGCCACTTCATCTCGTCAAGCTCGCGGTCGGCGCCGAGTCGGTCGAGGACATCGCGAAATTCCAGAAGCGCCGCGTCGCGGAGGCGCGTGCGGCCGGCCGGCCGGCGATCCTCCGCCATCTGACGCGCAACGTGCCGCGCCGCGCCGACGAGATCGTCGACGGCGGCTCGATCTATTGGGTCATCCGGGGCGCGATCCGCGCCCGTCAACGCATCATCCGGTTCGTCGACGGCGACCGGACGGGCGATGCGCATGGACGGGCGGCGATCGTCCTGCAACGGAAGCTTGTCGAGGTCGAGCCGCGACCGATGCGGGCGTTCCAGGGCTGGCGCTATCTCGAGGTCGCCGACGCACCGCCCGATATCGATCGCTCCGCCGCGGCGAAGCTGCCGCCGCGGCTCCGGGCCGAGCTCCGCGAGCTCGGTCTCCTCTAGCGGCGGCATGGCGGCCTCGGTTCCCTCGTTCCTTGGACCGCTGCCGGCCGACGATGCCGCGCTCCGTCCGATGCGCGAGGCGACGCGGGCCGACGAGACGGCCGCGGTGCGGGCGCGGCTCGCCGAGATCGGCCTCTCGGCGGCGGCGCGGAACGCGATCGCTGCGGTCGCGCGCGCTCGTCGCCGAGGCACGTCGGCGGCGATCGGCCTTCGGCGGGCTCGATGCCTTCCTCAACGCCTATGCGCTCTCGAGCCGCGAGGGCGTCGTCCTCATGTGTCTCGCCGAGGCGCTGCTCCGCATCCCCGACGCCGCAACCGCCGATCGGCTGATCCGCGACAAGCTCGCGGCCGCGGATTTCGAGCGCCATCTTGGCGGCAGCGAATCGGTGCTCGTCAATGCCCCGATCTGGGGCCTGATGCTGACCGGACGCCTGATCCGGCTCGACGACGACGAGGGCGGCATCGGGGGCTTCGTGCGCCGCCTGGTCGCGCGGAGCGGCGAGCCGGTGATCCGCCAGGCGATGATCCAGGCGACGCGCATCCTGAGCCGCCAGGTCGTGATGGGCCGGACCATCGAGGAGGCGCTCGAACGCTCGACCGAGTCCGACCACGTCGCCTATCGCCACTCGTTCGACATGCTGGGCGAGGCGGCGCACACGGCCGAGGATGCAGGGCGCTATCACGAGGCCTATGCGGCGGCGATCGATGCGGTGGCCGCCTGGGCCGACGGCCGGGGGCCGGTCGCCTCGCCCGGCATCTCGGTCAAGCAATCGGCCCTCCATCCGCGTTTCGAGACGGCGCAACGGACGCGCGTGATCGCCGAGCTCGCGCCCCGGCTCCTCGCACTCGCCCGCCGTACCCGCGATGTCGGCATCGGGCTCACGGTCGATGCCGAGGAGGCGCATCGCCGCGATCTGATGCTCGAGGTCGTCGGCATCGTCTTCGCCGAGCCCGCGCTCCGCGGCTGGGGCGGGTTCGGCCTCGCGGTCCAGGCCTATCAGAAGCGCGCCCCGCACGTGGTCGATCACCTGGCGCGGCTCGCGCGCGCGCGCGACGATCGGATCATGGTGCGCCTCGTCAAGGGCGCCTACTGGGATACCGAGATCAAGCGCGCGCAGGAACGCGGCCTCGACGGCTTCCCGGTCTATACGCGGAAGGCCTCGACCGATGTGTCCTACCTCGCGGTTGCGCGGCGCCTCCTCGATGCGGGCGAGCGCCTCTATCCGCAGTTCGCGACGCACAACGCCCACACGGTCGCCGCCATCGACGCGATCGCGGCCGGCCGCCCGTTCGAGTACCAGCGCCTCCACGGCATGGGCGAGGCGCTCTATGACCAGATCGTCGGCACGCGGCCGTGCCGGGTCTACGCGCCGGTCGGGAGCCACGAGGATCTCCTGCCTTATCTCGTACGCCGTCTCCTCGAGAATGGCGCCAATACGTCCTTCGTCAACCGCTGGATCGACGACGACGTGCCGATCGAGGCGGTGGTCGCCGACCCGGTCGGCCGAACCGAGACGCTCGTCGTGGTCCCACATCCGCGCATTCCGCTGCCGGTCGAGATCGCGGGCGGCGCGCGCCGGGTCGCGCGCGGGATCGACTTTGCCGACCCGCTCGCGCTCCATCCGCTCGCCGATGCGCTGGCACGCGCCGTCGCAACCGGGGCCGAGGCGGCGCCGATCGTCGATGGACGGATGGTGCCCGGACGCGCGCGTGACGTGACCGATCCGGCCGATCGCCGTCGCGTCGTCGGCATCGCGGTCGATGCCGACCGCGCCTCGCTCGATGCGGCGCTCACGGCCGCGGCGGCGGCGCAGAACGGCCGGGACGCGCTCGGCGGCGCGGCGCGGGCCAATATCCTCGACTGCGCCGGCGATCTACTCGAGGCGGAGATGCCGGCGCTCGCCGCGCTCGCAATCCGCGAGGGTGGCAAGACGGTCGCCGATGCGATCGCCGATGTGCGCGAGGCGGTCGACTATGCGCGCTTCTACGCCGATGCGGCGCGTCGGGACTTCGCCGCGCCGGCCGCGCTCCCCGGGCCGGCGGGGGAATCGAACCGGCTCGCGCTCCATGGTCGCGGCGTCTTCGCCTGCATCAGCCCGTGGAACTTCCCGATCGCGATCTTCGCCGGCCAGGTGATCGCCGCCCTCGCCGCCGGCAACGCGGTGATCGCGAAGCCGGCGGAGCAGACGCCGCTCGCGGCCGCCGCGGTCATCCGCCTCCTCCATCGCGCCGGCGTGCCGGGCGCGGTCGTCAACCTCGTGCCGGGCGACGGGGCGACGATCGGCGCAGCGCTCGTCGGCGACCCGCGCGTCGCGGGTGTCGCATTCACCGGCTCGACCGAGGTCGGCCGCCTCATCAACCGGACACTCGCCGGACGCGACGGCCCGATCGTGCCCTTGATCGCCGAGACCGGCGGCCAGAATGCGATGATCGTCGATTCGAGCGCGCTCGCCGAGCAGGTGGTGGCGGACGTCGTCATCTCGGCGTTCCTCTCCGCCGGTCAGCGCTGCTTGGCGCTCCGGGTGCTGTTCCTCCAGGACGACGTCGCCGATCGGGTGATCCGGATGCTGACGGGCGCGATGGCGGAGCTCTCGATCGGCGATCCGGTATTGCTCGCGACCGATGTCGGTCCGGTGATCGACGCCGATGCCCGGACGATGCTCGAGTCCCACGCCGGACGCATGGCGCGCGACGGGAGGTTCCTTTACGCCTGCGCGCTGCCGCCCGAGACGGCACATGGCACGTTCTTCGCGCCGCGGGCCTTCGCGATCGACCGCCTCGACATCCTCGACCGCGAGGTGTTCGGACCGATCCTCCACGTCGTCCGCTTCGCCGGCGACTGGCTCGAGGACGTGATCGGCGCGGTGCGGCGGACCGGCTACGGCCTCACGCTCGGCGTCCACAGCCGGATCGAATCGACGATCGAGGCGATCCGCCGCGCGCTCCCGGTCGGCAATGTCTACGTCAATCGCGCCATGATCGGCGCCGTCGTCGGCATGCAGCCCTTCGGTGGCGAGGGTCTCTCCGGCACCGGTCCGAAGGCGGGCGGACCGCATTATCTGCAGCGTTTCGCCCTCGAGCGCGCGGTCTCGGTGAATACGACCGCGAGCGGCGGCAATGTCGCGCTCCTGTCGCTCGAAGAGGACTGAGGGTGCCGCAGCCGCTCCTGATCGATTGCGATCCGGGCACCGATGACGCGGTCGCGCTTCTCCTCGCCTTCGCCGCCGCGGACCTTCTCGACATCCGCGCGGTCACGACCGTCGGCGGCAATGTCGATCTCGCGACGACGACCGCGAATGCCTGCCGGCTCCGGACGCTCGCCGGCCGCGAGGACGTGCCGGTCGCGGCCGGCTGTCCGGGCCCGATCCTCCGCCGGCTCGAGACCGCGACCCATGTCCACGGCACCGACGGTCTCGGCGGTGTCGCGCTCGCGCCGGCCGCGACGTCGGCCGATCCCCGCCACGCCGTCGATCTGATGGTCGAGACGGTCCGCGCGACGCCCGGGATCACGATCGCGGCACTCGGACCGCTGACCAATCTCGCGGTCGCGCTCGTCAAGGCGCCCGACATCGCCGCCCGCATCGGCGCGATCGTGTTCATGGGGGGCGCGATCGGCCGCGGCAACGTGACATCGTCGGCCGAGTTCAACGTTCACGCCGATCCGCATGCAGCGGCGGTCGTGCTCGCGAGCGGCGTCGGCGCGACGATGATCGGCCTCGACGTGACCCACCAGGTCATCGCGCACTGCGCGCGGATCGCCGCGCTCCGGCGGAGCGGCACGCGCGCGGCGGGCGTCGTCGCCGATATCATGACGACAGGCTTCGCGCGCACCGGCGGCGCCGGGGCGGCGATGCACGATCCATGCGTGATCGCCTATCTGATGGCGCCCCGCCTCTTCGCCGGCCGTGCCGCGCAGGTGGCGGTCGAGACCGCGAGCGCGCTCACCCTCGGTCGGACCGCGGTCGACTGGAAGGCTGAGAAGCCCAATTGCCACGTCCTCGAGACGGTCGATGCGGACGGGTTCTTCGCGCTCCTCATCGACCGGTTGGGCCGATCGTGAGCAGCGCCGCCAAGGAGATCGAGACCGCGCTCGGCGACCTCCGGGCGGGCCGCTTCGAGGCGGCGCGGAAGCGCGCGGCCCGTCTCGTCGCCGCCGATCGCCGGAACCCGACCGCGCGCGCGATCGAGGGCGAGGCGCTCCTTCGGCTCGGGCGGCCGGCGGATGCGCTCGCCGTCCTCGCCGGGCTCGCCCCGGACGTGACGGTCTCGGGCGAGTATCTCCACCTCCACGGCCTCGCGCTCGTCCAATGCGGACGGACGGACGATGCGGTCGCGACGCTGCGTCGGGTCGTCGCGCGCCTGCCGCATCCGGTGTCCTGCCTCCTCCATCTCGCCTTGATCCAGTTCACGGCGGGGCGCGCGGCGGACGCCGCGGTGACGGCCGCGGAGGCGGTCCGCCGGGCCCCGGAGGACGGTTTCGCCCATCACGTTCTGGGCACCGCGCTCGTGTCGGCGCGTCGCGATCTCGACGGCATCGCGGTCCTGCAACGGGCAATCGCGCTTCGTCCCGACGACGCCGAGACCTGGGACAATCTCGCCGCTGCGCTGATCCGGGTGCGCCGGATCGAGGAGGCGGAAGTGGCGGCGCGCGGCGCGATCGCGCGCGACCCGAGGCGGGCGGGCGCCCACAGCCATCTCGGTGTCGCGCTCCGGCATCTCGGCCGCTATGGCGAGGCGCTCGCCTCCTTCCGGACGGCGCTGGCGATCGATGCCGGCCTGGTCGAGGCGATGGGCAACGCTGCCAATGTTCATCTCATCACCGGCGATGCGACGGCGGCGGCGGCGCAATATCGGGCCGTCGTCGCGCACGCCCCGGGAAACGCCACCCTCCGCAGCAACGCGCTCCTCGCGAGCCTCTACCAGACCGATCAGACGGCCGCGATGCTGCGCACCGCGCACGAGCATTGGGCCCGGGACTTGAGCCTGCCGCCGCCCGCGCCGATGGCGAGACCGGCCAAGACCGCGCTGACGCTCGGCTTCGTGTCGGCCGATCTCGGCCAGCATCCGGTCGGGCTCTACACGGTCGCGGTCTTGGCGGCGCTGGCGCGCGTCGGCGTGCGGACGGTGTGCTACGCCGATCGCATCAACGACGATGCCGTGACGACGCGCATCCGGGCCGCTTCGGGCGGCTGGGTCGAGAGCGCGACGCTCGACGACGAGGCGCTCGCGGCGCGTATCCGCGCTGATGGCATCGATGTGCTCTTCGACCTCGCCGGCCACACCGACAACAACCGGCTCGGCATGTTCGCCCGCCGCGCCGCGCCGCTGCAGATCACCTGGATCGGCTATCCGGGGACGACGGGCGTCGCGGCGATCGATGTCATCCTCACCGATCGACACATGGTGCCTGAGGGCGCGGAGGCGAACTATTCCGAGCGTGTTCTCCGCCATCCCGAGAGCGCGTGGTGCTACGACGCGACCGGGCTCCGCCGCAATCCGGTCGTGCGCGCAGCCGACGGGCCGGTAGTGTTCGGCTGCTTCAACAGCCTCGCCAAGATCAATCCGGCCGTCGCGTCGGTCTGGGCCGAGATTCTCGCCGAGTTGCCCGGGAGCCGGCTCGTCCTGATGGCGCAGGGGCTCGCCGACGCGGCCGGTGTCGAGCGGATGCGGGCGCTGTTCGGTGCGGCCGGCCTCGCGCCCGAGCGGCTGGAACTCTCCGCCTTCGTGCCCCCCGAGGCGTATCTCGCCGCCTATGACGCGATCGACGTGGCGCTCGACCCGTTTCCGTTCGGCGGCTGCACGACGAGCTGCGATGCGCTCTCTCGCGGGGTTCCGGTCGTGACGCTCGTGGGCGACCGATTTGCCGGCCGAATGGGGCTCTCCTTCCTCGCCAATGTCGGGGCGGAGGCGCTCGCGGCCGAAGACCGCGCGCGTTATGTCGCGATCGCGGTCGGCCTCGCGGGCGATCCGGCGCGGCGGGCCGCACTTCGAACATCATTGCCGGCGCGCATGCGGGGCTCCGCGCTCGTCGATGCCGACCGCTTTGTCGCCGGCCTCATGCCGGTGCTGCGTGCGGCGTGGGCTATTTGAGGAGACCCTGGAGCTTCGTTGCGGGGTCGGCGAGGAGGGCGCGGTCGACGATTTTGCCCGCTTGCATGAGCCGGCGGACGAAGCGGACGTCGCGACCGGCGTTGATGGCGGCCGCGCTGTCGATGCGGCCGTCCTTGAGATAGAACGTGATGAACTGGTCGGCCGCCGGATCGCCGCGCGTGACGGCGTCGCGGGCATCGAGCGGCAGGCCGACGAGCTGGATGTTGAGGTCGTACTGGTCGGACCAGAACCACGGGATCTCGGCATAGGCGGTGCCCTTGCCGAGCATCGCGCGGGCGGCGTTGATCGCCTGGTTCTGCGCGTTCTCCCAGGATTCGAGGCGGATGCGCCGGCCGAGCTGCGCGTTCGGGTGATTGGTCACATCGCCGGCGGCATAGATCGACGGATCGGAGGTCCGGCCCATCTCGTCGACGACGATCCCGTTGTCGACGGCGAGCCCGGCGGCCTCGGCGATCTCGCAATTGGGGACGATGCCGATCCCGATCACCACGAGGTCGGCCGCGATCGTGGTGCCGTTGGCGAGGACAACGCCCGAGGCGCCGGGCTCGCCGGTGATCCGCGCGATGCCGGTGCCGAGACGTATGTCGGCGCCCTTGGCGCGGTGGCGGGCGAGGAGATAGGCGGAGAGGTCGGGCGTCAGCGCGCGGGCGCAGACGCGGTCGGCGGCCTCGACGACCGTCACCGCGGCGCCGAGCTTGATAGCGCCGGCCGCGACCTCGAGCCCGATCCAGCCGGCGCCGATCACGACGACGTTGCCGCCGGGGCGGATCGCAGCGCGGATCGCGCGGGTGTCGTCGATCGTCCGGAGATAGAAGACGCCCGGGAGGCGCGCGCCTGGAACCGGAAGCGGTCGTGCCCGGCTCCCGGTCGCGATCATCAGCTTGTCGTAGCCGAGCGTCTCGCCGGTGCCGAGATGGACGCGCTTGGCCGCCGGCTCGATCCGCGTCACCGCGACGCCGAGGCGGCACTCGATCGACTTCTCGCCATAGGAGGGCTCGGGGAAGACATAGGTCTTCTCGACCGGCATGTCGCCGAACAGAAGCTCCTTGGAGAGCGGCGGCCGCTCATAAGGCGGGTGGCGCTCGTCGCCGATCAGGACGATCCGCCCGGCGAAGCCCTCGTCGCGGAGCGTACGCGCCGTCCAGGCGCCGGACTGTCCGGTGCCGATGACGAGGTAGGTTTCCGCGCTCATCGGCGGACGCGATGCGGCCGGGCGGTCAGCCGCGCGGCAGGCCGACGAAGATCTGATCGCCCTCGATCTTGACCGTGTAGGTCTTCAGGTCCTCGACGCAAGGCGGAGTGCAGGCCTTGCCGGTCTTGATCTCGAAGCAGCCGCCATGCAGCGGGCACTCGACCCGGTCGCCCTCGATATAGCCGTCGGCGAGCGAGGCATAGGCGTGGGTGCAGATGTCATCGGTGGCGTAGAACGCGCCCTCGAGGTTATAGATCGCGATCTCCTTGCGGCCGATCAGCACCTGCTTCGCCTCGCCGGGATCGAGGTCGGAGGTCTTGAGGACGGCATGGAATTCGAGGTCGGACATCGTTCACCTTTCCGGGGTCCAGACAAAGCGGCCGGAGTTTACAACCGGCCTCGGGCCCTGCCAACGGCGAATGCCCGATCGGTGCGCCGTCGCGCCGCAGCCAGCGCCGACGCGCGGTCGCCTATGGTATTCTCGCACAGGCATTTACCAGTCCACGGGGCATCGCATGGCCACCGCCTATGACCGGATCGTCTGGCCTGGGGAGGGCGTGAGCGCCGTCCCCTACCAGATCTACACCGACCCCACGGTCTACGCCGAGGAACAGGCGCGCATCTTTCGCGGCCCGGCGTGGAGTTTCGTCGGGCTCGAGCAGGAGGTCCCGCAGCCCGGCGACTTCAAGACCAACTATGTCGGCGACACGCCGGTCGTGATGGTGCGCGGCCGCGACGGGCGGATCAACGTGCTCGTCAACCGTTGCGCCCATCGCGGCAATCTCGTCTGCATCCAGAAGGAAGGGAAGAACCTCGAGCGGCTGACCTGCGTCTACCACAACTGGACCTACGATCTCGACGGCGCGCTCAACTCGGTCGCCTTCCGGCGCGGGCTCAACAACAAGGGCGGCATGCCTGACGACTTCGACATGTCGAAGCACGGCATGCGGCGGCTGCGGAGCGAGTCCTTCGCCGGTCTCGTCTTCGCGACCTATAGCCCGTCGGCGCCCTCGCTCTTCGACTATATCGGCGCCGAGATGCGGCCCAATGTCGAGCGCGTGGTCGGGCGGCGGATGAAGGTGATCGGCACCTACAGCCAATACATGCCGAACAACTGGAAGCTCTACATGGAGAACGTGCGTGATTCCTATCACGCGAGCCTCCTCCATCTGTTCCAGGCCACCTTCCGCATCAACCGGCTGTCGATGGACGGCGGCATCAAGCTCTCCGACCGCGGCTGGCACCATATCAGCTACTCGATCGGGGCGACCGACCGCGAGGAGGAGCAGTACGCGGCCGACAAGCTCCGCGCGGTCGACGACGAATACCGCCTCGCCGATCCGTCGCTGATCGACAAGTGGGCCGAGTTCAGCTGCGGCACCACGCTCGCGATCCAGAGCATCTTCCCCAACTTCGTCGTACAGCAGATCTCGAACTCGCTCGCGGTGCGGCTCTGCCTGCCGCGGGGACCGGAGGCGTGCGAGCTGATGTGGTGGGTGCTCGGCACCGAGGACGATACGCCCGCACAGCACGCGATCCGGGTCCGCCAGTCGAACATGGTCGGCCCCGGCGGGCTGATCTCGATGGAGGACGGCGTCGTCGGCGGCTGGGTCCAGCGCGGCACGCGCGGCGATCGCGACAAGGCGACGATCCTCGAGATGGGCGGGCGCACCGTCGAGCCGAGCCGGGATTCGCGCGCGACGGAGGTCTCGATCCGCGGCTTCTGGAACGGCTATCGCGACTGCATGGAAGGACGTGCCGGCCGATGACGCGCGAGGAGACCCGGCGCGCGATCGAGGATCTTCTCGCCGACTATGCGCACGCGATCGACGACGACCGGCTCGAGGAATGGCCGTCGTTCTTCACCGCCGACGGCACCTACACGATCATTCCGCGCGAGAACCAGGCCAAGGGCCAGGTCGTCGGCATCATGAATTGCACGAGCCCGGGCATGATGCGCGACCGCGTCCTCGCCTATCGCCGCGCCAACATCTACGAGCCGCACTGGTACCGCCATCTCGTGAGCGCGCTCCGCATCGTCGACGAGACGGCGGGCGTCTATACGGTGTGGTCGGGCTATGCGGTCATCCGCACCATGCAGGAAGGCGACATCGCGGTGTTCAGCTCCGGCAAATGCATCGACCGCGTCGTATTCGAGGCCGGCAAGGCGCGGTTCAAGGAGCGGTTGGTGATCTGCGATTCGGCGCGCATCGATACGCTGATCGTGCTGCCGATCTGAAAGGGGAGCGCGTGCCACCCGTCATCGCGATCACGCCGGGCGACCCGGCCGGCATCGGGCCCGAGATCGCGCTCAAGGCGATGATTGACCCGCGCGTTCGCGGGGCGTTGCGGCCGATTCTCGTCGCCGATGCGGCGCTCGCCCGGTGGTGGATCGCGCATCTCGCGCTGCCGCTCGAGGTCCGGCCGTGCCCGAGCGTCGCCGCGGCCGCATTCGCGCCGGGGACGGTCGATGTGATCGAAGCGGCGCCGTTTCCGCTCGCCGGCTTCGCGCCCGCGACGCTCCGGGCCGAGAACGGGCGGGCGATCCTCGACTGGGCGGGGCGCGCAGTCGAGCTCGCGCAGGCGGGCGCGATTGCGGCGATCGTCGCCGCGCCGCAGACGCAGAAGGCGATCGAAATCGCCGGCATCGCCTTCGACGGCTATCCCGGCTTCATCGCCCTGCGCACCGGGACCGCGCCCGAGGACGTGTTCCTGATGCTCGCGAACGAGGAGCGTCGGATCGCCCATGTCACCCTCCATGTCGGGCTCCGCCGCGCGCTCGCGCTGATCGATCGCCCGCGCATCCTCCGCTGCCTCGCCGCGACCGACGACGCGCTCCGCCGGCTCGGCATCGCGCGGCCCCGGATCGCGGTCTCGGGCGTCAACCCGCATGCCGGCGAAGGCGGGCTGTTCGGCCGCGAGGAGATCGAGACCGTGGTGCCCGCGATCGCCGCGGCGAAGGCCGCGGGCATCGGCGCCGACGGCCCGTTCGGCGCCGATATCATGTTCCTCAAGCCCGGCTATGACGGCTTCGTCGTCATGATCCACGACCAGGGCCATATCCCGGCCAAGCTCACCGGCTTCGACCGGACCGCAGCGTTCACCATCGGGACGCCGGTCTTCTTCGCCTCCGTCGCGCACGGCTCGGCCTATGACATCGCCGGCCGCGGCATCGCCGATCCGTCGGCGCTGATCGCGACCCTTCTCGCCATGAGCGGGGTCTCAGGCGTAGTCTAGGGCGCCGACACCCGACGGGGAGCGATGCCATGCTGCCGATGCCGATTGCCGATTTCGCGCCGATCTGCGGCGAGCTCACCCGGTCGGGCAAGCGCGTCCACGTCCTCTGGCAACGCCCGGAATCGCTCGCCTTCATCGCGCGCGGGCGCGAGTACCGGAGCGAGTTCCACGTGAACGCCTCCGACGAGGTCATGTACATGATCAAGGGCGACATGCGGCTCCACTACCGCACGCCCGAGGGCAAGGAGGCGGTTGACGTGCTGCACGAGGGGCAGGCGATCTACACCGCCGCCGGCGTGCCCCACTCGCCGCGCTTCCCGCCGGATGCCTTCCTGTTGGTGATCGAGCGGATGCGCAAGCCGGGCGAGATCGACCGGTTCCACTGGTTCTGCCCGGCCTGCGACAATTTCCTGCACGAGGAGACGTTCACGGTCGCCGACTACCGGAGCGATCCGGTGTCGAAGGCCTATCAGAACTTCTTCGAGAGCGAGAAGGCGCGGACCTGCACGAATTGCGGCACCGTGATGCCACGCCCAGATCAGGTCTGAAGGGCGCCGCTACAAAAGGGCGCCGCTACAAGGCGTCCCACGCCGCGGCCATCGTCCGCCGCATCGCCTCGTCGGGGATCGGGCCGGCGCCCGCATCCACCCAGTCGCGCGCGTGATCGGGATCGCCCGAGGCCGGGATCGCGACCGTGATCGCCGGGTGGCCGAGGATGAACTTGAGGAAGAACGCGGCCCAGCTCTGGCAGCCGAGCGCTTTGGCGACGGGCGGCAGTTTCCGGCCGCGGGCGCGGCGGAAGAGGGCGCCGGTGTCGAACGGCTTGTTCGCGATCACCGCGACGCCGCGGTCGGCGCAGAGCGGCAAGAGGCGTCGCTCGGCCTCGCGCGTGCCGATCGAGTAGACCGTCTGCACGAAATCGATGTCGCGTCGGGCGACGATGTCGGCGAGCGCATTGAGCGCGCCGGTCGTGTAGTGGGTGATCCCGACATAGCGGACCGCACCCTCCTTCTTCCAGCCGGCGAGCGTGTCGAGATGGGTTTCGCAATCGACGAGGTTGTGGACCTGGATGAGATCGAGCGCCGGCTTTCGGAGCTTCCGCGCCGAGGACCGCATCTGCTCGATGCCGGCGGCCTTGCCGGTCGTCCACACCTTGGTCGCGATCCAGGCTGCGCCCCGTTGGCCGGTCGCATCGAGGAGATCGCCGACCACGGTCTCGGCCTTGCCGTACATGGGCGAGGAATCGATCACGCGCCCGCCGGCCGCGAAGAAGAGATCGAGCACGCCCTTGGGCCCGGCGCGGTCGCGCATCTGAGCGCCGACGTCGAAGGCGTTCCAGGTGCCGAGCCCGAGCGCCGGGATCGCTTCCCCGGTCTTCAGGATCGCGCGCATCAGCATCGCCGGTCGCTCCCTCGCGCGGGGTGTCGCGAATGCCGGGTCGCCGCGATGCGCGCTAGCCCGCCGAGACCGTGAAGCTCACGAAGCCGAGCGTCTCGACGATGTGGCGGACATGGACGCCGGGCTTCAACGCCTCGGCCGCCGTCGCACCGCCCGCCATGACGATCCAGCCGGCCTGCAGGCCTTCCTCGGCCTCGTGCGTCAGCCGCGCGGCGGCGACGAGCGAGCGGATCGGGTTGCCGAGAATCGCCGCCGACGAGCCGATCTGCACCGGGCGGCCGTCGAACTCGAGCACCATGCCGAGATTGGTCAGATCCCCGTCGGCCTTCTGCCACGGCCCGACGACGAAGCCCGACGACGACGAGTTGTCGGCGACGACGTCCTCGAGCGAGAACTTGAAGTTCTTGTAGCGGGAATCGATGATCTCCATCGCCGGCGCGACGGCCTCGACCGCGGCGAGCGCCTCGGCGCCGGTGACCGGCCAGCCGAGCGGGCGTTTGAGGAGGAAGGCCACCTCCGGCTCGACGCGCGGATGGACGTAGTTCTTGAACGCGAGAACGCCGCCGTCCTCGATCACCATCTGGTCGGTGAGCCGGCCCCAGACGAGATCCGAAAGCCCCATCTGCACCATCTTGGCGCGGCTGGTGAAGCCCATCTTCATGCCGACGCGCTTCTCGCCGCGGTCGAGGCGGCGGCGGATCAGCGTGCGCTGCACCTCGTAGGCCTCGGGCAGGGTCATCTTGTCGTAGTTGGAAATCTGCTCGATCGCCTCGGCATGGCGCGCGGCGTTGTCGAGCGTCTCGGCGATCTTGACGACATTGGCCATCATCAGGCTCCCTTGCTCGCGCCGCGGCCCTTGGTGAGATCGAGCGCGACGTCGACGATCATATCCTCCTGGCCGCCGACCATGCGCCGCTTGCCGAGCTCGACCAGGATCTCGCGGGTATCGATGCCGTAGTTCTTGGAGGCCGTCTCGGCATGGCGGAGGAAGCTCGAATAGACGCCGGCATAGCCGAGCGTGAGCGTCTCGCGGTCGACCCGGACCGGGCGATCCTGGAGCGGCCGGACGAGCTCCTCGCAGGCATCCATCAGCTTGAAGACGTCGCAGCCGTGGTTGAGGCCCATGCGGTCGGCGACGGCGATGAAGACCTCGAGCGGCGCATTGCCGGCGCCGGCGCCCATGCCGCCGAGCGAGGCATCGATGCGCGTCGCGCCGTGGTCGAGCGCGACGATCGAGTTGGCGACGCCGAGCGACAGATTGTGGTGCGCGTGCATGCCGGTCTGCGTCGTCGGCTTCAGGACGTCCTGGAACACCTTGAAGCGCTCGGCGACGCCCTCCATCAGGAGCGCACCGCCCGAATCGGTGACATAGACGCAATGCGCGCCATAGGACTCCATGAGCTTCGCCTGCGCGCCGAGCTCCTTCGCCGGGCTCATATGCGCCATCATCAGGAAGCCGGCGACGTCCATCCCGATCTCGCGCGCATACTCCATGTGCTGCTTGGAGATGTCGGCCTCGGTGCAATGGGTCGCGATGCGGACCGAGCGCGCGCCCGCCTCATAGGCCTCGCGGAGATCGTGCACCGTGCCGATGCCCGGGATCAGGAGCGTCGCGATCTTCGCGTTCTTGGTCACAGACGCGGCCGCCTCGATATATTCGAGATCGGTGTTCTTGGCGAAGCCGTAGTTGAACGACATGCCGGCGAGCCCGTCGCCATGGCTTATCTCGATCGCGGACACGTTCGCCGCGTCGAGCACCTGGCAGATCGCCTTGATATGGTCGAGGCCGTATTGGTGACGGATCGCGTGCATGCCGTCGCGGAGCGTCACATCCTGGACGTAGATCTTCTTCGCCTTGTCGATCGCCATCGCGGTTCTCCTAGGCGGCGAGATGCCGCTCGACCAGGCGCTCCGCCGTCTTGAGCGCGGCCGAGGTCATGATGTCGAGATTGCCGGCGTAGTTGGGAAGGTAGTGGCCGGCGCCCTCGACCTCGAGGAAGACCGACGATTTGATGCCGCGGAACTCGCCGAGACCGGGGATGCGGAGCGGGTTGTTCGAGCCGAAGCGCTCGAACTGCACCTCCTGCTTGAGCCGGTAGCCCGGCACATAGGCCTGGACCTCCTTGACCATGTCCTTGACCGATTTCGCGATCGCATCGGTGTCGGCGTCGCCGGAGAGGACATAGACGGTATCGCGCATGATCAGCGGTGGCTCGGCCGGGTTGAGCACGATGATCGCCTTGCCCTTGTCGGCGCTGCCGACGATCTCGAGCCCCTTCGAGGTCGTCTCGGTGAACTCGTCGATATTGGCGCGCGTGCCGGGGCCGGCCGACTTGGAGGCGATCGAGGCGACGATCTCGGCATAATGGACCGGCGCGACGCGGGCGACGGCGTGGACGATCGGGATCGTCGCCTGGCCGCCGCAGCTCACCATGTTGATGTTGGGCGCCGCGAGATGCTCGTCCATGTTGACGACCGGCACCACATAGGGGCCGATCGCGGCCGGCGTCAGATCGATGATTTTCTTGCCCGCCTTCACGCAGACATCGGAATTGTGCTTGTGCGCCTTCGCCGACGTGGCGTCGAAGACGATCGCGATCTCCTTCCATTCCGCCATCGCGACGAGACCATCGATGCCCTTGTCGGTGGTCGCCACACCGAGACGCTTCGCGCGCGCGAGCCCGTCGGAGGACGGATCGACGCCGACGAGGACGCCCATCTCGAGGACCTTCGAGGTGCGCATCACCTTGATCATCAGATCGGTGCCGATATTGCCCGAGCCGATGATCGCGACCTTGGTCTTCGCCATGTCCGGTCTCCGATCAGGCCGCGAAGGCGGCCCGCACTGAGCCGAGGCCCGAGATGCGCGCCTCGATCACGTCGCCCGGCGCGATCGGGGCCATCGGGCCGAGCGCGCCGGTGAGGATGGTGTCGCCCGCCTTGAGCGGCATGCCGACATCGACCATCTTGCGCGCGAGCCAGAGCGCCGCGTTGAGCGGATTGCCGAGACAGGCGAGCCCGGCGCCGACCGAGACCGGCTCGCCCTTCTTCTCGAGCGACATGCCGCACAGCCGGAGGTCGATCCGGTCGAGCGTGACGGGCGAGGTGCCGAGGACATAGAGCCCGGACGAGGCGTTGTCGGCGATGGTGTCGACGATCTTGATGTCCCAGTTGGCGATGCGGCTCCCGACCACCTCGATCGCCGGCAGCGCGTAGGCGGTGGCGGCGATCAGGTCGATCAGCGTGAGCTGGCGGTCGGTGAGGTCCTTCTCGAGGACGAGCGCGATCTCGGCCTCGGCGCGCGGCTGGAGCACGCGCCCGGCCGCGATCTCGTCGCCGTCGACGACCTCCATGTCGGCGTAGAGGATGCCGTAGTCGGGCTGGTCGACGCCGAGCTGCTTCTGCACCGCCTTGGCGGTGAGACCGATCTTGCGCCCTGACGGCCGGCGGCCGGTCGCGATCCAGTGCCGCGTGTTGCGGCTCTGGACGGCATAGGCCGCGGCGACGTCGCCGGCGGGAAGCGAATCGCGCACCGCCGGAATGGCCTTGCCCGTCTCCCACGCGGTGCGGATGTCGCGCGCCGCCGTCTCGATCGCTGCTTCGGTCATGACTGTCCCTAAAGCTTGATGCAGATATTGCGCTGCTCGGAATAGAAGTTGAGCGCGTGCTGGCCGCCCTCGCGGCCGATGCCGGAGAGCTTCATGCCGCCGAACGGCGTGCGGAGGTCGCGGAGGAACCAGCAATTGACCCAGGTGATGCCGGCGAGGACCTGCTGCGACACGCGATGCGCGCGGGTGAGGTTGGTGGTCCAGATCACCGCGGCGAGGCCGTAGTCGGTGTCGTTGGCCATGCGCACGGCGTCCTCCTCGCGGTCGAACGGCGTGATGTGGCAGACGGGGCCGAAGATCTCCTCCTTCTGGACGCGCGAGGCCTCGGACAATCCGGTGAAGATCGTCGGATCGACATAAGCGCCGCCGTCGCGCTCGTCGCCGAAGCGCGGCGCGCCGCCGCCGGTGACGACGGTTGCGCCCTCGGCCTTGGCGAGGGTGTAGTAGGACAACACCTTGTCGCGGTGCTCGCGCGAGATCAGGGGGCCCATCTGCGTCGATGCGTCCTCGGGCCGACCGATCTTCATCGTCTCCGCGCGCGCCTTGAGCGCGGCGACGAACCGGTCGAAGATCGGCCGCTCGACATAGACCCGCTCGGACGACAGACAGACCTGGCCGCAATTGGCGAAGACCGAGCGCGTCGTGCCGTCGATCGCCGCGTCGAAGTCGCAGTCGGCGAACACGATCGCCGGGTTCTTGCCGCCGAGCTCGAACGAGAGCGCCTTCACGTTGGCCGACGCCGAGCGCATGATCTCCGAGCCCGTCCGCGTCTCGCCGGTGAAGGTGAGGGCGTCGATGCCGCGGTGTCTCGCGATGAACTCGCCGGCGGAATTGGGGCCGAACCCGTGCACGACATTGAAGGCACCCGGCGGGATGCCCACCTCGTGCATGACCTCGGCGAGGAGCGTCGCCGTGGTCGGGGTCTCCTCCGACGGCTTCAGGATCACGCAATTGCCGCTCGCCATGGCGGGCGCGATCTTCCACGTCGAGAGGAGAAGCGGCAGGTTCCACGGCGAGATCACGCCGACGACGCCGTGTGGCTGGCGGATCGTGTAGTTGAGCGCACCCTTTCCGTCGGGCGTGTCCATCGGGTAGCACTCGGTGCCGACCGACTTGATCAGGTCGGCGAAGATGCGGAAATTCGCGGCGCCGCGCGGGATGTCGAGATGGGACGAGAGCGAGCGCGGCTTGCCGGTGTCGGCCGATTCGGCCGCGACGAACTCGTCGAAGCGCTTCTCGATGCCGTCGGCGACGGCGTACAGAAGCTTGGCCCGGCCCTCGACCGGCATGCGGCCCCAGACCTTCTCGTAGGTCTCGCGCGCGGCGAGGACCGCCCGGTCGACGGTCGCCTGATCGGCCTCGTGCACCCGCGCGAGGAGCGTGCCGTCGACCGGCGTAATGTTGTCGAAGGTCCGCGTGCCGTCGACGAAGGATCCGCCGACATAGTTCCGGAGCTCCCTGACGTTGTGCGGCGTGTCGGTTGTCCGGCTGGCCACGATTGCCTCCTCGGGCGACGCTGCGCGATGTCGGTGTTGCGGCGCCGGCGGAGCGCCTGGCACCGTCGCGGAAGCTAGGCGAGGCCCCCCAGGCTGTCAACAAACCGGCCCCGCGCGGCCTTTCGGTCGCGGTCGAGTTGGCGTATGACGGGCCGAATTGGGGCGAGGATCGTCGAAAGGACCATGCCATGGCCGAAACGGGCGGCGCGCTCGCCGGGATACGGGTCGTCGACCTGACGCGCGTTCTGGCGGGCCCCTATTGCACGCAGCTCCTCGGCGATCTCGGCGCCGACGTGATCAAGATCGAGCGGCCCGGCGCGGGCGACGACACGCGGCGGTTCGGTCCGCCCTTCCTCAAGGGCACCGACGGCAAGGAGACGCGCGAGAGCGCCTATTTCATGAGCGCGAACCGCAACAAGCGCTCGCTCGCGCTCGACATCACCCATCCCGAGGGCCAGGCGATCGTGCGGCGGCTGATCGCCAAGGCCGACGTCGTCGTCGAGAATTTCAAGACCGGCAACCTCGCCAAATACGGCCTCGGCTATGACGACCTCAGGAAGGAGCACCCCGGCCTCGTCTATTGCTCGATCACCGGCTTCGGCCAGACCGGCCCCTATGCCGAGCGGCCCGGCTACGACTTCCTGATCCAGGCCATGGGCGGGATCATGAGCCTCACCGGCGAGCCGGACGGTGATCCGCAGAAGGTCGGCGTGCCGATCGCTGACCTGATGGCGGGCATGTTCGCGACCGTCTCGGTGATCGCCGCGATCCGCCATCGCGATCGCACCGGCGAGGGCCAGTACATCGATATCGGCATGCTCGACACCCAGGTCGCCTGGCTCGCCAACGCGGCGATGAACTATCTCTACTCGGGCGATCTCGGCCGCCTCGGCAATGCGCACCCGAACATCGTCCCCTACCAGGTGTTTCCGACCGCCGACGGGTTCATCGTGGTCGCGGTCGGCAATGACAGCCAGTTCGCCCGCTTCTGCGAGGTCGCGGCCGTCGCCGATCTCGCCGCCGCCCCGCGCTTTGCGACCAACGACGCCCGGGTCCGCAACCGGGCCGAGCTGGTGCCGAAGCTCCGCGCCGTATTCGCGACGCGGACATCGGCGGATTGGCTCGCGGCCCTCGAGGCGGAGGGGATCGGCTGCGGGCCGATCAACACGCTCGCTCAGGTCTTCGCCGACCCGCACGTGATCGACCGCGGCATGGTCGTCGAGGTGCCGCACCCGGCGATCGGCGGCGCGCCGGCGCGGATCATCGGGAGCCCGTTGCGGCTCTCGGCCACGCCGGTCGCCTACCGCCGGCATCCGCCGCGCGTCGGCGAGCATACGCTGGCCGTCCTCGGCGAGGAGCTCGGGCTCGGAAAGGACGAGATCGCAAGGCTCAAGGAGGCCAAGGTTATCTGATTTCTGAGGATAAGATTGTTTTCTGAGAGAATTGAACTACTTGCCGACGGGCCTTTTGATTCACCCCCAGGGTTGTTCACGGCTTTCTCACAGCCCGGCCCGCCACCCTTAAGACTCCCTTAACCCGGCTTAAGCCAGTCTTAACCCACGTGAACGGGCGCATCGCCGCCGGTGTTCACGTTTCGCCAACCGGGATGTCGATCCGCGGCGACGCGTCGGCAAAGGGGGACTAAAGAGTGACCAATCGGGTGGACTGCGCGCGGAATGAGAAATATGGGCTCGGCATGCGGGATGCGGTGCGCGCGGCAGTAGCCGCCGCCGCGGTGCTTGCAGGGCTGTCTTTCCTAGGCGGATGCGCCGGCTCGGTGATCGGTTCCGCCGATGCCCGTGACGAGGCCTCGTCCAGTTTCGAGATCGCGGGCTCGGCCGAGCCGACGCCACCCGCGGCGCGACCGGAGCCGCTGCCGCGGAGCCCAAAGCCACGGCCGGCGCCGCGCCGGCACGACGTCCAGCCGACCCAGCCGTCGATGCCGCTCGTGTCAGGCGCGGACGCTCCCGCCGTCTCGATCGAGCCGGGGGCGCTGTCGGCCCGGCGGCCGCCGGCGAGCGCCGATCCCAGCGTGCTGATCGGCCTCACCGAGGCCGAGGCGGCGAAGCTCATCGGGCCGCCGGCGCGGAGCCGCGAGCTGCCGCCGGCGCGGGTGTGGTCCTATGATGCGCATGGCTGCGCGTTCCAGCTCTTCTTCTATTACGACCTCGGCCGACAGGCCTACCGCTCGCTCCTCTATGCGACCGAGCGCGAGGATGTGCCGTCGTCCGATCTCGGGCGCGGCCTCGGCTCTCTGATCGCGGCGACGAAGGATCGCGCCTGATGGCGGCGCGTCCGACGACAAGCGACGAGCGCCATCTCGCGCCGGCGCCGGTCGGGCCGCGCGGCGCCGCGGTCGCGGGCTCGCTGCGCGGCCTCGTAGGGAAGCTCCTCCTCCTCGTCGTCTTCGCAGCCGTCCCGATCATCGTCTACGGCCAGTTCCGCGAGGCCGATCGCGAGAAGGCGCAGCTCGTTCTCCGCGCGACCCAGGAGCAGAGCCGCCTCATCGCGCACGCGATCCAGCCACTCCTCGTCTCCGGCGCGGGCACGCTTCCGATGATGATGGACCGGCTGAAGGAGCTCGCCGGTCCCAACGTCAACGTCAAGGTCCTGTTCCGGCCGGCGGGTGCGTCGGACGCGAGCGCGTTCTTCTATGTCGCGGGCAATCCGCCGGTCGCCAATGAGCATCTCGCGGAGCTCCGTCACCGGCTCCTCCAGCAGGGCGTCCTCGACCAGCTCGACGACACCTGCGATCAGGATGTGCCGCTCGCGCACCGCTATCGCGCCCCGCACGGGCGCGAGGAGCTGATGACCTCGATCCGGCCGGTTCAGACCGCGCAGGGCTGCTGGGCGGTCGTCACCTCGCTCAGCGGCACCGAGATCCTCGACACCTCGATCGGCAAGGCCTACTGGCAGGCGACCGAGGTCCAGCTCACCATCGCGATCTATTTCGGCATGGCCGCGCTCGTGATCGCGATCCTGATCCAGATCTGGCGGAGCCTCCACCGCTTCAGCCGGCTGGCCGGCGAGATCCGCCGCAACGGCGGCAACGCCACCTCGTTCCGCGACCAGAATACGCTGCCCGAGCTCGATTCTGTCGCCGCCGCCTTCGACGGCATGGTCGATACGCTGCGCAAGCTCTCCGACGCGATCGAGCACAGCCCGAGCGCGATCGTGCTCACCGACCGCAACGGGACGATCGAGTACGTCAATCCGGCCTTCACCGAGATCAGCGGCTACAGCCACGACGAGGTCGTGGGGCGGAGCTCGAACATCCTGCGATCGGGCGAAACGCCGCCTGAGACCTATGACGAGCTGTGGCGGACGATCGAGATGGGCCGCGTCTGGCGCGGCGAGATCCAGAACCGGCGCAAAGACGGCCGGCTCTACTGGGCCCATCTCTCGATCTGGTCGAGCCGCAAGCCCTCGGGCGAGATCACCCACTTCATCGGTATCCACGAGGACGTCACCGAGCAGAAGATCGCGGATCTCGCGCTCGAGGAGGCGAAGAGCCAGGCCGAGGTCGCCAATCGCGCGAAGTCGGATTTCCTCGCCAATGTCAGCCACGAGCTCCGGACGCAGCTCAACGCGATCCTCGGCTTCTCCGAGATCGTCGGCAGCGAGATGCTCGGCAACTGCAATGTGCCGCAATATATCGAGTACGCCCGCGACATCCACGTCAGCGGCCAGCATCTTCTCGAGGTCATCAACGACATCCTCGATCTGTCGAAGCTCGAGGCCGGCAAGATGGAGCTGCACGAGCAGGTGCTCGATCTCGGCGAGCTGGTCCAGGCGGCGCTGCGGCTGGTCCACGAGCGCGCCGCGCATCATGGCGTCGCTCTCGATGTCGAGGCGCGGCCGACCCTGATGGTGCGCGGCGATCAGCGCATCCTGAAGCAGGCGCTCCTCAACCTCCTGTCGAACGCGATCAAGTTCACCCCGCGCGGCGGCCACGTCACGGTGCGGACGGGCCTCGACGCGGCCGGCGCGATCACGATGGAGGTCGCCGACACCGGGATCGGCATCGCGCCCGAGGATCTCGGCCGCGTCATGGAGCCCTACGGCCAGGCGCACAGCGACGTGGTGCGCCGCCACACCGGCACCGGGCTCGGGCTGCCGCTGGTGAAGAAGCTGGTCGAGCTCCACGGCGGCACGATGGCGATCGCGAGCCGGGTCGGCGAGGGGACGACGGTGTCGCTCCGCATGCCCGCAGACCGGGTCGTCGCGACGGACCCCGACCTCGCCGCGGTCGCGGCCGCGTGAGGTGCGCCGAAACGAAAAGCGCCCCGGCGGGGGCGCTTCCGACCTTGTTTAGGCTATGGGCTAGAGGTCAGGGCTCGCGCTTGGCGCCGCGCCAGCCGGTGTGGTTGACGTCGAAGATGATGCCGTTGGGGTCGGTGAACTTCATCTCGTAGAACGAATTGCTCACCACGACCGGCGGTCCCATCAGGAACTCGCCGCCATTGCCCTGCACCGCGGACTTGGTCGCATCAACGTCGTCGACCCAGAAGCCGAAGTGATGCAGGCCGACATAGTCGAGACCTTGCCGCTCGCCCGCCGCCTTCTCGGACTTGTAGCGGAGGATCGCCAAGTTGACGACGCCATCCGAGAGATAGACGCCGCTCGCGATGCTCG
Source organism: Alphaproteobacteria bacterium (assembly GCA_016869145.1). GTDB lineage: Bacteria > Pseudomonadota > Alphaproteobacteria > MPNO01 > VGEU01 > VGEU01. Next base: position 9,391 of record VGEU01000010.1, on the reverse strand, counting down.
AATCGGTGGTGCCGACGCGCTCCAGACCGAAGGTCTTCTGGTAGAAGAGCGCGGTCGCCTCCGGGTCCGGAACCGTGATCGCGAGGTGACGGAGCTTCGCCATGGGTGGATCCTTCATCGCGGCCGACAGGACGCCAGCATAGCAGCGTCGGTCGCAACCTCAAAGCCGGCGCGCGGGGGGACGGGATCAGCGCGTCTGGTGGCGCCAGCGCTCGATGGTCTTCTCGAGGACGCCGGTTGCGGGCGGCGCCCCCTGCCAGGCCTCGGTGAACCGGCTCGTCGCGCTGCGCGGCCGGCGCTCATCGGCGACATCGTCGAAACGGAGCCGCATCGACACCGGCACGCCTTCCCCGACCGCAACCGCCTCCTGTCCGCCCATCGCGGTCAGCGCGTTCATCAGGCTGAGCGCGCTTTCGGGGAGCACGCGGCGGACCAGTTCCTGATCCCGGTCGTTGCCGAGCCGCAAGGCGAACAGGGTGTTGCACTGAGAGAGGATCTCGGCCGAGAGCTCGGCCGGGCGCTGGCTGACGAGGAGGAGCGAGACGCCGTATTTGCGCCCTTCCTTGGCGATCCGCGCGATCGCCCGCTTGGTCGGCCCGAAACCGAGATCATCGCGCGCCGGGACGTAGCGGTGCGCCTCCTCGCATACCAGGAGGACCGGCAGCGATCCCGGCGCCTCGCTCCATACCGCGACGTCGAAGATCATGCGGCACAGCACCGAAACGACGACATCGACGATCTCGGCCGGGATGCCCGCGAGGTTGATCACGGTGATCGGCTTGCCGTCGACCGGCACGCGGATGATCCGCGAGACGATCGCGGCCAGGTTGTCGCGGACGACGAGGCCCGGAAACAGGAAGCGGAAACGGCGATCGATCTTGAGGCTCTCGATCCGCGCCTTGAGGCGGAGATAGGGGGCGCTGTCCTCGGGCTTGTCGAGCTGACCCATCGCGGCGTCGATGCCGTGGATCAGCTCGCTCAGCGAGTACGGCACCGGCGTGTCGACGGTCACCGTCTTCGCCGCCTCGGTGGCGCCGAGGAACTTCTTCTTCGCCGCGAGGATCGCCGTCGCGAGGATGCCGCTCTCGGCCTCCGCCGCCCCGACCGCATAGGCGGTGAAGAGCGCGCGCGCTTCCTCGAAATCGAGGAGCCAGTACGGAAGCTGCAGCGTGTCGGGGTTGAGGATTTCGGCCTTGTCACCGAACGCGCCGGCGTACTCGCTGTGCGGATCGAGGAGCACGATGTGGCCGTTCGGATGCTGATCGAGGATCGCCGACAGGATCAGCGAGACCGCGCAGGACTTGCCGCTGCCGGTCGTGCCGAGGACCGCGCAATGCTTGCCGAGGAGTTCGTCGGTCCGGGCGAAGACCGGGATGTCGGGGTCCTGGAACAGCGTGCCGATCCGGATGGTCGAGCGGTCGGGGCGGGCGTAGACGAGCGCGAGGTCGTCGTGGCTCGCCACGTGAACCGCCTGACCGAGCGTCGGATAGCGCGACACGCCGCGACGGAACGTCGATGTGCCCTCGGCGATCTCGCCCAGGAACTCGATCTCGGCGACGGCGTGGGGCGCACCGGCGGCGATGTTGCTGACGAGGCCGAAGACGGTCGATCGGCCGGTCGCGAGCTGCACGATGGCGCCGAGGGCGAGGCCGGCGCCGGCTTCCTCGATGGTCGCCGTCAGTCGCGCGCCGGTCACCGTGACCACGTGGCCGAGGGCAGGCGACGGGGAGCCGAGCCCCAGTTCGCGGATCACGCGGTCGGGCATGAGGCGAAGGCTCCAGTCGCGGGCGGTTTCGGTTATGACGGTTATCCGGTCAGAATGACGCGGGGGGCGCGTCGGGCATGGCCGATGGTCGCGCCGGCGCATTAACCGCGGGTAAAGCACCGGGCGGTCCTCGCGCGTGGGTAGAAACGCGGGGCCCGGCCCTGTCTCGCGCGGGCAGGGGGATCGAGGCGGAAGGGGGATTGAAGGCGGAAGGCGGATTGGAGCGGGCGATGGGAGTCGAACCCACGACATTCAGCTTGGGAAGCTGACGTTCTACCGCTGAACTACGCCCGCGCTTCCCGCATTCTAACCGTTCGCGGCGCGTGGGCAAGGGAAAGGGCCGCGCGGGAATCCGCTGGACCGCGCCAGCCATCCTCCGCATGTTCGTCCCAGCATTAGGCCGAGGCGACGGGACACGCGCGATGACGAGCATCGTTCTGACGGGCCGCCTCGCGACCGGGGTCGGCGAGGGCAGGCACTTCACCGGCCTCGACTGGGCGCGCGCGCAGTTCGTCGCGACGCTCGGCATCGATCCTTTTCCCGGCACCGTCAATCTCGTCGTCGACGACATTGTCGGACGTGCCGGCTGGGCCGCGATCCGCGCCCGGCCGGGCCTCGTGATCCGCCCGCCCGACCCGCAATGGTGCGACGGCTATTGCTACCGCGTCCGCATCGCCGGCCGCATCGACGGCGCGATCGTGGTGCCCGCCGTCGCGGGCTATCCGGCCGACCAGATCGAGATCATTGCCCCGGTCGCGGTGCGCGCGGCGCTCGGCATCGCCGACGGCGATCGCGTCGAGATCGCGGCACCGCTGGTCTCGACTTAAGGCGTCCGCGATGTCCGTGACGATCATCGGCGCCGAGACGACGCTTCTCCGCTTCCCGCTCGCCGGGCCGACCGGCGGCTCCGGCATCACCGCGGTCGATGTGATCGTCGTCGACCTCGCTGATTCCGACGGCAATACCGGCACCGGGTTCTCCTATGTGCTCGGCGGCGGCGGCGACACGGTCGCGGCGACCGCGTCCTCGCTCCTCGAGCGCTTCGTCCGCGGCCGGCCCGCGATCCCGCCGCCCGCGCTCTGGCGCCTCCTCGCTGACTCGCTCAACCGGCTCGGCCGCGGCACCGGCTATCTCGCGATCGCCGCGATCGACGTCGCGGCCTGGGATCGCCAGGCCAAGGCGGCGCGGATGCCGCTCTATGCGGCGCTCGGCGGCACGGCGCGCGCAATGCCGGTCTATGGCTCGGGCGGGTTCGGCCCGACCCAGGCGCCGGACTCCGCGGTCGAGCGCGCGCGGGCCTATGTGGCGATGGGCTGCACGGCGGTGAAGCTCCGCGTCGCCGGCAACCGCGCCGATCTCGCCCGGCTCCGCGCCGTGCGCGAGGCGCTGCCCGACCATGTCGATCTGATGGCGGACGCCAACGAGAAATGCGATCTCGCGCGCGCCCAATGGCTCGCCGGCGCTTGCGCCGAGTTCGGCCTCCTCTGGCTCGAGGAGCCGTTGCCGGTCGCCGACACCGGCGGCTATGCGGCGCTCGCCCGCACCGCGCCGGTGCCGATCGCTGCCGGCGAGCACCACCAGGGTCTCGTCGAGCTCGCGGCCCTTCTCGACGACCGGAGCGTCGCGGTTCTCCAGCCCGATCTCGCGATGATCGGCGGCATCACGGAATCGATGCGCGTCGCGACCGTCGCCGAGCACTATGGCCTCTCGGTATCGCCGCATTTCCTGCCGGCGCTCTACGTCCATCTCGCGTGCGCGGCGCCGTCGGTGCGCTGGCTCGAGCATTTCCCGCTGCTCGAACCTCTGTTCGCCGATCCCGTCACACTCGCCGCCGACGGCACGCTCGCGCCGTCGGAGGTGCCCGGACATGGGCTCCGCTGGGCGGATGGCGTGCGCGAGCGCTACCGCGTCGCCGGCTGAACGCGTCTCGGCTAGACTGGGCCGTCGCAACAGACGGGATCCGCCGTGGCCGTCCCTGAGACTTCCGTCCCTGAGACTTCCGAACGGCTCGACTATTACCGCCGCATCGGCGCGCACCACATCCTGCCGCTCTGGGTCGAAACGCAGAGATTCGTGCCGATGCGCCCGACGCCGACCTATGTGCCGGCGCTCTGGCGCTATGACGACATCCGTCCGCTGCTGCTCGAGGCGGGCCGCCTCGTGACCGCCGAGGAGGCGACGCGGCGCGTCCTCGTGCTGCAGAACCCGGCGCTCGACGGGTTCCAGGGAACGACGCGGAGCCTCTATGCCTGTCTCCAGCTGATCATGCCCGGCGAGACCGCGCCCGATCACCGTCACACCCAGTCGGCGCTCCGCTTCATCGTCGAGGGCGAGGGCGCCTATACGATGGTCGACGGCGAGCGCATCCCGATGGCCGCGGGCGACTTCATCATCACGCCGAGCTGGACCTGGCATGGTCACGGCCATGACGGCGACCAGCCGATGGTCTGGCTCGACGGCCTCGACAACGGGCTCCTCGCGCTCCTCGACACCACCTTCTTCGAGCCGGCGCGTCCGGGCGGCGCGGCGGCGACGCGGCCGGCCGGCGATACGCTGGCGCGGTTCGGGTCGAACATGCTGCCCGAGACCTTCCGCCCCGACCGCGCGACCTCGCCGCTCGTTCATTACCCCTTCGCGCGGAGCCGCGCCGCGCTCGCGGCCATGGCCGCCGCCGCGCCGCCCGATCTCTGCCACGGCCACAAGATGCGCTTCGTGAACCCGGCGACGGGTGGCGATGCGATGCCGACGATGGGCGTCTTCCTGCAGCGCCTGCCCGCGGGCTTCCGTGGCGCGCCCTACCGCTCGACCGACGGCGCGATCTTCATGGTGGCGGAAGGATCGGGGCGCACCGTGATCGGCGCGCGCAGCTTCGCCTGGGGACCGCGCGACATCTTCGTCGTGCCGAGCTGGGCGAGCCACGCGCACGAGGCGGACGAGACCGCGATCCTGTTCAGCTTCTCCGACCGCGCGACGCAGGAGAAGCTCGGCCTCTGGCGCGAAGAGCGGCCATGAACGCCGCCGATCCGCCGGTCACCATCCGGCCGGCGCGCGAGGCCGATCTCGACGCCGTCGCCCGCGTCCACCGTCTCGCGTTCGGCACCTTCTTCGGCCTCCCCGATCCGACCAAGTTCCGCGCCGATGCCGATACCGTCCGCACCCGCTACCGCACCGATCCGGCGCTGCTCTTCGTCGCCGATGTCCACGGCGCCGTGATCGGCTCGGTGATCGGCATGCACTGGGGCTCGGCCGGAATCCTCGGCCCGATCACCGTCCACCCCGACTGGTGGAGCAAGGGGATCGCGCGGCTCCTGATGCCGGCGATGGTCGCCGAGTTCGATCGTCGGGGCGTCGGCTTCGTCGGCCTGTTCACCCATCCGCAGAGCACGAGGCACATCCGCCTCTACGAGACCTATGGCTTCTGGCCGGCGGCGATGACGGCGGTGATGGAAAAACCGGTCGGCCACGCAACGCCTGATTCTGCCACGGTGTCGTTCTCGACGCTCGATCGTGCGGCGCGGGCCGCCGCGCTCGACGGCTGCCGTGCCGTCGCCGACCGCGTGCACCGCGGTCTCGACCTCGGTCGCGAGATCGAGCATTGCGTCGCCCAGGGGATCGGCGATGGGCTCCTCCTCTACGAGAGCGGGGCCATCGCCGGCTTCGCCGTCTGTCACATCGGCGCCGGATCGGAGGCCGGTGGCGGCACGTTCTATGTGAAGTTCGCCGTGGTCTCTGATAGTTCGGGCTCAGACGGTTCGGGCTCAGATGGTTCGGGCTCAGATGGTTCGGGCGCCGATGGTGCGGGCGCGGGCGAGCGTTTCTCGCGCCTCCTCGCCGCCGCCGAGGCGGCCGCCGCGACGGCCGGGCAGAAACGCCTCGTCGCCGGCTGCAACGCCAACCGGCATGACGCCTACCGGCGGATGCGGGACGCAGGCTATCGCAGCTTCATGAACGGCATCGCGATGTTCCGTCCGCACGCGGCCGGCTACAACCGCGCGGGCGTCTACGTCGCCGACGACTGGCGCTGACGACCCCGGTCGAGAAGGCCGAGGAGCGCGGCGACGGAATCGGTTGCGGGCGTCGCGAGACCGTGGCGACGGGCGAGGCGCTGGACGGTGCCGGCGAACGCATCGGCCTCGAGCGGGCGCCCGGCCGCTAGATCCTCGGCCATCGACGAGCCGATGTCGGTCCGCGCCGCGAGGGCGAGAACGGCCTCGCGCGCGGCCTCATCGATCGGAGCGCCGGCAGCGCGGCCCGCGCGGTAGGCCTCGTCGACGAGCGCGGTGAAGAGCCGCGCGCCCTCGGCGTCGGCCATGATCGCGCCGAGGCGCACACCGGCGACGGCGGAGAGCGGGTTGAGTCCGCAGTTGAAGAGAAACTTCTGCCATTTGGCGCGAAGCACATCGGTCTCGACCGCGCAGTCGATGCCGGCGCGTGCGAACATGGCGGCGAGGGCCGCGACGGGTGCGGCCGCGTCGGCGCCGCCGCGGCCCATCACGATGCGGGCGCCGGTGCGCGCCGCGACGACGCCGGGTGCCGTGCGCGCGACACCGATATAGAGGCTCCCCGACATCACGCGATCCGGCCCGAGCGCCGCGGCGAGGATGGTCTCGTTCTCGATCCCGTTCTGGAGCGTCAGCACGTAGCCGCGCACGCCGATCAGGGCCGGCAGGAGGGCGTGCACGCCGTCGGTGTCGTAGGACTTGACGAGCAGGATCACGACGTCAGTCGGCGGCGGGCGGTCGCCGGCGGCGAAGAGGCGCGCCGGCCGCGCGCGCAGTGTTCCATCGGGCCCCTCGATGCGGATGCCGTCGGCGCCGATCGCGGCGAGGCTCGCGCCGCGCGCGAGAAGTGCGACCGGAATGCCGGCCGCAGCCATGCGCCCGGCGAGATAGCACCCCGTCGCGCCGGCGCCGACGATCGTGACCGCGGGCTCTTCCGCCATCGCCTCACCCTCAACGAAGAAGGGCCGGCGCGGGCCGGCCCTCCGTCTCGGTCGCGACCGCGCCCGTCCTCAGGCGGCGATCTTCTTCTTGGTCGCGGGCACCTTCAGCTTGAACAGCTTCGAGGCGCTCATGCCGAGGATGTTGCGCTTGGCCTGCTCGTCGAGGAACGGCAGGTCCCAGATCGTCGACGGCGCATCGAAGTCCCAGTGCGGCCAGTCCGACGCGTAGAGAAGCGAGTTCTTCGCGTCGATCATGTCGAAGGTGCACTCGACCGCCTTCATGTGGTCGAGCTCGAGCGGTTGCGAGGTGTAGAACATCTCGCGCATATACTCGCTCGGCTTGCGCTTGAGGAGCGGCGCCTCCGAGGTCCGCATCATGTAGGTGTGGTCGAGGCGCTGCATCAGCCACGGCACCCAGGAGAGGCCGGATTCGATCCACACCGGCTTGAGCCCGGGGAAGCGCTCGGGCAGGCCGTTCATGACCCAGTTGGTCATGTGCAGCACGTTGCACCACACGAACGAGAGCGCGTGCATCGAGCCGAAGCGGTTCACCTGGAGCATCGAGGGGTCCTGCCAGTAGTAGCCGGCGTGGAACCCGATCGGCAGACCGCGCTCCTCGAGCGCGCGGTAGATCTTCATGTACTGGTTGTGATGGATCGGCTTGAAGCGGACGGAGGTGACCATGAAGCCGATGACGCCGGGTGCGCCGCCGAACTCCTCGATCGTCCGCATGCAGGCATCGGGATCGCCGAACGGCAGATAGGCCATGATCTTGAGCTTGTCGTCGGCCTTGAGCACGTTCTCGACGGTCCAGCGGTTGTAGGCGTCGCCGAGATAGACCTCCATCTCGGGCTGCGGATGGACCCCGAGGAACAGCATCGGGGTCGGGAAGATGATCTGGTAGTCGAGCCCGAGGCTCTCATAGGCGCGGCGCGCCAGTGTCACGTCGCGGTGGACGCTGGTGTCCTCGACCTTCTCGCGCCGGGACGACTGATGCGGCACGCGGCCGCCGATGTCCTGGTAGCGCAGGCCGAAATCGCCGTTGAGGCCGTATGGCGGCGCGCCGGTGCGGCTCGACTGGTACTCCATCGCCTGCGCGCGGAGGACCGGATCGGAGATGAACTTGATGATCTCGTGCCAGTGCTCGGTCTCGGTGTGGTGCGAATCGATGTCGCAGATGAACACGTCCTCGAGCTTGTTCTTGACCGCGTATTTCCGGGCGCGGGCCAGGATGTCACGCGTGTCGGTGTAGACGTCGATCTGCTTGATCGGGATTTCCTTGACCTGCTCGATGCCCGTGTCCATTCACTATCTCCATCGGCATCGCGCGCGATGCCCTCCAGGTTGATCCGTCCCAGTCTGTTCGATGTTCAGTCTGTTCGATGTTCCGTCGTCAGGTCGCGTTCGCTCGCGGGGCCGGTTCAGGGCGCGTCGTCCGGACGCGGCCGGCGGAACCACATCGCGAGGTCGAAGGTATTGAGGTTCACCGCGCGCAGCATCTCCGACACCGTGACCACCACGTCGGTCGCCGTCGCCGCATCGCGCGAGATGAAGGGCAGGAAGAACTTCTCCTCCATCTCGATCTTGTTGGCGAACAGGCGGGCGCCCGCGGTCAGGAGGCGTTGGACCGCCTCGCGCGAGATCTGGTCGGTCGTGCCCTCGGCGAGCGCCTTCTCGGCGACCGCCAGGGCGGTCAGGGCCGCCGCCTCGATGCTCGCGGCGCCGTCGGATTGATCCTGCGGTTGCGGCTTAGACGACAACATACACGTCTCCGTTCTTCACCTTCACCTCGTACGGCTTCAGCCGCACGTTGCGGTCGCCGGGGTGGCGGCCGGTCTTGATGTTGTATTCGTAGCCGTGCCAGGGGCAGACGATGTGGGTGTCGGTCTCGGAGAACTTGAGCCCCTTGCTGGTCTTGTCGGGGCCGAGAATCTCCTCGACCCTGCCCAGGATCTTGCCCTGGCAGATCGGGCCGCCCTGGTGGACGCAATTGTTCTCCCAGGCATAGAACTGACCGTCGAGCCGGAATATGCCGATCTCGAGCTCGCCCTGGGCGATGATCTTGCGATCGCGTTCGCCGAACTCAGTTTCCTTGCCCACGAACAGCTCAGCCACGTCCTGGTTCTCCTGATCTTGCCCGACGGCGACGCATCGGTTCTTGGTTAACGAATTTTCGTCTGCTGATATGCGATGACGCCGACGATACACCAGAGGCCGCGAGCGCCCCAACCGAGATTCGGCAAAAAAACACTTTGACCCGTCGGCCGATTGGTCTAAGTGGCACGAGGGTGATTGGACAAACTCGATGCCCTGTCCGTCGTCGGCGATCAATCCGACGGCGTTCGCGACGGCACCTCTTCGCGCACGCCCAGGACAACAAGCAGCGAGATCGAGGTCGCTTTGCGGTCGAGCCGCACGCGTACCACCGTGCCGTCGAGGATCAATCGCACAATCGGCTCCCCAGCCAGCGAGCGGGTGTTCCAGGCGTCCCAATCGCCCTTCACCTTGCGCCACGTCCGGCTCACGATGTCCTTGCCGACCGCGCCGCCAAACAGGGCGCCCAGCGCCCGGCGCACCCGGCGCGTGTTGGTGCCGGCGAGGTAGCAGCCCGCGATCAGCGCCTCGGCGGCAAGCGTGCGCCGCTGATACGCCCGCAGCCCCTCGCTCTTCCACTCCGTCGTCTT
>VGEU01000009.1 GCA_016869145.1 Alphaproteobacteria bacterium | reverse complement strand
GCCGGCGCCCGTCGCCGCGCCGGCACCGCCTGCCAAGCCGGCCGCCGCGCGACCGGCCGGTGCGCGCGAGGAGCGCGTGCCGATGACGCGGCTTCGCCGGCGCATCGCCGAACGGCTGAAGGAGGCGCAGAACACCGCGGCCATGCTCACGACCTTCAACGAGGTCGACATGACCGCCGTGCTCGCGCTCCGCGACCGCTATCGCGAGACCTTCGAGAAGAAGCACGGCGTCCGCCTCGGGTTCATGTCGTTCTTCATCAAGGCCTCGATCGTCGCGCTCAAGGAGCTGCCGGCGGTCAACGCCGAGATCGACGGAACCGACCTCGTCTACAAGAACCACTACGACATCGGCGTCGCGGTCGGGACCGAGCAGGGGCTCGTCGTCCCGGTGCTGCGCGATGCGGACCAGCTCTCCTTTGCCGCGGTCGAGAAGACCGTCGCCGATCTCGGCCGCCGCGCGCGTGACGGCAAGCTCTCGCTCGACGAGCTCTCGGGTGGCACGTTCACGATCACCAATGGCGGCGTCTACGGCTCGCTCCTTTCGACGCCGATCCTGAACCCGCCGCAGTCGGGCATCCTCGGCATGCACAAGATCCAGCCGCGCCCTGTCGCCGTCGGCGACAAGCTCGAGGTGCGGCCGATGATGTATCTCGCCCTTTCCTACGACCATCGCATCATCGACGGGCGCGAGGCGGTCACCTTTCTCGTCCGCGTGAAGGAATGCATCGAGGCGCCCGACCGCATCCTTCTCGATATGTGAGGCGGCGATGGCGGACCAGGCTTTCGATCTCGTCGTCGTCGGCGCGGGTCCGGGCGGCTATGTCGCCGCGATCCGGGCCGCCCAGCTCGGCATGAAGGTCGCCTGCGTCGAAAGCCGCAAGACGCTCGGCGGCACCTGCCTCAACGTCGGGTGCATCCCGTCGAAGGCGCTTCTCCAGTCGTCCGAGAAATTCGTCGAGGCGAAGGGCGATCTCGCCGAGCACGGCGTCGCGGTCGGCTCGGTCGGCCTCGATCTCGCACAGATGATGGCGCGGAAGGACAAGGTGGTCGACGGGCTCACCAAGGGCATCGACGGCCTGTTCAAGAAATACGGCGTGACGCGGCTCGACGGCATGGGCCGCATCGGTCCGGCCGGCACCGTGACGGTGGCGCGGAACGGCAGCGGTCCCGCGGCCGTGACCGCCGCGCGCACCCTGATCGCGACCGGCTCGGTCTCGACGCCGCTACCCGGCATCGCCATCGACGAGAAGCGGGTGGTGTCCTCGACCGGCGCGCTCGCCCTCGAATCGGTGCCGGGCCATCTCGTCGTGATCGGCGGCGGCTATATCGGGCTCGAGATGGGCTCGGTCTGGCTCCGGCTCGGCGCCAAGGTGACGGTCGTCGAGTATCTCGACACGATCCTGCCCAACATGGACAGCGACGTCGCGCAGCAGATGAAGCGGCTCCTCGAGCGCCAGGGCATGGTGTTCCGCACCGGCACCAAGGTCACCGCCGCGAAGCCGGGGAAATCAGGGGTCGCCGTGACGCTCGAGCCCGCCAAGGGCGGCACGGCCGAGGAGATCAAGGCCGATATCGTCCTTGTCTCGGTCGGGCGCGTCCCGTTCACCGACGGCCTCGGGCTCGAGACGGTCGGCGTCCAGCGCAACAACCGCGGCTATATCACGGTCGATGCGTCGTTCCAGACCAATGTCGCCGGCATCTACGCGATCGGCGACGTGATCCCGGGACCGATGCTCGCGCACAAGGCGATGGACGAGGGCGCGGCCTGCGTCGAGATGATGGCGGGCCACGCGGCGCCGCTGAACTACGACGCGATCCCGGTCGTCGTCTACACCGCCCCGGAAGCGGCGTCGGTCGGGCGCACCGAGGCCGAGATCAAGGCCGCCGGCATCGACTGCAAGATCGGCAAGGTTCCCTTCACCGCGAACTCGCGCGCGCGCGCCAATGCCGAGACGGCCGGCTTCGTGAAGATCATCGCCGACGCGAGGACCGACCGCGTGCTCGGCGCCCATATCGTCGGGCCCGATGCCGGAACGATGATCGCCGAGGTCGCGCTGGCGATGGAGTTCGGCGCCTCGACCGAGGACATCGCGCGAACCTGCCACGCGCATCCGACCCTCAACGAGGCGGTCAAGGAAGCGGCGCTGTTGATCGAGGGCGCTGCCGTCCATCTCTAGACCTGGGGCGGGAGACCTGGGGCGGGATCAGGTCTTGCGCCCCGCCTTCGCGCGCGGGTGCGCCTTGTCGTAGACCTCGAGAAGACGCGCCGTGTCGACGCCGGTATAGCGCTGGGTCGTCGACAGCGAGGCGTGGCCGAGAAGCTCCTGGATGGTCCGGAGATCGCCGCCGCCCGCGAGTAGATGGGTCGCGAAGCTGTGGCGGAGCGCGTGCGGCGTCGCGGTCTCGGGCAGGCCCAGCGCGGCGCGGAGCCCGCGCATCCGCCGCTGCACGACGCCCGCCGCGAGCCTCGCGCCGCGCGCACCGAGAAAGAGCGGACCGTCCGGGCCCGGCCGCATCGGGCAGGCGGCGAGATAGGCAGCGACCGCCCCGACGACGACCGGCAAGAGCGGCACCACGCGGCTCTTGCGGCTCTTGCCGACGACGACCATGGACTCACCCCGCGGCGCATCCGCCTGGTTGAGCGACAGCGCCTCGTCGATGCGGAGCCCGGCGCCGTAGAGGAGCGTGAACAGCGCCGTGTCGCGGAGCCCGATCCACGCCGCGGCGTGGTCGTCGGCCGCCGCGACGAGCGCGAGCGCATCCGCCGCGACCAGCGGCTTCGGCACCGAGCGCGGCAAGCGCGGCGCCCGCAACGCGCCGATCGCCGGATTGTGCGCGCGTCCACTCCGGTCGAGGAAGCGGAAGAAGCTCCGCACCACCGAAAGCGCGCGCGCGGTCGAGGTGCGCGCGAGCGTTCGGCCGGCGCGCTCGGCGAGCCAGGCGCGGAAATCGGCCGCCTCCAGCGAGGCGAGGACCGCGAGGCTCGTCTCCTCGCCGCGATGCGCGGCGACGAAGGCAAGGAAATCGGCGATGTCGCGCGCATAGGCGGCGAAAGTGTGCGGCGAGACGCGTCGCTCGACCGACAGCCAAGCCTGCCAGTCGCCGATCGCGCGCGCGACGTCGGGCGCGGCCGACGGCGGCGCTAGTCTGCCGGGGTGAGCCAGCGGCGCACGCACTGCTCGAGCACGCGGGCGATGAAGGAGAGGAGGTCGGTCGCCTGGCCAGGGTGAAAGCCGTCGTGATCGGACGAGCCGAGCGCGAGGAGGCCGGTGGGATGGCCGACACCGAACGAGAGCCGAATGAACGCCATCGAGCGAACGCGGCCGCCGGCGCGGCCGAAAATCTGGCGATCGCCCGTCTCGTCGGCGGCGAGCGCGACGGTCCGGCTCGGGCCGACCAGCGAATCGATCGTGCCGGGGGCCAGGATCACGATGCCGACATCGCGTGCGCCGGCGGGGAGCGATTCGGTGGTCTCGATCCCGAGCGCGACGGCGGCGACATCGAGGATGCCCGGAACCTCGGCGTTGAGCGTCCGGATCAGCCTTGCGAGGGTCGGCGCCTCGTTGAGCGCGAGCGCCGCACGGAGGCAGCGCGCCTGCACCATCGCATTGGCGCGCGCGGCGTCGAGCAGCGTCCGCTCGCGCGATTGCAGCGTCGCGAGCTCGGCGCGCAACCGGTCGATCATGAAGCGCTGCATGTCGACGACGCCGTCGCCGCGCTGGAAGGTGGGCGGCGTCAGGGCGGAGAGGAGCGTCGGACGCTCGCTCAGGAAATCGGGATGGCGGCGGAGAAAGTCCGCGATGGCCTCCGGGTCGAGATCACCGACCTCGACCTCCGGCACATCGCCGGCATTGGTCTCCCCGGCATTCGTCCCCATCTTCAGCTATCCAGGATCGACTGGCCGGTCTTCTTCCAGTCGGCGAGGAACTGGTCGAGGCCCTTGTCGGTCAACGGGTGGGCGTAGAGCTGGTGCAGCACCGATGGCGGCAGGGTGCAGACATCGGCGCCGAGCTTCGCCGCCTCGACGACATGCATCGGGTGGCGCACCGAGGCGACGAGGACCTCGGTCCGGAACGCGGGATAGTTGGCGTAGATCTGGCAGATGTCGGCGATCAGCCCGAGCCCGTCGCTCGCGATGTCGTCGAGCCGGCCGATGAACGGCGAGACGAAGCTCGCGCCCGCCTTGGCGGCGAGGATCGCCTGGCCCGGCGAGAAGCAGAGCGTGACGTTGACCATGTGGCCGTCGCTCGACAGCGCCTTGCAGGTCTTGAGCCCGTCGGCCGTGAGCGGCACCTTGACCGCGACGTTTTTCGCGATCTTCACCAGCTTGCGGCCTTCCGACAGCATCGTCTTGTGATCGGTCGCCGTCACCTCGGCACTGACCGGGCCGGGAACGAGATCGCAGATCTCGCCGATCACGTCGAGGAACTTGCGGCCGCTCTTGGCGACGAGCGAGGGATTGGTCGTGACGCCGTCGACGAAGCCGGTCGCGGCCAGCTCTCGGATCTCGGCGACATCGGCGGTATCGACGAAGAATTTCATGCGGATCGCTTCTCGCCGGAAGTATGACGCAGGGCCGCGCGGGTCGGCTACAATCTAGCTCATGGAGCCCCTTCGCGCCAGCGACAGCCGGGAATCGGCACCCGCGCCGTACCGTGTCGGCGTGATGCTGCCGCTGCCGCTCGACCAGGCCTATGACTACGCGGTGACGGGCGGAAATTGCGCGCCGGGCGCGTATGTCGTCGTGCCGTTCGGCAAGCGGGACGTCGTCGGCGTGGTGTGGGATTCGGGCGACGGCGCGCTCCCCGATTCGCGGCTGAAGCCAATCGAATCACGCCTCGATCTGCCACCGATGACCGAGTCCCTTCGACGGCTCGTCGCCTGGACCGCCGCCTACACCGTCTCGCCAGTGGGCTCGGTGCTGCGGATGGCGCTGAGCGTGCCGTCCGCGTTCGATCCGCCGCGGACCGTCGTCACCTATGTCGCGACCGCCGCGACCGCCGCGGCCGCGCGGACCGAGCCGGTGCGCCGCACGCCTGCGCGCGAAGCCGTCCTCGCGCTCCTCGCCGACGGCCGCGCCCGCACAGCCGCCGAGATCGCGCGCGCGACGGGCTCGGGCGCCGGCGTCATCAAGGGCCTCGCGGCGCACGGCCTGGTCGAGACCGTGATCGCGACCGGCGAGCCTGAATTTCCCAGCCCGGACTGGCAGCGGCCGCGCGCGCTCCTGTCGGCGCCGCAGCGCGAAGCGGCCGACCGCCTCGTCGAGCGGGTCGACCGGCGCGCCTTCTCGGTCACGCTCCTCGACGGCGTCACCGGATCGGGCAAGACCGAGGTCTATTTCGAGGCGATCGCCGCCGCGCTCGCGGCCGGCTGCCAGGTCCTCGTCCTGGTGCCCGAGATCGCGCTCACCGCGCAGTGGCTCGACCGGTTCGCGATGCGCTTCGGCGCGCGGCCGGTCGGGTGGCACTCCGATCTCAGCACCACGCAGCGGCGCGCGATCTGGCGGAGCGTGGCGACCGGACACGCGCCCGTCGTGGTTGGCGCACGCTCGGCGCTGTTCCTGCCGTTCCCCGACCTCGGCCTCGTCGTCGTCGACGAGGAGCATGATCACTCCTTCAAACAGGAGGACGGCGTCATCTACAACGCGCGCGACGCGGCGATCATGCGCGCGCGGTTCGAGGGCTGCCCCGCCGTTCTGGTCTCCGCGACGCCCGCGCTCGAGACGGTGGAGAATGTCTACCGCGGCCGCTACGACAGGCTGGCGCTCCCCGAACGCCACGCCGGCGCGACGCTGCCCGCGATCGCCGTCGTCGACATGCGCAAGGAGACGCTCGCGCGCCAGAGCTGGATATCGCCCCCGCTCCGCGATGCGGTCGCCGCTGCGCTTGGGGCCGGCGAGCAGGCGATGCTGTTCCTGAACCGGCGCGGCTATGCGCCGCTCACGCTCTGCCGCGGCTGCGGCCACCGGCTGCAATGCCCGAATTGCACCGCATGGCTGGTCGAGCATCGGCTCCAGCGCCGGCTGCAATGCCATCACTGCGGCTATCACGCGCCGATCCCGGACCACTGCCCGCGCTGTGATGCGCCCGATTCCTTCGTGCCGTGCGGACCGGGTGTCGAACGGCTCAACGAGGAGGCGCTGGCGACGTTTCCGGGCGCGCGGATCGCGGTCATGGCGAGCGACACGCTGCACGGTCCGGCGGCCGCGGCGGCGCTGGTCGGCGCCGTGCAGGCGCGCGAGATCGACGTCCTGATCGGCACGCAGGTCGTCGCCAAGGGCCACCATTTCCCTTGGCTCACCGTGGTCGGCGTGATCGATGCCGATCTCGGGATTGCCGGTGGCGATCTCCGCGCCGCGGAACGCACCTACCAGCTCCTCCATCAGGTCGCCGGACGGGCGGGACGGGCCGACCGTCCGGGCCGCGTCTTCCTGCAGACCTATGATCCCGACCAGAGCGTGATGCGGGCGCTTGTGTCGGGCGAGCGCGACCGGTTCATCATGGCCGAGCTCGCCGAGCGGCGACGCTGCGCGATGCCGCCGTTCGGCCGGCTCGCGGCGATCATCGTCGGCGGACCCGACGAGGCGGCGGTCGAGGCCGCGGCGGCGGCGTTCGCCCGCACCGCGCCGCGCGACGCCGCGATCGAGGTGCTCGGCCCCGCGCGGCCGCCGCTCGCCGTGTTGCGCGGCCGTCATCGGCGGCGCCTTCTCGTCAAGACCGATCGCGCGACGAACCTGCCCGCGATCCTCCGCGCCTGGATCGACCGGGTGCGGGTCAAGGGCAGCGTGCGCGTGCAGGTCGATGTCGACCCCTACAGCTTCGTGTGAGACGGCGATGGCGAACGCAACGGAACGCGATGCCCGACGGGCCAACTGGCAGGCGCGTGGCGCGTCGTGGAATCGGACCGCGCCCGCGGGTCTTTCGACCGCCGATGCGCACAACCGCCGTCTGATCGCGGCCGCGGGCATCGCCAACGGGATGACGGTGCTCGACTGCGCGACCGGAGCGGGCGAGCCTCTGATCAGCGTCGCGGTCGCGGTCGGCGCGAGCGGGCGCGTGATCGGCACCGATCTCGTCCTCGAGATGATGGCGGGCGCCCGTCGGCGGGCCGCGACACTTGCGCTCGGCAATGTCGCGTTCGCCGTCGGCTCGATGGACGCGCTTCCTTTCGCGGGCGGCCGCTTCGATGCGCTCACCTGCCGCTTCGGGCTGATGTTCCTGCCCGATCCCGTCGCCGCCGCGTCCGAGATGCGCCGCGTACTGCGCCCGGGGGCGCGTGTGGCGGTCATGGTGCACGGGCCGGCCGCGCACAACACGATGTTCGAGACGGTGCGCGCCGCCGTCCTCGGCTTCTTCGGCGAGCCCGATTCGGGGCGGACGGCCGAGCGCTACCGCTTCGCCGCCGAGGGAAGCGCCGCGTCGGTCCTTGAGGCCGCCGGGTTCGCCGCGGTCGGCGAGGAGTCCTTCGACGAGACGACGATGGCCAAGGCGGACGATCCGTTCTGGCGCCCGTCGCTGATGCGGAGCTGGGCGCAGCGTGCGGACCGGCTGGATCCGGCGCGGCGCCGCGCGCTCGAGGCTGCGGTCGCCGCCGCGTTCGAGCCGTACCGGCAGGGCAGGGAGATCGCGATCCGGAGCCATGTCCGGCTCGCCGCGGCGCACGCGCCCTGAGTTGGCGTCAGAGGAGGCGGCGGAGGAGACCGATCAGCGCCGCGCGCTCATCGGGCGCGAGGATGGCGAGCGTCGCCGCGCTCGCGGCGGTCGAGATCGGGATCAGCGCATCGACGAGCCGACGGCCCTCGGCCGTCAGCACGAGGAGCGTGAGGCGGCGGTCGTCGGGATCGCGGCTCCGGCGGATCAAGCCGCGGCGGGCGAGGCGGAGCGCGACGCCGTGGATATTGGACTGCTCCATCTCGACCAGCCGGCCGAGGCGGTTCTGCGACATCGGTCCGGTCTCGGCGAGGCGCGCCAGCACGGCATACTGAACCGGTGTCAGGCCATGTGGCTCGAGCCGGCTCGCGAGATTGGCCGCGGCGCGCTGGTAGACGCGGCGGAGGAGGTGGCCGATCTGGTCGTCGAGCCGGTAGTGGGCCGGCTCGGGCACGGCGTCCATCGTCAGTCGATCTGCGTCGCGTCGCGATAGAGCACACGGTGGCGCTGGTCGCGGATCCAGGTCTCGATCTCGTCCGCGGTCCTGTGGTTGGCCGGGTCGAAGCGGCCCCAGTTCATGATCTCAGGCAGCGACTTCTTCCAGCGCTTATACGTGCCCTTTGCCGACGGCGGTCCGAAGCACATGATATCGATGACCGAGAGCTCGTCGGGAATGCCGAGGAGCGGCTTCATGGCCTTCTGCGCCATCTCCTGGCCAATCGCCGTGATCCACCACACGTTGTAGCCGAGCGCGGCGGCGGCGAGATGCGCCGACATGGTCGACGCCGCGACGCTCTGGAGGAGAATGCGTTCGGCGTTCTGCTGATACATGCGGTCGAGGTCCGAGCCGTCGCCGAGCACCGGGAACGCGCGCGTCCAGCGGAAATCGGTGCCGACGACGATCACACCGGGTGCGGTGGCGAGGCCGCGATAGTCGGGCGTCGGGAATTTCATCTTGAGCTTGGCGCGGGCGCGCTGCTCCTCGACGAAATAGTCGGCGATCTTCTGCTTGGTCTCGGCCTCGGGCACGACGACGTAGAACCACGGTTGCGCGTTGGCCCCCGACGGCGCGTGGCGCGCGGCCTCGAGGATCATCTCGTAGTGTGCGCGCGGCACGTGATAGGCCGGGTCGAACTGGCGCGTCGTGATGCGGTCGCGGGCGATCGCGATGAAGGCCTCGTAGCGGTCGCGGGTGATGAAGGGCGCCTCTGTGGCGGGTGTGTCGGGTCGGGTCGGCATCGCGGGATCCCTGCGCAAAACGATCATTCATTCATAGCAGAACATTCTTGTTTGAACAATATGACCCGAGCGTGCCTGTCGGCGGTCGCATGGGGGCTCGGGGTTGCGCGCGGCTGTCCGATTGCCAGCGCCGGACGAGTGTGCTAGGTAACCGTGCCCCACGGCCCAGAGGGGCCACAACCAGTTCGGACCCGTGGCTAAAAAACCTCGACGCTTCAAGTACTTATAGATCCCGAAACCGGTCTCTGAGGATTCAGCCAGGTGTCGTCCGAGCCGATCGGCGTTTCCAGTCTCGCCGGCCGCTACGCGACCGCGTTGTTCGAGCTCGCCGGGCAGGAACGCGCGCTCGACACCATCGCCGACGATCTCGGTCGCCTGGCGGCCATGATCGCCGAGTCGTCGGACCTCGCGCGCCTGATCCGGAGCCCGGTGATCGGCCGCGACGACCAGGGCAGGGCGATGGAGGCGGTGATGGCCGCCGCCGGCATGGCGGCGTTGACCCGCCGCTTCGTCGGCGTCGTCGCCAAGAACCGCCGGTTGTTCGCGTTGCCGTCGATGATCCAGGCCTACAAGGCGCTCCTCGCGAGCCGCCGCGGCGAGGTGACGGCCGAGGTCGTATCGGCGATGCCCTTGTCGGAAGCGCAGCGCGATGCGATCCGTCAGTCGCTCGCCGCCTCGCTCGGCGCCAAGGTCTCACTCGAGGTCCGCGTCGATCCGGAGATACTCGGAGGTCTCGTCGTGCGCGTCGGCTCGCGCATGGTCGATTCCTCGCTCCGTACCAAGCTGCAACGTCTGCAACTCGCCATGAAAGGGGCCGCGTGATGGACATCCGCGCCGCGGAAATCTCCGCAATCCTCAAGAGCCAGATCGCCAATTTCGGCACCGAGGCCGAAGTGGCCGAGGTCGGCCAGGTCCTGTCGGTCGGCGACGGCATCGCGCGCATCCACGGGCTCGACAAGGTTCAGGCCGGCGAGATGGTCGAGTTCGACGGCGGCATTCGCGGCATGGCGCTCAACCTCGAGTCCGACAATGTCGGCGTCGTCATTTTCGGTGACGACCGCACGATCAAGGAAGGAGACACCGTTCGCCGCACCGGCGCCATCGTCGACGTGCCGGTCGGCCGCGGCCTCCTCGGTCGCGTGGTCGACGGCCTCGGCAACCCGATCGACGGCAAGGGGCCGATCCAGGACGCCCAGCGCCGCCGCGTCGAGGTCAAGGCGCCCGGCATCATCCCGCGCAAGTCGGTGCACGAGCCGATGCAGACCGGCCTCAAAGCGATCGACAGTCTGATTCCGATCGGTCGCGGCCAGCGCGAACTCATCATCGGCGACCGCCAGACCGGCAAGACCGCGGTCGCGATCGATACCATCATCAACCAGAAGGGGCCGAATTCCGGCACCGACGAGAAGGCGAAGCTCTACTGCATCTATGTCGCGGTCGGCCAGAAGCGCTCGAGCGTGGCGCAGATCGTGAAGTCGTTGCAGGACAACGGCGCGCTCGAGTATTCGATCGTCGTCGCCGCGACGGCGTCCGACCCGGCGCCGCTCCAGTTCCTCGCCCCCTACACCGGCTGCACGATGGGCGAGTTCTTCCGCGACAACGGCATGCACGCGCTGATCATCTATGACGATCTGTCGAAGCAGGCCGTCGCGTACCGCCAGATGTCGCTCCTCCTCCGCCGGCCGCCGGGACGCGAGGCCTATCCGGGCGACGTGTTCTATCTCCACTCGCGGCTCCTCGAGCGCGCGGCGAAGATGAGCGACCGCAACGGCTCGGGCTCGCTCACCGCACTTCCCGTGATCGAGACCCAGGCCGGCGACGTGTCGGCCTATATCCCGACCAATGTCATCTCGATCACCGACGGTCAGATCTTTCTCGAAACCGAGCTCTTCTACTCCGGCATCCGCCCGGCGGTGAATGTCGGCATCTCGGTGAGCCGCGTCGGCTCGGCGGCGCAGATCAAGGCGATGAAGCAGGTTGCCGGCTCGATCAAGCTCGAGCTCGCGCAGTATCGCGAGATGGCGGCGTTCGCGCAGTTCGCCTCCGACCTCGACCCGGCGACGCAGCGGCTCCTCAACCGCGGCTCGCGGCTGACCGAGCTTCTCAAGCAGCCGCAATATTCGCCGATGCCCGTCGAGGAGCAGGTTGTCGTCATCTATGCCGGCGTCAACGGCTATCTCGACACGCTCCCGATCTCGGCCGTAACCCGATTCGAGCAGGGGCTCCTCAGCGAGGTGCGCTCGAAGCACAAGGCCATCCTCGACGACATCCGCACCAAGCGCGAGCTGACCGACGACATCCGCGGCCGTCTCAAGTCGGCGCTGGACGGATTCTCGAAGTCGTTCGTCGCGGGTTGAGCCGAGCGACCGTAGCCCGCGATGCCCAGCCTCAAGGCGTTCCGCAACCGGATCCGAAGCGTCAAGTCGACGCAGAAGATCACCTCGGCGATGAAGATGGTCGCCGCGGCGAAGCTCCGCCGCGCGCAAGAGCAGGCCGAGGCCGCGCGGCCCTATGCGGAGCGGATGGAGCGCATGCTCGGCTCGCTCGCCGCCTCGCTCGCCAAGTCGGCCGGCGCGCCGCGGCTCCTCGCCGGAACCGGCAAGGACCAAGTGCAGCTCCTCGTCGTCGCGACATCGGACCGCGGCCTCTGCGGCGCGTTCAATTCCTCGATCGTGCGCGATGCGCGTCTGATGATCCGGTCGCTCCAGCGCGACGGCAAGACGGTCAAGATCCTCTGTGTCGGCCGCAAGGCACGCACCCAGCTGACCCGCGACTATCGCTCGAACATCGTCGAGACGTTCGAGGACGTCGGTCGGCGCCGGCTCAGCTACGACGATGCCCAGAAGATCGCCGACCGCGTGAACGCAATGTTCGAGGCGGGCGAGTTCGACGTGTGCACGATCATCTATAACCGCTTCACGTCGGCCATCAAGCAGACGGTGACACGCCAGCAGCTCATCCCCTTCGCCGTGCCGGCCGAGGCGGGTGAAGCGGCGGCCGGTGGCGCGCGCGCGGTCTACGAGTACGAGCCCGACGAGGGCGAGATCCTGTCGGCGCTCCTGCCGCGCAACCTCGCCGTCCAGATCTTCCGCGCCCTCCTCGAGAACAACGCGAGCGAGCAGGGCGCGCGGATGACCGCGATGGACAATGCCACCCGCAACGCGGGCGACATGATCGACCGGCTGACGCTCCAGTACAACCGGACGCGGCAGGCGGTCATCACCAAGGAACTGATCGAGATCATCTCGGGCGCCGACGCGGTCTGACCGCGCGCGCCCGGGCACTGCAGCGAGGAAGTCCGCATGGCCACGGCAACCAACATTACCGGCAAGATCACTCAGGTCCTCGGCGCCGTCGTCGACGTCCAGTTCGACGGCCATCTGCCGGCGATCCTGAACGCGCTCCACTGCACCAACCAGGGCTCGCGGCTCGTGCTTGAGGTCGCCCAGCACCTCGGCGAGAACACGGTGCGCACGATCGCGATGGACTCGACCGAAGGCCTCGTTCGTGGCCAGGACGTGACCGACACCGGCGGACCGATCCGCGTACCGGTGGGTCGCGAGACGCTGGGGCGCATCCTCAATGTCGTCGGCGATCCGGTCGACGAGCGCGGCCCGGTCGACGTCAAGATGACGCTCCCGATCCATCGCGCCGCCCCGACCTTCACCGACCAGTCGACGGAATCGAAGATCCTCTCGACCGGCATCAAGGTCGTCGATCTCCTCGCGCCCTATGCGCGCGGCGGCAAGATCGGCCTGTTCGGCGGCGCCGGCGTCGGCAAGACCGTGCTGATCATGGAGCTGATCAATAACGTCGCGAAGGGCCACGGCGGCTACTCGGTGTTCGCGGGCGTCGGCGAGCGCACGCGCGAGGGCAACGACCTCTATCACGAGATGATCGATTCGGGCGTCATCAAGCTCGACGGTGAATCCAAGGCGGCGCTCGTCTATGGTCAGATGAACGAGCCGCCGGGCGCGCGCGCGCGCGTCGGGCTGACCGGCCTCACGCTGGCCGAATATTTCCGCGACGAGGAAGGACAGGACGTCCTTCTGTTCATCGACAACATCTTCCGCTTCACCCAGGCGGGCTCGGAGGTCTCGGCGCTGCTCGGCCGCATCCCGTCCGCGGTCGGCTACCAGCCGACGCTGGCGACCGACATGGGCGCGCTACAGGAGCGCATCACCTCGACGACCAAGGGCTCGATCACCTCGGTGCAGGCGATCTACGTGCCCGCCGACGACCTGACCGATCCGGCGCCGGCGACGTCGTTCTCGCATCTCGATGCGACGACGGTGCTGTCGCGCCAGATCGCCGAGCTCGGCATCTATCCGGCGGTCGATCCGCTCGATTCGACCTCGCGCATGCTCGACCCGCGCATCGTCGGCCAGGAGCATTACAACGTCGCCCGCCGCGTGCAGTCGGTGCTGCAGACCTACAAGTCGCTCCAGGACATCATCGCGATCCTCGGCATGGAAGAGCTCTCCGAGGAGGACAAGATCGTCGTGGCGCGGGCACGGAAGATCCAGCGCTTTCTGTCGCAGCCGTTCCACGTCGCCGAGGTGTTCACCGGCTTCCCGGGCGTCCTCGTCAGCCTCGAGGACACGATCCGCGGCTTCAAGGGCCTCGTCGACGGCGCCTACGACGATCTGCCCGAGGCCGCGTTCTACATGGTCGGCACCATCGAGGATGCGGTCGCCAAGGCCAAGCGCATGGCGGCGGAAGCCGCCTGATCGGCGAGGGGGCGATGGCCAATACGGTCCAGTTCGAGCTCGTCTCGCCGGAGCGGCTCCTCGTGTCGAAGCCGGCGGAGATGATCGTCGTTCCCGGCGCCGAGGGCGATTTCGGCGTGCTGCCCGGCCATGCCCCGATGATCTCGACCGTGCGTCCCGGCATCATCGGCATCTATCGCGACGGCAAGATCGACGAACGCATCTTCGTCGCCGGCGGCTTCGCCGAGGTGATGCCCGATCGCTGCACCGTTCTCGCCGACGAGGCGATCTCGCTCGCCGGCATCGACCGGGCCGCCGCCGAGGCGCGTGTGCGCGCGGCGAAGGAGGCGGTCGATGCCGCGGTGCGGGAAGAAGACATCCGCGCCGCCAAGCAGCGTCTCGCCGGGGCCGAGCTCCTCCTCAAGGCGGTCGAAGGCACGAGCGGCCACTGACCGGAAGGCGGCGGCGGCCATCCCGCGCCGCGCATCAACGAAGCCTCTCGCGCCCACTCGCGCCGCGACATCCGCCCCGATGGATCATCCGGGCGGCGCCGGCTCATCGACTTTGCCCTTGCCTAAATCGAACACCCGCCTACATTTATGGCGAATAAGGCCAAGAAGCCAAGAAGACGTGGGGTGTCGAAATGACGGGGTGGACGCTCGACGACATTCCTTGGGAGCGCTTCGACCGCACGCGTGTCGATCCCGACATCGTGCCGCTGATCAAGGCGGCGTGTCTGGTCGAATACAATGCCGACGATTATCGGCGATATCTCGAAGACGTGTTCGCCGATGACCCCAAGGTCCGGAAGGCGGTCGAGGGCTGGTCGCGCGAGGAGGTCCAGCACGGTCTCGCCCTCGGGCGATGGGCGACGCTCGCCGATCCCGCATTCGACTTCGACCGCGCGTTCCGGGCATTCACCACCCGCTACAAGCTGCCGCTCGGCGCATCCGAATCGGTCCGCGGCTCGCGCACCGGCGAGATGATCGCCCGGTGCATGGTGGAGACCGGCACGAGCTCTTATTACACCGCGCTCGCCGACGCGACGCGCGAGCCGGTCCTCAAGGCGATCTGCCGCAACATCGCCCACGACGAGATCGCGCATTACTGGCTGTTCTACAATCACATGCGCCGCTATCTCGATTCCGAGCATCTCGGCATGTGGGCGCGGGTCCGGGTCGCCTTCTCGCGGATCGCGGAGACCGAGGACGACGAGCTCGCCTCGGCCTATTTCGCGGCCAATGGTGACGGCGGTCAGTATGACCGCGCGGCCAATTTCGACGCCTATCGCCGGGTCGCGCTCCGCTACTACCGGCCGTGGCACGTTGAACGCGGCGCCGGCATGGTGTTCAAGGCGGTCGGCGTGCCGCCCGAGACCCGCTCGGGCCGGTTTCTCACCCGGCTCGTGTGCATGATGTTCTTCCTGAAGTTCTTCCTGAAGACGCGCCGGATGATCTCGGCAGCGGCCTAGAGGTGGCGCCTCGATAGGGTGTTGCCGGCTAGGCTTCGCCGGGCGGCGGCAGGACACGTGCCGAGAGTGTTGTCGCGGCGCCGAGCTTCGCGACGTTGATCAGATAGCGGAGCATGTCGCCGAACCCCTCGAGCACGCGTGCGTTCCGCAGCGGTCCGGCATCGACCGGCGCGAGGCCGATCTCGGTCGCGAGCCGCATCACGATCGATTTCGCGTCGGCATCGTCGGCGGCCGCGAAGACCGTCACGGCGTGCCGTCGGAGAATGTCGGGCGCGTAGCCGAAGACCTGGACCGGGAGCGTGTTGAAGGCCTTCACCACGCGGAGCCCGGGGACATCCACCGCATAGCGCTCGGCATAGGATTCGAGGACCGGCTCGAACGCATAGCCCGGCGGCACGGGCTTGTTGTTGAGATCGATCAGCACCTTGCCCGCGAGTGCGCGGGCGTCCTCGACCATGGCCGAGGGCATCGCATCGCGCGCGGTGTGCACGAGGACCTCGCCGAACGCGGCGGCGCGGGCGAGCGAGCCGCCCACGCTCCGTCGGCCGACGCGCTCCGCGACCGAGATCGCGCTTGCTTCCGTCCGACCGCCGAAGAAGATCGCGTGCCCGCACCCGGCCCAGGCGGCGCCGAGCGCACGGCCCATGTTGCCGCTTCCGAGGATTCCGATCTTCATCGCTGCCTCCCTGGCGCGGCGGTCGCGGCCGTCAGCGTTGCGGTGTGTCGCGCGGGTCGTAGAGCGCGCGCAGCGTGTCCTGCCAGCGCCCGCCGTCGCTGACGATGCGTTCGATCGCGCGGATGTTGTAGTAGGTCGGTGCCACGCCTGGCGGCGCGTCGTCGCGCCGCGCGGTCTTGAGATGGGTGAGGAGGATGCGCCGTGTCGCGATGACGGCGGCATCGGTGGTGCCGAGATGCTCGAGGCTGCGGTCGACGATCGCGCCCATGCTCTCCTGCACCGCGTGGTCCTGGTTGTTGATGCCGTCGATGCCGCTATAGGTCTCGGTCTTCTGCACCGTGCGGTCGATCAGCCAGTGCCGATCGCGGTTGCGCAGCTTGCGGTGGTCGGGATCGATCTCACCCGGGCCGCGGCCGCGGCTCCACTCGAGTGCCGCCCGCTCCGTCTCGCCGAGTGCGTCGTTGCCGTAGCGGCCGATCCAGTTGAAGACCATCGTGTTCTCGTCGTCCATCGGCACGAAGATGTGGCCGTTGATGATCGGTTGCAGCGTCGTGCCGTCGCCACCGAGCTCGAACGGGAACAGCGTGTAGAACGGCATCACGTAGTGATAGACCTTGACCCAGCGCCGGCCGCCGTCCATCGGGCGGATCGAGGCGTAGGCGTGGCCGTAGTCGGTCACCTCGACCTCGTCGCGCAACGGCACCGGCACGGTCCAGAGACCGCTCAGACCGGCGCGCGGCGACCCTGGCGTTAGCTTGGTGTGAAGAGCGGAGGCGTGCATGCTGTCGATGCCGCCCTCGAGCGCCTGCAGCCAGTTGCACTCCTGCCAGGTCCGCGTGACGACGCGCTGATCGTCGCGAAGCCGCGTCCACTCGAAACGCGGCGGCGGCGGCGGATCGCCCTCTCCCATATAGGCCCAGACGACGCCACCGAGCTCGGCGGTCGGATAGGCGACCTGGCGGATACGGTTCTTGAACTCGCTTCCCGGCGGTTCCGTCGGCATGTCGACGCAGCGGCCAGCGAGGTCGAACTTCCAGCCGTGATAGACGCAACGGAGCCCGCATTCCTCGTTGCGGCCGAGGAACAGAGACACCCTCCGATGCGGACAGAACTCGCCGAGCAGTCCGACACGCCCCTCGCTGTTGCGAAACGCGACCAGGCGCTCGCCGAGGAGCCGCACGCGGATCGGCGGGCCGTCGCGCTCGGCGATCTCGGACGCGACCACGACCGGGATCCAATAGCGCCGCATCAACGCGCCGAGCGGCGTTCCGGGGCCGACCCGTGTCACCAGATCGTTGTCTTCGGTCGACAGCATCGATGTCTCCAACGCGGACGGACGCCCTGGTCCGGGTCGACCGATGCTAGCAACCGCGAGGCGGCGCCGACAATGGCCGTCGCCCGCCCGCGCCGGGGCCGCAACCAAGGCTGGCGGCGGCGGCGACGATCGCATACCCTCCGCCGATGTTCGCAGAGCGTAGCCGCCGCGATATCTTTCTCCTCGCGGTTGCCCAGGCCCTCTACATGACCACGATCGGCGCGAAATTCATCGTGGTCGCGCTGGCCGGCAACACGCTCGCGGTCGACAAGTCTCTGTCGACGCTCCCGGTCG
Source organism: Alphaproteobacteria bacterium (assembly GCA_016869145.1). GTDB lineage: Bacteria > Pseudomonadota > Alphaproteobacteria > MPNO01 > VGEU01 > VGEU01. The sequence goes on along the minus strand of VGEU01000009.1, from coordinate 44,636 downwards.
CTCTCTTCTTCGGCGCCGCAATGCTGACGACATTGCCGGCCGCGTTCTTCATGCGCCGTTTCGGCCGGAAGCTCGGCTTCGTCGTCGGCGCCACGGTCGCGGGTGCCGGGGCGCTGGTCTGCGCCTACGCCATCTTCGAACGGTCGTTCGTGCTGTTCTGTATCGGCTCGGCGATGATCGGGAGCTTCAACGCCTTCGCCCAGTTCCTCCGCTTTGCCGCGTCCGAAATCGCGGGCCCCGAGTACCGATCGCGCGCGATCTCGCTCGTGCTGGCGGGCGGCGTGGTCGCCGCGGTGACGGGCCCCTATCTCGCGCGCCTCACCAACGAGTTGTTCACGCCGGTTCTCTATGCCGGCGCCTATGTGAGCTTCGCGCTCATGTATTTCCTGGTGATCGCGATCCTCCTGTTCGTGCATTTGCCGCGCCTGACCACGGCCGAGCGCCAAGAGGCTGGGCGGCCGCTCCGCGTGATCGCGCGGCAGCCGGAATTCCTAGTGGCCGCACTCGCGGCGACGGCCGCCTATGCCACCATGATGCTTCTGATGACGGTGGCGCCTCTCGCCATGATCGAATGCGGGCTCACCTTCGCCGACACGGCGACGATGATGATCTTCCACATGCTTGGCATGTTCGGGCCGTCCTTCTTCACTGGCCACCTGATCAAGCGCTTCGGTATGCTCGACGTCATGTTGGCCGGCGCCGCGCTCCTGGTCGCCAACATCGTCGTCAATTTCATGGGTGTCGAGCTCGGTCATTTCCTGGTCGGCATGACGCTCCTCGGCATCGGCTGGAACTTCCTGTTCATCGGCGGCACGACGCTGCTGACCCAGACCCATACCCCGTCGGAAGGCGCCAAGGTGCAGGGGTTCAACGACCTCTTGATCTGGTCGAGCGTGACGCTCGCGGTGCTGGCATCAGGAATGCTCCAGGCCGGTCTCGGCTGGTGGTTCGTCAATCTGGGCGTGATCCCGGTCATCGCCGCCGCGCTCGGTCTCACGTTGTGGCTCCGCTTCGGGCGGCGACGGTTCATGCCGGCCGAATGAGGCCGCGCGGCTCGATCTCTCCGCAGAGGAACCGGATTCAGTCGCGTTTTCGCGGATCGGGTCATGGCCGAGCGCCGCCGTGACCGCGCCGGCATGAGCGCGCCGCGCGCGACCACCCGGACGAACACCCACGCGACCGACCCGCGGATGCTCTTCATCGGCGCCGCCCGTCGTGGGCGGCGATGATGGGTGCTACGGCGCGACCGCGATCACGTCGATCTCGATCATCATGCCGGCGACGGCGAACTTCGATACCTCGATCATGGTCGAGACCGGCGGGTGGTCGACGTCGATGAACTCGGCGCGGACGTTGCGGATCGGCCACTGCTGCGTGTCGATGTCGGAGCAGTAGACGACCATCTTGACCACGTCTGTGAAGCTCGCGCCGGCGAGGGTGAGCTTCTCCTTGATGTTTTGGAACGTCGCCCGCGTCTGCGCCTCGATGTCGTTGCCGCCGATCAGCTTGAGATTGGAATCGATCGCGCCCTGGCCGGCGATGAAGATCATCTAGCCCGGGTTGCGCACCTTGATCGCGTGGCTGTAGCCGCGCGGCAGCGAGTTCAGCGCACCCGGCGGATTGATGTAGTCCTTGTCCAAGGTTCTTTTCCTCTCCGGGTTGCCGCGTTCACGCCCATTGGAGCGGCACGAAGAGGTCGGTCACCGCCTGGTGGCCGCCGTTCTGGGTATAGGCCTCCTCGCGCCAGAACTTGAAGGTGTCGATGATCGGCTTGTCGGTCATCACGAAGAAGACTGCGTCCTTCGCGCTGCCGTTGACGTGCTCGGTCCAGGCCCAGGGCGGAACCATGAAGAAATCGCCCGGCGCCCAATCGAACCGCGTGCCGTTGACGATCGTCGAGCCCTCGCCCTCGAGCACGTAGCGGACCGCGCTCGTCGTCACGCGACGCGCCTTCGTGTGCTCGCCGGGGCGGAGGAGCTGCGCATAGCACGCCATGGTCGGGAGCACCGAGCCGGCGGTGAACGGGTTCACATACTCGAACAGGATCCCGTCGAAGGCGCTCCCTTCCTCCTTGCGGAGGGCGTCCATCATCTTCCACGTGTCGGTCCAGCGATAGGTGACGTTCGGGATCTCCTCGGGGTATTTGAGCCAGGTCGGCCGCGCGAGGCCGACGCGGTTGGTCGTGTAGTTGACCGGCCGCGGCTCGGGCGCGGCGGTCGGGCCGCCGGGCTGGAAGAAGCTGAGCTGCATGAGCTTGTTGAACGGATAGTCGAGGGCATCAACCCAGACGATCGGCTCGTTGGTCTCGTTGCCGTGCTCGTGCCAGGTCCAGGTCGGGGTCAGGATCAGGTCGCGCTCCTCCATGTAGAGCCGCTCGCCCTGGACCGCGGTGTAGGACCCGCGCCCCTTGACGATGAAGCGGATCGCGTTGGCGAGATGGCGGTGCGGCGGCGCGAGCTCGCCGGGCTGGACGAGCTGGAGCGCCGCGCCGATCGTATGCGTCGTGCCGTGCAGATGCCGAAGGTCTGGGTTGACCACCTCGAATGAGCGCCGCTCGCCGCCGCGCTCGAGATCGACGAGCTCGCCCGACTTGTGGACGACCTTCCACAGGAGCTCCGACTTCCAGAGATAGGGCCGATAGGCGATCGGCGGCTCCTTGGCGACGAGCTCCGAGTAGTAAGCCCAGGTCGGCGTCAGATGGTGGCGCACCATCCGGTCGTTGAAATCGCTGAGCTCGGCTTCCCAGTTGCGCGGTATCGACGTGGCCATGGATCGCGGTCCTTCCTCCGACGTGACGGGCCCTCGGCGTGACGGGGCGCGCGGCCCAGCGGTCGCGCGCTCGGATGCTACTCGGCGGCGACCTTGGCGGTCGATGATTTCCGCTTGTTGCGGTCGGTGAGGCCGAACAGCCGCTCGGCATTCTTCCAGGTGATCGCCTCGTAGGCCTCCTGCGAGATCGAGGTCAGCTTCTCCACCGTCTTGGCGACGTTCATGTGCGCATCGGGATGCGGGTAGTCGGTGCCGACCAGGAACTTGTCGGTGCCGTATTTGTTGATTACGAGCTCGAGGAGGGATTCATCGAGGCCGACCGCATGGTGGAACATGTGGAAATACTCCGTCGGTGGACGCTTGTTCGCCGGCCGGCGGCGGATGTCGAAATTTTCGTGGGCGAGCGGCGAGTGGAACGTCTCGGTCGTGTCGTCGAGCCGGTCCTCGAGAAATGGCAGGAAGCTCACGCCTGCCTCGGCGAACATCAGCTTGAGCTTCGGGAACCGGTCGAGAAGACCCGAGTAGATCATGCAAACGATCGCGGTCATGTAGTCGAACGGGAAGCCGAGGCAGTTGAACAGCCGCCAACGGTCGAACCGCTCGTGGCCGACGAGCTTCGAATCGGAATCGCCGTGGAAGGCGAGAACGACACCGAGCCGCTCGGCCTCGGCGAAGAAATCCCACAACGGCAGGTCGTCGATCGTGCCGCCGTCGACATTCGGGCAGACCACCGCGCAGCGCATGCCGTGCCCGCGGACGCAGCGTTGCAGCTCCTCGATCGCGATGTCGGGATGCTGCATCGTGAGGCAGAAGGTCGAGAGCAGCCGGCCGTTGGACCGCCGCTCGACGTCGGCCATGCCGTCGTTATGGTTCTGGACGAGCGCGCGCGCGGCGCCGGGATCGGCGATCTCGTTGTAGATGCCGGAATGGTTCGGGAACAGAAGCTGGCTGTCGATGCCGAGCCGGTCGAGATCCTCCATCCGCCGCTCGAAGCTGCAGGTCTGATCGACCGGGAATGAGTGCGCGACCCGTCACGACCGCGACCACGCCCGGCACGCGCCGCGTCGCGGCCGCGTCGATCGCGCCGATCCGCGCGCGCGCGAACGGGCTCCGCGCGAAGGCGAGGTGGAGGAGCCCGGGAAACGCGAGGTCGTCGGTATAGCGGCCGCGCCCCTCGACGAAGCGGTACGCCTCCGGGCGCGGGCGCGCGCGGCCGATCTCGCCCGTCACGCGCGGCTCGAGCCGATGAAACCGACGGCCTCGATCTCGACCTTGAGCGCAGGCGTCGCCAGCGCGCTGACCTCGACCAAGGTCGAGCACGGGAAGTCGCCGGTGAAGAACTCGGCGCGGGCGCGCCAGACCTCCTCGCGCTCCTTGATGTTGGTGACGAAGACGTTGACCTTGACGATGTCGTCCATCTGGCCGCCGGCCGCCTCGACCAGATGCTTGATCTTGACGAAGGTCTGCTTCGCCTGTTCGTACATCGAGGGGCCGCTCTGGAGCCCGCCCGAGAGATCGTGCGCGGTCATGCCCGAGATGAACACCTGGTCGCCGACGACCTTGCAGTTCGACCAGGTCTGCGGCTTCGGCTCGCGTACATGTGGGCTGACGATCTTTCGCATCGTGGCCATGGCTCGGCTCCCGGGATGGTGTGAACGGGGCCGATAGATAGCACCAAATCGACGCCGGCCCATCCCTTGCGGAACGCGCGTCGCGATCCGCCGTCGCGGCGATCAACCGCCGTGGCTGATCACGGCGTCGCCGTCGGCGCGCGGCGGTGCCGCGTCGCCTGCTCATAGGCATAGGCGAAGCGGATCATGTTGGCGTCGTCATAGGGCCGGCCGAGGAACGTGATCCCGGCCGCCCGGTTGTCCTTCGTGAAGCCGGCCGGCACCACGATCGACGGCACGAAGACCAGGAACGTGTTGAGGTGCGGCACGCCCTTCTGGTCGACGAAGGGCGGGTTGACGCCGTCCTTGATCAGGGTCGCGGTGTGCTCGACCGCCTTGTGCACGATGGCGTCGAGCCGGTAGTCGGCCATGACCTTGAGGAACAGCGTCATCAGGAGCTCGCGCGCCTTGAGATAGCCGTGATGCGCCTCGGGCGTGTGGTTCTTCTCCCAGCGCGCCCGGTTGCTGCGGAGCACTTGCTGGAAGAGCGGAGAGGCCATCGCCTCGCGCCGCGTCGCGAACGGCGGATTGGCGCTTCCCTTGACGTATTCGCGGAACGAATCGTCCTCGTCCTCGTTCGATCCGGCGCGGAGTGCGAGGAGGCGATTGAGGTCGGGTATGACCACCGGATCGACGATCTCGGCGCCGGCGGCGCGGATGTCGGCGACCGCCTTGTCGAAGACCTCGGTCACGCGGTGGAAGTCCTGCGAGCCGGGCTCGGTATCGAAGCCGATCGGCTCGCGCAGGATGCCGATCCGTGCGCCTTTGAGCGCGCCCTTGTCGAGGAGCGCGGCGTAGCTCTTGGGCGCATGGCCGACGCCGCGGGCGGTGATCGGGTCGGTCGGGTCGTAGCCGACCATACTGTCGAGCACCAAAGCGAGGTCGGTCACCGTCCGCGCCATCGGACCGAGCGAGCCGTTGATCGACGGCCACCCGGCGAAGACGCCGCCGCGGCTGACGAGGCCCGCGGTCGGGCGCATGCCGACGACGCCGTTCCAGATCGCCGGGCGGCGGATCGAGGCGAAGCCTTCCTGGCCGATCGCGACGGCGCAGAAATTGGCCGAGGCCGCCGCGCCCGAGCCGCCGGACGAGCCGCCGGCGGTGCGCTCGAGGTCGTAGACGTTCCGCGTCGAGCCGAACAGCGAACCGTGCGTGTCGCCGGCGCCGAGCTCGCCGAGTGTCGCCTTGCCGAGGAAGATCGCGCCGGCCTCCTTGAGCCGGGCGACGACGAAGGAATCGCGGCCCGGCATGTGGCCCTTGAACAGGACCGAGCCCAGCGTCGTCGGCATCTCCTTGACGTCGCCCTGGTCCTTCATGATCAGCGGGATGCCGTGCAGCGGGCCGACCGGGCCCTTGGCGCGCCAGGCGGCATCGAGACGGTCGGCCTCCTCGAGCGCCTTCGGGTTGAGCGAGACCAGCGCGTTGATCGCCGGGCCTTTCTTGTCATAGGCCTCGATGCGGTCGAGATACATCTGCACGAGCTGGCGCGCGGTGAGAACCCCGGCGCGATAGGCGGCGTGGATCTCGGCGATGGTGGTCTCGACGATCTTGAAGGCGTTGGGCGTGGCCATGTGTCTCTCCGCTCGAGTGCGCCGCTATTCTGTCCGCTAACGCGCCTCGTGTCATCGTGGGCGAGCGGGCGGCACGGGGCGCGCGTCGTCGTCGATGAGCCCGCGGGCGCGGAGCCCGCGGAGCGTCTGCCGCAAGGCGTCGAGGCCGCCGGGCCGGCGCCAGCCTTCGAGCCAGTTCTGCTCGATGAGGGCGAGGATCGCGGGCTGGCCGAGCTCGACCTCGAGGAGGATGCCGAGGAGCGAGGACAGGAGCTCGTCCTCCTGGCGGCTCTCGTCGTCGGCGACGGCGGCGCGGTCGGCCTCGTCTTTGCGTCCGGTCTCCGGCCCGGCGCCGACGCCGAAGTCGGGAAGCTCGCGCCGCTCGGCCGGCGCGACCAGGAAATGCGCGATCTCGTGCAGGACCACCCAGGGCTCGCTGTCGGTGCGGAGCACCATGCCGTCCCAGCTGAAGGCGCGATCCGGCGCCTCGTCCTTGGTCGCGATGCCATAGTCGCGGGCGAGCGCCACCGCCGCGCGCCGCCGTTCGGGCGTGTCGGCGGGGTCTTCCGCGTCCGCAAGCGTTGCGGCGATGCGGGCGAAGGCGCGCGCGGCGAGGGCATCGTCGGCGAGCCGGCGCGCAATGTCGTCGAGGATCGCCGGCAGCGCCTCGCGATCGATCGGGGTCAGGATCATCGATCCGTCAGTGGGTTCCGTCAGTGGGTTCCGTCAGTGGGTTCCGTCAGTGGGTATCGAAGACGGCCTGGTATGCGGCGACCTTCGCCGCGACGGCGGCCTTCTCGGTTGCGTTCGGCCGGTCGGGATCGGCGGCGGCGGGCAGTGCGCCGAACTTCATCAGGCATGCCATCAGGAGGAGCCGCGCCTTGGTCGCGGTGAGATTGCCGCCGCCGATGAGCTCGGGCGTGCCCGGGCTGAAGCCGTCATTGTTGCCGCGACCGACGCGGGCGACCGGCATGCCCGAATAGACCGCCCGGCGCATCAGCGCGTGCCGCACGGCATTGGTCATCGAGCCGTAGGGCGACTGGCCCTCGACGACGAAGCCGGCGAGCCCCTCGTGGCGGGCGTTGTGCTCGAGGAGGGCGATGATATCGACCTCGCGCTCGGGGCCGCTGTCGTGCGCGTCGGGTGTGTAGTTGCCGTCCTTGACGATCGCGACCCGCGCGATCGCGCCGGCGGTGAGCCGGCCGAGCTGGTCCTTGATCGCGACGGCCGCGCCGCGAAGCCCGGTGACGGAGGCCGGCAGGCGGGTGAGGTTGACCTCCGACAGATAGCTGTGACGCGTTCCGGGGAGATAGGTGAGGACCGGGGGCTCGCCGTGGCGCACCGCGCCGAGGAGCCCGCCGTGGCCGCCGGTCGTCACGTAGCCACCGGGGCGTGCATCGCCCTTCTGCACGTCGCGCGCGGCGAAGATCTGCTGCTCCTGGATCAGCACCATGCCGGCGCGATTGCGTCCGGCGCGGTCGGCCCACACGCGCGAGGTGATGTAGTCGACCGAATCGACGATGTTCTTCGGGCCATCGTTCGAGATCTCGCCGTGGGTGCGCTGGGCCGCGTTGCCGCAGACCGGCAGCGTCGTGTCGAGGAGGAGATTGAACCAGTAGACGGTCTCCTCGACGCGCGGGCTGCCCTGCGTCCAGATCGCACCGAGATAGGTGCCCGAGGCGAGGATCGCCTGGACCTCGTTGGTGATCTTGGCGAGCGCGGGCCGCGGCGGCGACACGGCGAGGTGGTTCGGCCGGTAGGGGAAGAAGTCGCGGCCGAGCCTCTCGGGTGCGATATCGCCCTCGCCGACGTCGGTTCGTTCGCGCGCCGGCAGGCCCTTGGTGTAGCCGCCGGACGGCAGGACACGGAAGAAGTCGATATCGGCGCGCGAGGCGATCAGGTTGCCGGTCCCCTTGTCGCCGACGCCGAGGCGGTCGATCTCCTCGAACAGCCGCGAGCCGTCAGGGTAATAGGCCTGCCGCGCCTTCTCCGCCGGCGCGCCGGGGAAGGCGCAGTCGTCCTCCCACGCGCCGCCGTCGGCCTGGCGCGCCATGTAGGGAAGGGGATAGAGGCCGTCCTCGGGCCTGAGCTCGATGCGATAGACCGGCTTGTCGTCGGCCTGCGTCCGCGTCTTGGAGAAGCGCTTGTCCTTGTCGAGATAGCCGTCGGGCGGCGCATAGAGCTCCGCCGCGTCGCGCTCGAGCGGGTGCGCGCTGAACTGCTCGACATAGACCACCGCGGGTGCGGCGAGCCGCTGCGCGCGGAGGATGTCGAAGCGCGGCACGCTCCCATCCGCCTCGCGGCGGATCGGCAGACCATACTGGGCGCGCGCCTTGTTGCTCGTGACGAGCGGCGGCGAGTTCTGGATCGTCGCGTTGGCACCCGTGAGATGGGCGATGCGCGGCTTCGCGGCCATGGCGGTGCTCCCCCGATTGTCGTGGCGAGCTTAGCCGCTCGACGGGCGGGCGACCAGATGGGTGCGGAGCCGCTCGGCGGACGCGAGCAGGGCGGCACCGGTGTCCTCGAACACGATCTCGCCCTGGCGCAGCACATAGGCGCGGTCGGCGAGCGCAAGCGCGCTCCGTACGTTCTGCTCGACGAGGAGGATCGCCATGCCGGCGCGCCGGAAATCGGCCAGCACGTCGAAGGCCTCGCGCACCATCATCGGCGCGAGGCCGAGCGAGGGCTCGTCGATCAGGAGGACCCGCGGCGGGTTCACGATTGCCTTGGCGAGGGCGAGCATCTGCTGCTCGCCGCCCGACATGCTGCCTGCGCGCTGGCCGGCGCGCGCCTCGAGGCGGGGGAAACGGCGATAGGCGGCGGCGAGCGCCTCGGTGAAGCCGCTCGCGGTGGCGCGCGAGTCATGGGCGATGCGGAGATTGTCACGCACGGTCAGACGGCCGACGATGCCGCGCCCCTCGGGAATGTGGAGGAGCCCGCGACGGACCAGCGCGTGCGCGGGCACGCCTGCGGTATCCTCGCCGAGAACGCGCACCGCACCGCCCTGGCGCGGCAGGAGGTTCGAGAGCGCGCGCATGATCGTGGTCTTGCCGGCGCCGTTGGCGCCGACGATCGCCACCGTCTCGCCGGTACCGAGCACGAACGAGCAGCCGCGCACAGCCCGGATCGGGCCGTAGCCGACATGGAGCTCGCGCGCCTCAAGAACCGTCTCAGCCATCGTCCGGCTCGAGCCCGAGATAGGCACGCATGAAGATCGGGTCGGCGAACACCTGCTCGGTGGTGCCCTCGGCCATCTTGCGCCCGAAATCCATTGCGATCAGCCGGTCCGAGAGGTCGCGAATCAGGGCCATGTCGTACTCGACGAGGACGATCGCCTCGACCATCGCGCGGCATTTCCGTACGTCGGCGACGAGTTCCTCGGTCTCCTCCTCGTTCATCCCGGCGGCCGGCTCGTCAAGGAAGAGAAGACGCGGACCGCCGGCGAGCGCGCGCGCGATCTCGAGCCGTCGCGCATCGCCATAGGCGAGCCCTCCCGCCGGATGATCCGCGCGATCGGCGAGACCCATGAGATCGAGAAGCGCCATCGCACGCGCGACGTCGGCCTGCGCATGGCCGCGGCGGAACAGCGCCTTGATCGGGGCGATCGCGTGACGCTTGTCGGCGACCATCACGTTCTCGAGCACCGACATGCGGCGGAACAGTCGGATGTTCTGGAAGGTGCGCGCGATGCCGAGGCGGCTGATGCGGTGGCGCGGCAGCCGAGTGATATCGCGGCCGGTAAAGCGGATCGTGCCCGTCGTCGCGCGATAGAACCCCGTCAGCACATTGATCAGCGCCGTCTTGCCGGCGCCGTTGGGGCCGACGATGCCGAGGATCTCGCCGGTCCTGATCTCGAGCGACAGGTTGTCGATGGCGACGAGACCGCCGAAGCGCTTGGTGAGCGCCTTGACCTCGACGATCGCGCCCGGCGCGGCGGCGTTCACGGCTTGCGCACCGTGCGGGTGCGGAAGGTGAGGAGGCCGTCGGGCCGCACGAGGAGGAGAAGGACGAGGAGGAGGCTGAAGAACGCCGTCCGCCATTCCGCGAGGTCGCGCACGAACTCGGGGATCAGCGTCATCAGGAGCGCGCCGACCACCGGCCCCCACATGTTGTTGACCCCGCCTAGGATCACGTAGAGGACGACGAAGACAGAGATCAGGATCGAGAAGTGATCGGGCGCGACGAACACCATGTAGTGGCCGTAGAGCCCGCCCGCGAAGCCCGCGAGCATCGCGCCTGTGGCGAAGGCGATGAGCCGGACATAGACGACGTCGATACCGAGCGCGCTCGCGACGTCCTCGTCCTCGCGCACCGCATCGAGCGCGCGCCAGATGTCGGACCGCTGCCGTCGCCCTTGATGACGCCGATCACGTTGGGGCGTCCCGGCTCGACCTCCTGGAGCGTCACGTCGTCGAAGCCGAGCGCGCGGAGCCGGCCTGCGAGGAAGCGGGCGCACGGACCCTTCTCTCCGGAAAAGCTCGGAATCCGCGCGAGGTCGATGCAGAGCTCGATGGTCTCGGCATCGTCGATCGCGGCGAGAATGCGTCTTCGCGGACAGCGATCGTGACAGCCTCATTCGGTCGGGCCGACGGCAAGACCGTGTCGTCGCCGCCAGCGACGGGATCACCGGGCGCGCGCGGCCTCGTGGGCGGCGATGGCGTGGTCGCAGTCGAAACCATAGAGCGTCTCGAGCTTCCGGCGTTCGCGGCTCCGCGGGTTGAAGGCGGCGAGCCGGAACCGCAGATCGCGGCGGAACCGCGCCCATGGCGAGGCGAGGTGGTAGATCTTGCCGTTGGCGCGCGAGCCGAGCTGCACCCAGTGGGCACGGCCGCGCCGGATCGCCTCGTAGTCGCCGAACGCGTCCTCGATCGTGGCGCCCGGTCGCGTCAGGCAATGGGCGAGGACGTAGCCGTCCTCGATGCCCTGCGCCGCGCCCTGCGACATGTAGGGAAGCATCGCGTGCGCGGCATCGCCGAGAAGCGTCACGCGGCGTCTGGTCCAGGCCGGCATCGGGTCGCGGTCGAACAGGCCCCATTTGAACGGTTCGTCCGTCGCCTCGATGATGCGGCGGACGACGACGTGCCAGCCGTCATACTCGGCGAGGATCTCCGCCCGGTCGCCGCGCGCCGACCACGATTCCTTCTGCCAGGTCGCGGCCGGGCAGACGCCGACCCAGTTCACCAGCCGACCGCCGGCGACGAAATAGATGACGAAATGCCGGTCTGGCCCCCAATACGAGGTCGTGTTGTGGCGGAGCCCGAGATCGGCGAGCCGGTCGGCCGGCACGAGGCCGCGGAACGCGACATGGCCCGAGAACGCCGGCGCCTCGGGGCCGAAAAGGGCTTCGCGGACGACCGAGTGGATGCCGTCGGCACCGACCGCGGCCGCGGCGCGGATGGTCTCGCCCGCCTCGGTCCGGATCGCGACGCCGTCGGCCTCCTCGGCGATGCCGACCGCGCGCGCGCCGAGCCGCATTTGCTCGCGCCCGACCGCCTCGGCGAGGATCTCGTGCAGATGGCCGCGGTGGATCTGGATGTGCGGATAGCCGTAGCGCTTGCGCACCGTCTCGCCGAGCGGGAAGTCGCGGATGATCGCGCCGGTGCGGCTGTCCTTCGACTGGAGCCGGTCGGGTCGGACGATCACCGGATCGAGGACCGGCTGGAGACCGAGACGGAACAGGAGCCGCGAGGCATTGGCCGCGATCTGGACGCCGGCGCCGAGCTCGCGGAGCTCATGCGCCTGCTCGAGGACGACGAAATCCTCCATGCCGCGCCGCTTCAGTGCGAGCGCGAGCGTCAGCCCGGCGATGCCGGCGCCGACGATGGCGATCCGTGTCGTCCTGCGATCGGCGGCCATGGGCGGCATCCCGACGTCCGAGCGAGTGACCGAAGTCTATGGACCCCGCTCGGCCGGCACAAGCGGCACCGGCTGCCCGAAGCGGCGCCGCGGTGTATGCTGGATGCCGAGCCTCGCCCGGAGCGGAGGAACCCGATGGCCCATGCATCCACCCTCGCCGCCGCGGCGGACAATCTCGTCGGTGATGTCATGTCGGTCGGTGCCGGCGAAGAGCTGTTGATCACCGCCGACACCGCGACCGACCCGGCGGTCGCCGCCGCCATCCTCGCCGCCGGTCAGGCCAAGGGCGCGATCGCGAGCCTGATCACCGTGCCGCGGCTTCCCTATCAGGGGGCGCTCGCCGATCCGTTCGTGCCGGCGACCCTCGCCGCGGCGGCGCGCGCGGCGGCGGTGTGGATCGATCTCACCTTTCCCTATCTCGCCGGCTCCCATCTCCAGGACAGCGTGATGCAGGCGAAGACGACGCGCTATCTCCTCCTCGGCGACACCGGGCTCGATCCGTTCATCCGCCTCTACGGGCTTGCCGATCTCGACCGCTATCACGACGCCCAGCGCGCCTTCGATGCCGTGTTCGACGCCGCGCGCGGCGAGACTTGCCGCATCGCCAACGGCCGAGGCAGCGACGTCCGCTTCAGGCTGACCGCCTCGACGCTCAACAAGCCGCGGCGGGCGGGCGAGCCCGGCATGTATCTCGTTCCCGGCACGTGCTCGATCGCGCCCGACATCGCGACCGTCGAAGGCAGGATCGTCGTCGATGCCGTGTTCCACGAGTTCTACGAACGCCTCGCCGACCCGATCAGGGTCGACGTCGCGGGCGAGATCCGCGCGATCGGCGGCGGCGGTGGCTCCGGGCTCCTGTTCGAGCGCGCGCTCCGGCGCGCGGCGCGCAACGGCATGGGCTCGATCATCCATTTCAGCCACGGCCTGCATCCCGCGGCGCGCTACACCGGCGCTTCGTTCATCGAAGACATTCGCGCGGTCGGCAACAATGCGGTCGGATTCGGAACACCGTGGTGGGAGCCGGGCGGCGGCGAGAACCACCCCGACGGCGTGATGACCGCACATTCGGTCTGGATCGGTGACCGGCAGGTGATCGATGCCGGCCGCATCGTCTGGCCCGAGGCGCTCGCCGCGAAGGCGGCGGCGCTCGCGCCGGTCCTGCCGCCGCAGGCGACCGCCGCTCGCCGCTAGCCGCGGTCGGACGCCAGCGTCGGCGGCGATCGCGGCGCTCGCGCCGGCGCGGCATCGCCGCCGTTCCGCTTGCCTTGCGCCGCGACGTTCGCGAACACGCGGACGAGCATCGCCTTGAGCGCGCTCTCCTCTTCGGCGGAGAAGCCCGCAAGCGCCGTGGTCTGGAGCTTCTGCGCTTCCGGCACGAGCGTCTCGGTGACCGCGCCGCCGTGCTCGGTCGCCTCGACGATCACGACACGCGCGTCGCCGCCTTTCGGGCGATGGCGCACCACGAGACCCTTGCGCTCCATCGCGTTGAGGGTCCGCGACAATGTCGAGATGTCGATCGAGGTGACCGACGCGATGTCGGAGACGCGCATCGCCCCACCCTGGCGCAGCGCGGCGAGCACCCGCCATTCCTGGAGGGTGACATCGCTCGCCGCCAGCATCGGTCCGAAAGCGCCGACGAGCGAGACCGCGACGCGGTTGACGAGATAGGGCAGAAAGCGCTCGAGATCGAAGCGGCGCGATTTCATTCGGCGGCCATTCCGAACCGCTTCCGGTGCAAGCCGTCGAAGTGCGGCGCCACCTGTTCCATGAAACGATGCATTTGCTCCTTCACCATCGCGTGCGGCTTGCAGCCGACATTGAAGTAGAGGATCACCTCGTCGATACCGGCCGCCTCGACCGTCTTGAGCGTATCGATGATCTGCTGCGGCGAGCCGAGGAGGATCGACTTGTCGCTCAGATCCTCCTTCTTCATGTCCTCGAGGATAGCCGAGATCTTGAGGAAGTACTGCATCGTCGGCGGCGCCTGGCCGGCTTCGAAGCGGAACGCGGGGAGCGCGCACTCCTTGAAATAGCGGAGCTGCGAGACGCGGCCATAGTCCTCCTCCGCGGGCGTGTCGGCGAGGAAGATGAAATACGAGCACATGCGCCGACCCGGTCGGTGCCCGGCCTTGACGCAGGCCTCGCGATAGGCATCGACCGCGCGGTCGAGCCCGCCGAACACCATGCCGGCGGCGAACGGCGCGTAGATGATGTTGAGCCCGCGCTTGGCCGCCATCGCGATCGAGGTGCGCGAGAACGAGGCGACGTAGAAGGGGATCGGGCGCTGCACCGGTTTCGGCGTCAGCTCCATTTCCGGGATCGTCCAGATGGGGCCCTGGTGCGACCACGGCCCGGGCGAGGTCCAGGCCTTGAGGATGACCTCGATCGATTCCTCCATCGTCTCGGCCGACTTCATGAAATCGGCGCCGAACGGGGCGTACTCGCGCGGGTCGTAGCCGCGTCCGCAGGCGAAGTCGACCCGGCCGCCGGACAGGAGGTCGAGCGTCGCCCAGGTCTCGGCGACATGAACCGGGTGATGCAGCGGCAGGACCGAGACCGCCGGCGCGAGCCGGACGTTGCGTGTCAGCGGCGCGATCGAGGACAAAACGAGGTCGGGGCGCGAGTTGACGCCGAGCGAGTCAAAATGGTGCTCGCCGATCCACGCCGAGTGATAGCCGAGCTGGTCGGCGAGGAGGGCCTGGTCGCGGATCTCGAGCACGAACTCGTTCGCCGTCCGGCGGTTGCCGGCGTAGTGGTTGTCGCTCAGCGTGAAATAACCGAATTCCATGGCGCGAACCCCGGTTGTTAATTGCATTCACAATATTTGTAAATGCAAATATATGCCGGGTCAATAGCGCCGATTCCCGGAGCGCTTGCGCCCGACGTCCGCAAGTGTACGGTTTCGGGGGTGCCGCCCGGCGCCCAAACCGGGAGTTGCGCCATGACCCTCGAGCTCGCAACGTTGAAGCCCTTCGCTGCACCGGTCGTCGATCGGCTCGCCGTCAGGGTGGTGGTCGATTCCTTCTATGAGCGCTTCATCAGGGATGCGGCCCATCCGGCATGCACGATCGAGCACACGCGTCAGATCCGCGGCCGGCAGATGTCGACGCTTGCCGGCGAGTGGGGGCTGTCGCTTCATCTCGAATCGGTGCGCGCGGGCACCAAGGCGGAATACCTGCTCGACTTCGGCTACACGCCCGAGGTGCTCAACCGCAACTTCGATCTCCTCGCGATCGATCCCAAGCGGATCAAGGGCTTGATCCTGTCGCACGGCCACCGCGACCACTATGGCGGCCTGCTCGGATTCGTCGAACGCTACCGCGGCGACATGCCTGGTGATCTCACGCTCCATGTCGGGGCCGACGATGCCTTCCGCGAAAAATGGATCGGCGGCAAGGAAGGGGGCGGCAGCCCGATGTCGTGGGGCGCGCTCGACCGTGCCGCGCTTGCCGTCCACCACGTCGCGACCCACTGCTGCCACGCGCCGCATGCGCTCGAGGGGCCGTTCTCGTCGGGCTATATCGAGCGGACGAGCTTCGAGCGGCTCCTGCCCTCGACCTTGGTCGGCGAGGAGGACGACGACCACTTCACCGAGGCCGAGCGTCGCGGCAAGCTGCAGCCGGATCAGCATCCCGACGAGCACGCGACCTGCTACGTGATCCAGGGCAAAGGGCTCGCCGTGATCTCGTCCTGTGGTCATGCCGGGCTGATCAACACGATCCGGACCGCGATGGCGGTTTCGAATGTACGGAAGCTCCATGCCGTGCTCGGCGGCTTCCATCTCGGGCCGGCACCGCTCGACTACATCCAGCACACGGTCGATGCGCTCGAGGCGCTCGCGCCGGACGTCGTCGTGCCGATGCATTGCAGTGGGCCGAGCTTCATCGCGGCGGCGCGCGAGCGCATGCCGGACAAGGTGGTGACGTCGAACATCGGGAGCCGCTTCACCTTCGGCTGAGCAGGTCTGCGTTGACTCGGGCCCGGCGCGGCTCCAGCATCCGGGTCGGCCACAAGGGAGGGCGGCGATGACGCGCGGAATCGTTCGGGCCGCTGGTCTTGCGGTCTTGGCTCTCGTCCTTGCAATCGGCCACGGCGCGGGCGCTGCGGCCCAGGCCTGGCCGTCGAAGCCGATCCGGTTCGTGATCCCGTTCGCGCCGGGCGGCGCGACGGACGTGGTCGGCCGCCTCGTCGGCGATAAGCTCGCGTCCCTCCTCGGCCAGCCGGTCGTGATCGAGAACAGGCCCGGTGGCGGCGGCAACCTTGCCGCCAATTTCGTCGCCAAGGCGCCGGCCGACGGCTACACGCTGATGGTCGGCAATCATCCGGGCTACACGGTCGGTCCGGCGCTCTCCAAGGACGCGGGCTTCGACCCGGTGCGCGACTTCACGGCTATCTCGATGCTCGCGGGCCAGACCCTTCTCCTCAACGTCCACGTGTCGTTTCCGGCGGCAACCCTTGCCGAGTTCGTCGCGCACGTGAAGGCGAACCCGGGCAAGTTCGACTATGCGACGCCGGGCAACGGCACGCCGCACCATCTCGCGATGGAGCTCCTCAAGCTCACCGCCGGCCTCGACATCGTGCACGTCGCCTATCGCGGCGGCGGACCGATGACGCAGGACGTGGTCGCCGGCCGCGTGCCGATGATGTTCGGAAGCTATGTGATCGCCGGCCCCCACCTCGAGGCCGGCAAGCTCCGCGCGCTCGGCGCGACGGGGCGCGCGCGCGTGCCGCAGTGGAACAAGGTTCCGACCTTTGCCGAGCAGGGCTATCCCGACTTCGAGGTGACGACGTTCTTCCCGCTGGTCGGACCGGCCGGACTTCCCGCCGCGGTCG
Source organism: Alphaproteobacteria bacterium (assembly GCA_016869145.1). Taxonomy (GTDB): domain Bacteria; phylum Pseudomonadota; class Alphaproteobacteria; order MPNO01; family VGEU01; genus VGEU01. The sequence goes on along the minus strand of VGEU01000009.1, from coordinate 27,958 downwards.
TCGAACGGCTCGCCAAGGAGGTCCAGGTCGTGCTCGCGATGGACGACGTGCGCCAGCGCCTCACGACGACGGGATTCGAGCTGTCGCCACCCGTGACGCCTGCCGCCTTCGCCGCTGTCATCGAACGCGAGGTCGCCAAGTGGGCGAAGGTCATCAAGGACGCCGACATCAAGCCGGAATGACGCACGCCCGGCACGCAGGAGTGCACGACCGATGAAAAACTATCTTGATGGCGGTGACGCGATCCTCCAGGCGTTCCGCAATCTCGGCGTCGACTACATCATGTCGTCCCCCGGCTCGGAATGGGGGTCGGTGTGGGAAGCGCTCGCGCGACAGACCGTCGACAAGACGCCGGGGCCGGAATATCTGAGCTGCTGGCACGAGACCCTCGCCGCCGACATGGCGATCGGCTACACGATGGCGACCGGGCGCATGCAGGTGGTGATGCTGCACGCCGGCGTCGGCCTTCTCCAGGGCTCGGTCGGCATCCATGCCGCGCACATCCAGAACATCCCGATGCTCGTGATGTCGGGCGAGGCGCTCACCTATGGCGAGCGCGACGGTTTCGACCCCGGCCAGCAATGGTACCAGAATCTCTCGGTCGTCGGCGGACCGCAGCGGCTGGTCGAGCCTTATGTCAAGTTCTCCGGCCAGGTACCGAGCGCCGACACGCTCTACGAGAGCGTGGTGCGCGCCGGCCAGATGTCGCAGCGCACGCCGATGGGGCCGGTCTATCTCAACGTCCCGATCGAGACGATGCTGCAGGAGTGGAAGAAGCCGGCGCCGCTCGCGCTGGCGCCCGCGCCGATCGCACCCCGCGCGCCGCTCGCCGAGATCGAGCGCGTCGCCGAGCACCTCCTGGCGGCGAAGAACCCGGTGATCACGACCGAGGCGGCGGCGCGCCAGCCGGCCGCCTATGCGACGCTCCTCGCGCTCGCCGAGGCGCTCGCGATTCCGGTCGTCGAGACGCCGTCGTCGATCTTCTCCAACTTCCCGAAGGACCACGAGCTGCACCAGGGGCCGAGCTTCAAGCCGTTCTTCGAGACCGCCGACCTCGTGCTCGTGATCCGGAGCCGCGCGCCGTGGTACCCGCCGAGCCGGCGGCCACCGAATGCGCACATCGTCCTGATCGACGACAACCCGTTCCGCCACCACATGGTCTACCAGAACCTCCACGCCGATACGGTGCTGGAGGGCGACGTCGCGTTCACGATCGAGACGCTCGCCGCCGCCGTCGGCGCCGCGCGGCCGGCCTCGGCCGCGATCGAGGAGCGCCGCGCGCGCCATGCGGCCGCCCATCGCAAGAACGACGCCGACCGGCTCGCGGCGGTCGCCGCGGCGCGGACGAAGACGCCGATCCACCCGATCGCGCTCACCGCGGCGCTCGCCGAGGCGCTCCCCGGGAACACGGCCTATGTCGACGAGACCGTGACCCATCGCGGCGTCGTCGAGGCGCATCTCCGCAATAAGGGGCCACAGAGCTTCTTCAAGGTGCGCGGCGGGCTCGGCCAGGGGCTCGGCCACGCCATCGGCGTCAAGCTCGCGCTCCGCGACCGGCCGGTCGTGTCGCTGATCGGCGACGGCTCGTTCCTCTACAACCCGGTGACGCAGAGCCTCGGCTACGCCCAGCGCGCCGGGCTGCCGATCATCATCGTCATCTACAACAACAACCAGTACCGCGCGATGCGCGACAACCACGAGGACTACTACCCCGACGGCGTCGCGCACCAGCACGACCTCTGGTACGGCGCGCCGATCGGCGGGCCCGATTATGCGACGCTCGGCGAGCCGTTCGGCTGCTGGGGCCGGCGGGTCGAGGATCCGGCGGCTCTGGTCCCGGCGCTCCGCGACGCGCACCGGGCGACGCTCGACGGCCGCACCGCGATCCTTAACGTCGTCATCGACCCCTGAGCGTTCGCAGCCGGCCGGTTTCGCGCGCGGACACGTTTACGCCGGGCCGATTTCCCGCTATCACCGACCGCGACGAACGGTTGCGGCGGCGCGCGGCGCGCGCCTCTTGGGAGAGTGCGATGATTGCCAACATGTCAAAGCAGGACCTCCGATTCTGGCTCGCCCAGGTCGAGGAGTCGCGCGACGTCACACATATCCGGGGCGCCGACCGCGACGAGGAGATCGGCGGCGTCCTCGATCTCTCGATGCGCAAGATGGGCAATCCGGCTCTGATGTTCGATGAGGTCCCGGGCTTCGCCAAGGGACAGCGCGTGCTCGCCAACATCCTGACCTCGACCCAGCGCATCAACCAGGCGCTCGGCATCAAGGCGACCGGCTCCGAGATGGAGCTGATCCAGTGGTGGCGGAGCTATATGCGGAATGCTCCGACCCACAAGCCGCGGACGGTCAACGGGGGGCCTGTGCTCGAGAACGTCGAGGAGGGTGCGAAGGTCGACATCCTCAAGTTCCCGACGCCCAAGTGGCACGAGCATGACGGCGGCTATTTCATCGGCACGGCCTGCCTCGTGATCATGAAGGACCCCGACACCGGCTGGGTGAACTACGGCGCCTATCGCGTCCAGGTGCACGAGCCGCGCGTCGCGACCGTGATGATGTCGCCCGGCAAGCACGGCCGCCTGATCATGCGCAAGTTCCATGAGCGCGGTGAGCCCTGCCCGGTCGCGGTCGTCGCCGGCGTGCACCCCGCGATCTTCATGCTGGCGGGGCTCGAGGTCGCGTACGGCAAGAGCGAGTACGACGCGGCCGGCGGAATCTTCGGCGAGCCGGTCGAGGTCATCGCGATGCCCAAGACCGGGCTGCCCGTTCCGTCCTACAGCGAGATCGCGTTCGAGGGCTACATCCACCCCAACGACGAGGTGCTCGAGGGCCCGCTCGGGGAATGGACGGGCTACTACGCGGGCGGCCAGCGCCCCGAGCCCGCGATTCGGATCGAGACCCTGATGTATCGCAACGATCCGATCATCGTCGGCGCGATCCCGGCGGTGCCGCCGAACGACAACACCTTCTATCTCGGGACCTATCGCTGCGGCGCGATCTGGAACCAGCTCGAGGCCGCGGGCGTGCCCGAGATCAAGGGCGTCTGGACGCATGAGGCCGGCGGCAGCCGGATGTGGACCACGGTCGCGATCAAGCAGCTCTATGGCGGGCATTCGAAACAGGCCGGCCTGATCGCCTCGCAATGCCACGCCGGAGCCTACGCCAACCGCTGGACCGTCGTCGTCGACGACGACATCGATCCGACCAGCATCAACGACGTGATCTGGGCCATGTGCACGCGCTTCGACCCGCGCGAAGGCATGGAGATCATCCGCGGCTGCTGGTCTACCCATCTCGATCCGATGTGCTATGACGGCGACACCGACCGGCGGAATGCCCGCGTCGTGATCGACGCGTGCCGTCCGTTCAACCGCCGCGACACGTTCCCGATCGTCGCGCGGTCGTCCAAGGCGCTCGACGACCGGATCAAGGCCAAGTGGTCGCACGTATTGCCGAAGAGCTGAGGGGAAGGGTCGTCACGGTCATGAAGAACACCAAGCAGGATCTGCGGAGCTGGCTCACCCTTCTCGAGGAGAACGGCGAGGTCCAGAAGGTCGAGGGCGCAGAGCGCGAGGTCGAGATCGGCGGCATCGTCGACATCCACCAGCGCAAGATGGGCAATCCCGCCGTCCTGTTCGACGACATCCCGGGATTCCCGCGCGGCCACCGCGTGCTGGCCAACCTCCTCACCTCGGTGCGGCGGATCAACCTGACGCTCGGGCTGCCGGTCGATTCCTCGGAGATCACACTCGTCAACTATTGGCGGAAATACATGAAGGAGACGCCGATGATCGCCCCCAAGGTGATCAATGGCGGCTCGGTGCTCGAGAACGTGCTCAAGGGCAAGGACGTCGATCTGTGGCGCATTCCGACGCCCAAGTGGCACGAGCACGACGGCGGCTACTTCATCGGTACCGCGTGCATGGTGATCATGAAGGATCCCGATTCGGGCTGGATCAACTACGGCGCCTATCGCGTCCAGGTGCACGACAAGAACGTCGCCTCGGTGATGACCTCGAAGGGCAAGCACGGCAACATCATCATGCAGCGCTACAAGGAGCGCGGGGAGAAATGCCCCGTCGCGGTCATCTGCGGCATGCATCCCGCGTTGTTCATGGTGGCCGGCCTCGAGATGCCCTACGGCAAGAACGAGTATGATCTCGCGGGCGGCCTCCTCGGCGAGCCGGTCGAGATCGTCAACGGCCCGGTCACCGGGCTTCCCATCCCGGCGCATGCCGAGATCGCGTTCGAGGGCTGGATCCACCCCGACGACCTCGTCGACGAGGGGCCGCTCGGCGAGTGGACCGGATACTATGCCGGCGGCAAGAAGCTCGAGCCCGCCATCCGGGTCGAGACGATGATGTTCCGGAACGACCCGATCCTCCTCGGCGCGGTACCGGCGGTGCCGCCCAACGACGACACCTTCTACCGTGGCACCTATCGCTGCGGCGCGGTGTGGAACCAGCTCGAGGCGGCCGGCATTCCCGAGGTCAAGGGCGTGTGGGCGCATGAGGCGGGTGGCAGCCGAATGTGGCTCACCATCTCGATCAAGCAGCTCTATGGCGGCCACGCGAAACAGGCCGGAATCGTCGCCTCGCAGTGTCACGCGGGCGCCTACGCCAACCGCTGGGTGGTCGTTGTCGACGACGACATCGACCCCGCCAACATGAACGACGTGATCTGGGCGATGTGCACGCGCTTCGACCCGCGCGAGGGCGCCGAGATCCTGCGCGGCTGCTGGTCGACCCATCTCGACCCGATGGTCTATTCGGAGGACGACCGGCGGAACGCGCGCGTGGTGATCGACGCCTGCCGGCCGTTCAACCGCCGCGACACGTTCCCGGTCGTTGCGCGCTCCTCGCGCCAGCTCGACGACCGAATCCGTGCGAAGTTCAAGAGCATGCTCCCGCGCGACGCCTAGGCGGCGACCGACGGGTTCGCACGCACGTGACCGGCAAGGTTTTCGGCGTCCGTGTTCCGCGCCTCGAGGATCCGGCACTCGTCGCGGGGCGCGCGCGCTTCGTCGACGATATCCGGCTTCACGGCATGCTCCACGCGGCCTTCGTGCGGAGCCCACATCCGCACGCCGCGATCGCCGGCATCGACAAGGCCGCGGCGCTGGCGCGTCCGGGGGTTCGCGCGGTCCTCACGCTCGACGATCTCCGCCCGCATCTCGCCAACGAGCGGATGGTCGTCGGCCTGCCGTCCGCGTCCTACCGGCAGGACCGCAACCGCCCAGTGCTCGCCGGCACGGAGACGGTTCATGTCGGCGAGCCGATCGCGATCGTCGTCGCGGGATCGCGCTACGATGCCGAGGACGCGGCCGCCCAGGTCGCGGTCGACTACCGGCCGCTGCCATCGGTCTCGGACTGCCGCGACGCGCTGAAGCCAGACGCAGCGCGGGTCCACGCCGATGCACCGCACAACGTCCTCGCCGAGTTCACCATGGCGTTCGGCGAGGTCGATGCGGCGTTCGCGCGCGCGCCGCACCGGTTCCGCGAGACGCTCTGGATGCACCGCGGCGGCAGCCACTCGATCGAGTGCCGCGGCTGCGTCGCCAACTATGACCGAAACGAGGAGAAGCTGACGCTCTGGTCGTCGACACAGATGCCGCATGTCGCGATGCGCGTCCTCGTCGACATGCTGGGTTGGGACGAGCGGCGCATCCGCGTCGCCACGCCCGATGTCGGCGGCGGGTTCGGGCCGAAGCTCGTCTTCTACCCCGAGGACGTCGGTCTCGGACTCGCCTCGATCTTCGTCGGCGCGCCGATCAAATGGATCGAGGACCGGCGTGAGCACTTCGTCGCGACCACGCAGGAGCGCGACCAGTATCTCGACGTCGAGATCGCGGTCGACGACGACGCGAAGATCCTTGCGATCCGTGGCGAGATCATCCACGACCACGGCGCCTATACCGCGCGCGGCGTCAATCTCCCCTACAACGCCGCCGAAACGGTGCCGCTGCCCTATATCGTGCCGGCCTATCGGATGGCGGTGCGGCTCGCGCTCACCAACAAGGTGCCGGTGACACCGGTGCGTGGCGCAGGACACCCGCAGGGCGTGTTCGCGATGGAACGCCTTCTCGACCGGGTCGCGCGCGAGCTCGGCCTCGACCGGGTCGAGGTGCGGCGGCGGAACCTCATTCCGGGCGATCTCATGCCGTTCACCCAGCCCTTGCAGACCCGTGGCGGCATGCCGGTCCTCCTCGACAGCGGCAATTTTCCGGAGTGCCAGGACAGCGCTCTCGCCGCCGCCGGCTGGGACCAGTTTCCGGCGCGCCAGCGCGCGGCCCGCGCCGAGGGCCGTCACATCGGGATCGGCGTCGCCAACTACGTGAAGGGCACCGGCCGCGGCCCGTTCGAATCCGCGACCGTGCGCATTGGGCCTTCGGGTCGGATCCTCGTCTATTCCGGCGCCGCCGCGATGGGCCAGAGCACGCGGACGATGCTCGCCCAGATCGTCGCCGAGGAGATCGGCGGCGACATCGGCAACGTGGAGGTCGTGTGCGGCGACACCGCGACCATCGCCAACGGTCTCGGCGGCTCGAACAGCCGCCAGGCCGTGATGGCGGGGTCATCCGCCCACGTCGCCGCGCGCCGGGTGCGCGACAAGCTCCTCAAGGTCGCGGCGCACATGCTCGAGGCCGCCGAGCACGATCTCGAGATCGTCGGCCGCGAGGTGCGGGTGAAGGGTGTCCCCGACCTCAAGGTGCCGCTCGCCAAGCTCGGCCACGCGGTCGTCGGCACGCCCGGCTATTCGCTGCCGCCCGGCGTCAGCCCCGGCATGGAGGCGACCGAGGAGCTCGTGATCGACAACATGACGTTCGCCAACGGCACCGCCGTCGCCGAGGTCGAAGTCGATCCGGACACCGGTGCGGTCACCATCCTCCGCTACGTCATGGCGCACGATTCGGGCGTCCTCATCCACCCGACGATCGTCGACGGCCAGGTCATCGGCGGTGCCGCGCACGGCATCGGCAACACGCTGTTCGAGTGGATGCGCTATGACGACGGCGGCCAGCCGCTCACCACCAATCTCGGCGAGTATCTTCTGATCACCGCCACCGAGATGCCGCGGATCGAGCTCATCCATCACGAATCGCCGTCGCCGCTCAACCCGCTCGGCGTCAAGGGGGTCGGCGAATGCGGCACGGTGCCGGCCGCGGCCGCCATCGTCGCGGCGATCGAGGACGCGCTGGCGCCGTTCGGCGCGCGGCTCACCGGTGCCCCGGTCTCGCCGTCCGATCTCGTCGCGATCGTCCGCGGGGCCCGGCCCGGTTGATCGGTCGGTCGATCCGGCCGGTCGAGCGGTTCCCTCCGGCCGGTTCATGCTCTAGCCTAGGGCCGCCGCCAATCCGGGGAGAGGAATGAGGATCCGCCAGCACGGCCGCTTCGACTACGCGCCGATCGGGGATCGCGCCGACTACGATTGGCCAGGCGGTTGCCGGCTCGCCTTCTACGTCGCGGTCAATATCGAGCATTTCAGCTTCGGCGAAGGGCTCGGCCACACCCCGACCATGCCGGGCCCGCAGCCGGACATACGCAATTTCGGCTGGCGCGAATACGGGCTCCGCGTCGGCATCTGGCGGCTGTTCGATCTGTTCGAGGAGTTCGGGCTGCCGGCGAGCCACCTGATGAACGCCGCGATCTACGACCATGCGCCGGCCATTCCGGCCCGCATCCGCGCCCGCGGCGACGAGTTCGTCGGCCATGCGGTGACCAATTCCGAGGCGCAGGGCGAGATGCCGGAGGCCGAGGAGCGGGCGCTGATCGCGACCACCAATGATGCGTTCCGGCGCCACGAGGGCCGGACGCCGGCGGGCTGGCTGGGTCCGTGGATCTCGGAAAGCGCGACGACGCTCGATCTCCTCCGCGAGGCGGGCTACCGCTATGTCCTCGACTGGGCGATCGACGACCAGCCGGTGTGGATGCGGACGCGCGCCGGGCGCATCCTCGCGATGCCCTATCCGATCGAGATCAACGATACGCCGGCCATGCTGTCGCGCCGCCATACCGCGATCGACTTCGCCGACATGATCGTCGATCATTTCGACGAGATGCTGGAGCTCTCGACCCGCCAGCCGCTCGTGTGCGGGCTCTCGCTGCACACGTTCTGCTCGGGCGTGCCGTTCCGGCTCCGCCAGCTCCGCCGTGCGCTTCGCCACATCACCGCGCATCCCGATCGCGACCGCGTCTGGATCACGCGGCCCGGCGCGATCGCCGAATACATCGAAACCCTGCCGCGCGGCATCGTGCCCGGCGACGCCGCCGACTGAACGCAACGAAAGACGAACGAGGATCGGAACATGGACAGTTATGACGTGATCGTGATCGGCGCGGGCAATGCGGCCGGCTGCGCGGCCCTGTCGGCGCGCGAGAAGGGCATGCGGGTCGCGATGATCGAGCGCGCGCCGCTGGACGAGGCGGGCGGCAACACGCGCTTCACCGCAGGCTCGATGCGTGTCGTCTATAACGGGCTCGATGACATCAAGAAGCTCGTCGATCTCTCCGAGACCGAGATCGCGACGACCGATTTCGGCACCTACACCCAGGACCAGTTTTTCGACGACATCTTCCGCGTCACCCAGTACCGGACCGATCCGGACATGGCCGAGACGCTGGTGACGCGGAGCCTCGACACGTTGATCTGGATGAAGTCGAAGGGCGTGCAGTTCGTGCCGATCTATGGCCGCCAGGCGTTCAAGATCGACGGCAAGTTCAAGTTCTGGGGCGGGCTCACGGTGGAATCGAACGGCGGCGGGCCGGGCCTGTTCGAGTATCTCACCAACGCCGCCACGCGCGAGGGGATCGAGACGTTCTACGAAACCCGCGCGGTCGAGCTCCTCTACGACGGCGTGCACGTCACCGGCGTCAAGGTGAAGAGCAACGGCAAGATCCGCGACATGCACGCCAGGGCTGTGATCCTCGCCTGCGGCGGGTTCCAGTCGAACCCCGAGATGCGCACGCGCTATCTCGGTCCCGGCTGGGAGCTCGCCAAGGTGCGCGGCACGCGCTTCAACACCGGCGACGGTCTCAACATGGGGCTCGCGATCGGGGCCGCATCCTACGGCAATTTCTCCGGTGGCCACGCGGTCGGCTGGGACCGCAACGCGCCCGAGTTCGGCGACCTCGCGGTCGGCGATCAGTTCCAGAAGCATTCCTACCCGTTCTTCATCATGGTGAACGCGGAAGGAAAGCGCTTCGTCGACGAGGGCGCGGATTTCCGCAACTACACCTACGCCAAATATGGCCGCGTCATCCTGAACCAGCCGGGCCAGTTCGCCTGGCAGGTGCTCGATGCCAAGGTCGCCCACCTCAAGCGCGGCGAATACAATATCCGCCAGATCACCAAGGTGACGGCGAACACCATCGAGGAGCTCGCCGGGAAACTCGAGGGCGTCGATCCCAAGGCCTTCCTCGCGACCATCAAGGCCTATAACGCCGCCATCCGCACCGACGTTCCGTTTAACCCGAACGTCAAGGACGGACGCTGCACCCAGGGGCTCGAGATCGACAAGTCGAACTGGGCGAACACGATCGACACGCCGCCCTTCGAGGGCTATGGCGTCACCTGTGGTCTCACCTTCACCTTCGGCGGCCTGCGCATCAACCGCGAGGGCCAGGTCGTCGATACCGACCTCAAGCCGATCCCGGGACTGTTCGCAGCCGGCGAATGCGTTGGCGGGCTCTTCTACTTCAACTATCCAGGCGGATCGGGACTCACGGCAGGCGCGGTGTTCGGCCGGCTCGCCGGCGCCTCGGCGGCCGACGCGATCCGCCGCAACTGATCGACGAGAGTAGAGCGAAGGAGAGGACGATGTTCTTGAAGATGCTGCTCACGACCGTGTGCGTTGCGCTCGGGGTCACCTCGGCGCACGCGCAGGCCTATCCGAACCAGCCGGTCCGCCTCGTCCTCGGCTATGCGCCGGGCGGCGTCGTCGACTTCACCGGGCGCGCGCTCGCCCAGGCGCTCACCAAGACGCTCGGCCAGCAGATCGTGGTCGAGAACCGTCCCGGCGCCGCCGGCGCGGTCGCGACGACGTTTATCGCGAAGACCAGGCCCGACGGATACACGATCATGGTGATGGACGTCGGCACCGTCATCAATCCGCTGATGCGCAAGGACGTCGGCTACAAGATCGGCGAGGTCACGAGCTTCGGCATGGTCGCCTCCGCGCCGGTCGTGATCGTGGTGTCGAACAATTTTCCGGTGAGGACCCCGCAGGAACTCGTCGCGTGGGGCAAGGCGAACCCGGACAAGCTCAACTTCGCGACCGCCGGCGTCGGCACGGCGCCCCATCTCGGCGCCGAGCAGTTCTGGCCCCATGTCGGCGTCAAGGCCGTGCACGTGCCCTATCCCGGCATCGGCGCGGCCTTCCCCGACGTGCTCTCGGGCAAGGTGCAGCTCGCCTTCTCCTCCATCGCGGGCGCGCGGCCGTTCATCGCGGACAACCGCGTGCGCGCGATCGCGACCACGAGCCTCAAGCGGCCGGCCGGGTTGACCGATATCCCGACCATCCACGAGACGCTGATGCCGAACTTCAACATCGACATCTGGACCACGCTCGCCGGACCCGCCGGCACGCCGGCACCGATCGCGGCGCGGCTCAACGAGGCGCTCGTCGCGGCGCAGAAGGACCCCGAGTTCGTCGCCGCGATGGAAAAGATTGGCGCCGAGGCGTGGTCGACGAGCGTCAAGGAGGCGAACGACATCCTCCTCGCCGAGGACAAGAAGTGGGCGCCGCTCGTGCGCGCCGCGGGGCTCGGCGACCAGTAGGACCGCATCACGCGGGCGCGGGCGGCGTCTCGCCGTGCGGATCCGGATCGATCGCGATCTCGGCGCGGGGCTTCTCTTCCTCGCCTGCGGCGTCTTTTTCGCGATCGCCGCCCGCGACTACCGGATCGGAACCCCGGCCCGCATGGGGCCGGGATACTTCCCCCAAGCCGTCGGGATCATCGTCGCGACGCTCGGCGCTCTCCTCGTCGCGCGCGGCTTCGTCCATCGCCTCCGCGAGGCCGCGACGCTCGAGCTCGGCCCGCTCGCGATCCTCATCCTCGCGCTCGTCTTGTTCGCGCTGGTCGCGCCCGATGGCGGTATCGCGCTCGCGGTCGTGATCCTCGTCGTGGTGAGCGCCTTCGCCGGCGGCACGGCGCGCTGGCGCGAGATCGCGGCGACGGCGGTCTTTCTCGCCGCGTTCACGGTGGTCGTGTTCGTCAGCATGCTCGGGCTTCCGCTCCGCGTCTGGCCGGCGTGGTGACGGGCCGTGGACATGATCGACAATCTCGCCCTCGGCTTCGGCGTCGCACTCACGATCGCGAATCTCAGCTATTGCTTCATCGGCGTGCTGCTCGGGACGCTGGTCGGCGTGCTGCCGGGCATAGGGCCGGTGACGACCGTCGCGGTCCTCTTGCCGCTCACGTTCTCGCTGCCGCCCGAATCCGCCCTCATCATGCTGGCCGGCATCTACTACGGCGCGCAGTATGGCGGTTCGACCACCTCGATCCTGGTCAACATGCCGGGCGAGGCGTCCTCCGTCGTGACCACGATCGACGGCCACCGCATGGCACGGCTCGGCCGCGCCGGCCCTGCGCTCGGCATTGCGGCGGTCGGCTCGTTCTTCGGCGGATGCGTCGCGACCCTCCTCGTCGCGCTGTTCGCACCCTGGCTCGCCGAGGTGGCGTTGAAGTTCGACCCGGCCTCCTACTTCTCGCTGATGTGCTTCGGCCTCGTCGGCGCGATCGTGCTCGCGCACGGCTCGGTCCTGAAGTCGATCGCGATGGTCGGGCTCGGCCTCGCCTTCGGGCTGGTCGGCCCCGACATCAACACCGGTGCGCTCCGCTTCGCCTTCGGCGTGGACGGGCTCGCCGACGGGATCGGCTTCGTGCCGATGGCGATGGGCATCTTCGGGATCGCCGAGGTCGCCTACAACCTCGAGCGCCGCCGCGCCGATTCGACCCTCGCCACCCGCGTCACACATGTCTGGCCGAGCCTCGCCGACATGCGCCACTGCCTCGGCTCGATGATCCGCGGCACCGGTGTCGGCTCGGCCCTCGGCCTTCTGCCGGGTGGCGGTGCGCTCCTCGCGGCCTTCGCCGCCTACGCGCTCGAGAAGAAGGTCGCGCGGAAACCGCGGCGCTTCGGCGAGGGCGACATCCGCGGCGTCGCCGCGCCGGAGACGGCGAACAATGCGGGCGCGCAGACCTCGTTCATCCCGATGCTCACGCTCGGCCTGCCGTCGAACCCGACCATGGCGATGATGATCGGCGCGATGATGATCCAGGGCATCGCGCCGGGCCCGCGCGTCATGACCGATCGCCCGGGCCTCTTCTGGGGCATCGTCGCCAGCATGTGGATCGGCAATGTCATGCTGGTGATCCTCAACCTGCCGCTGGTCGGCCTCTGGGTGAAGCTCCTCAAGATCCCCTACCGGCTGATGTTCCCGGGCATCGTCGTGTTCTGCGCGATCGGGGTCTATGCCGTCGGCAACAATGTGTTCGACGTGTTCGTGATGGCGTTCTTCGCGCTGTTCGGCTACGTCGCGCTCAAGCTCGGCTGCGAGCCGGCGCCGTTCGTGCTCGCCTTCGTGCTCGGCCCGCTGATGGAGCAATATCTCCGGCGCGCGCTCCTCATCAGCCGCGGCGACTTCGGCGTGTTCGTGGCCGAGCCGATCAGCCTCGGCTTCCTGATCGCCTCGGCGCTTCTCCTGGTCGCGATCGCGGCGCCGGCGGTCCGCAAGAAGCGCGACGTCGCGATGCAGGAATAACGGTGAAACCGGGTGCGGCGATGAGCGACGCAACGAGGGCCTTGCACGATTACTGGCATCCGGTGGCGCTCGCAAGCGCGCTCGGCGACGCGCCGGTGGCGGCGACGCTCCTCGGCGAGGCGATCGTCCTGTGGCGGGCGGGCGGCCAGGCGGTCGCTTTTCGCGACCGCTGCGTCCACCGCGGCACGAAGCTCTCGCTCGGCTGGGTCGAGGCCGGCGCGATCGTCTGCCCCTATCACGGCTGGGCGTTCGATGCCACGGGGGCCTGCACCCGCATTCCGGCGCTGGCGGAAGGCCGCGCGATCCCCGCGCGCGCCCGCGCCGACCGGCTTCATTGCGAGGAGCGCTACGGCCTCGTGTTCGTCTGTCTCGGCACGCCGCGGCGACCGCTCTACGACGTGCCCGAGTTCGATGACCCCGCCTTCCGCGTCCACCTCCTCGGGCCGGTGCCGTGGCGGGCGGGTGCCGCGCGCTCGCTCGAGAACTTCATGGACGAGGCGCATCTCCCGTGGGCGCATCCCGGCATGCTCGGCAACCGCGACAGCGCACCGCCGGTGATCACCCGCGACGTCGAGGAGGAGGATGGCGCGTTCTATTTCGAGTGCGCTTCCGAGGTGCGCAACCGGTTCGATCCGACCAAGACGACGTTGAACCGGCTCACCTACCGCATCGTCCTGCCGTTCACGATCTACCACGAGAACATCTATCCGAACGGCGATCGGGTGATCGATCTCTTCTTCACTACGCCGGTGTCGGAGACCGAGACCGTCCGCTACATGGTGGTGGGGCGCAATTTCGGGCTCGACCAGCCACCCGATAAGCTGATCGCGTTCACGCTCAAGATCTGGGAGCAGGACCGCGTCATCATCGAGAGCCAGAGCCCGGTCGAGCTGCCGCTCGACCTTCACGACGAGCTCCACGTGCGCGGGCCGGACAATCCGGCGATCCTCTACCGGCGGATGATGCAGGCGCTTCTCGCCTAGCGGTCGGCGCCGAGGCGGCTCATCACCCAGTCGGCGACCGCGAGAAGCAGGGTGTCGGCGCCGGGTGCGCCGACGAGCTGGATGCCGACCGGCATCCCGTTGGGGCCCTTGTGCGTCGGGAGCGTAATCGTCGGCACGTGGAGGATCGTCCAGAGACCCTGCATCTTGGGATCGCCGGTGCTGGCGAGCCCGACCGGCGCCTCGCCCGGCACGCACGGCGCGAGGAGGACGTCGCAACCGTCGAAGACCGGACCGAGGCGGCCGCGGCAGTCGGCGGCGAGGCGCTGTGCCTCGGCATAGCGGGCGAGGTCCATCGCGTAGCCGTTCTCGATCGCGCGCCGGAGCCCGGGCGACAGGCGGTCGCGATGGCTGTTCCATTCATACGCCATCGCGTGCGCGCGCTCGTAGTCGTTGAGGACGTCGCGTGCCGCGCCGAGCCGGTCGAACCGGTCGGGCAGCGCGACCTCCGTTAGTTGCGCGCCGGCGGCGGCGAGGCGTCTCGCTGCATCCTCGATCGCGCTGACGGTCGCGGGCTCGGCGGTCGGCCACAGATAGGTGCGGCAGAGCCCGATCCGCGGTCGGTCCGGTGCGCCCTTGCCGACCACGGTCGCACGGCCGGTGAGGACGGCGCCCATCGCGTCCGCATCGGCGACCGTCCGCGTCATCAGCCCGATCGTGTCGAGGCTCTCGGCGGCGAATTTTAGGCCGGCGCGGTTGACGGCGTTGTAGGACGGCTTGTAGCCGACGATGCCGCAAAAGGACGACGGCCGCAGCACCGAGCCGCCGGTCTGGGTCCCGAAGCCGATCGTCACCATGTGGTCGGCGATCGCCGCGGCGGTGCCCGACGACGAGCCGCCCGGCGTGCGCGCCGGGTCGATCGGGTTGGTCGTGACGTTCGCCGTCGAGCCCGCGAACTCGCACGTGATGGTCTTGCCGAGGATCACCGCGCCGGCGGCGCGCATCAAAGCGACACAGGAGGCATCGGCGCCGGGTCGATGATCATCATAGATCGGCGAGCCCATCTGGGTCGGCATGTCGGCGGTGTCGATCACGTCCTTGACGCCGACCGGCACGCCGTGGAGGGGGCCGCGGACCGGTTCGGAATCGAGCGCCCAGGCCTGGGCGAGCGCGTGGTCGCGGTCGAGAAAGGCCCAGGCCTTGACCGTCTTCTCGCGCGCCGCGATGCGCTCGAGGCAGGCGCGCGTCACGGCCTCGGCGGTGAAGGCACCCGCCTCGATGCCACGCACGATCTCGTGCGCGGCGAGGTTGTTGAGCTCGCTCGTCTTGACGGTCATGTCCCGGCGTTCCCGCTCTGGTCCCCCGGCAACAAAGCCCGGCCGAGCCGGGGCGTCAACCCCGCCCGCGCCGTGCCGGCATCGCCGCCTCCATTCGCACAGACGAGGAGTGTTGCCCGTCGTAGCCGGTGCGCGCTCGATGTTCCCGAACTAGACTGCCGATGCACCAGAACGGGGAGACGAGGGATGACCGACCGCACGCTGCCGCCTGATGTGCATCCGGAGTCCGATTGCCGGCTTCCGGCCGTCAAGCGCGAAACCCTCGACGCCGCGGCTCAGGCGCTCTACGACAATCTCGTGAACCCCAAGGGCACGTCCTATGTCGGGCTCAAGGGTCCGGGCGGCATCCGTCTTCACAGCCCCGGCGTCGCGGTCCAGATGCAGGGTCTCAACGCCTATTTCCGCCGCGACGACGTGATGAGCGCGCGAACGCGCGAGATCGCGATCCTCACCACCGCGCGCGCCTTCGACAGCCAGTTCGAATGGGCGGCACACGAGCCGGTCGCCGTTAAGGCGGGCGTCGAGGCCGCCGTGATCGATGCGATCAAGCATCGTCGCGCGACCGCGGGGCTCCCCGATGATGCGGCGGCGATCATCGAGCTCGGGCGCGAGATCTTCGTCGCCCACCGCGTCGCGCCGGCGACGTTCGCCCGGGCGCGGAAGCTCCTCGGCGACCGCGGGCTCGTCGACGTCCTCTGTCTGATGGGTCACTACACGGCGACCGCGGCTATTCTCTGCGCGGTCGATCAGCAGCTCAAGCCCGGCCAGCCGCCGCTTCTGCCGGTGCCGTGAGACCTCAGTAGCCGCGTGTCCGATCGACGCGCTGGAGAAGCGCCTCGCCTGCGCGCAGGCGGCGGATGTTCTCGACCACGCGCGGGATGATCGCGGCGGCGCGCGGTCGACGTGAGGCGTGCGGCATCACGGTGATCCTGGGGTGCGCCCAGAACGGGTGATCGGCGGGCAGGGGCTCGATGCGAAACACATCGAGCGTCGCATGCGCGAGGTGGCCCGAATCGAGCGCGGCGATCAACGCCTCGTCGTCGACGTGCTCGCCGAGACCGATGTTGATGACGGAGGCGCCCTGCAGCAGCGCGGCGAGCGTCCGGCCGCCGATTATGTTCATGGTCTCGGGCGTGACGGCGAGGAGATTGACCAGGATCTCGGTCCGGGCCAGGAACGGCAACAGCGCATCGCGGCCGGCAAAGCTCTCGATCCCGGGCTCGGTCCTTGGCGTCCGCGTCCAGGCGGCGACACGAAATCCGGCATCGCGCACGGTGCGCGCGGCCGATAGACCGATCACGCCGAGCCCCATGAACCCGACGCGGCGCTCCTCGGCGAGCTTCACGGGCCGGTTGATCCAGGCGCGGCGCGCCTGCGCGTCCGCGAACGCAGGCAGCTCGCGGTGGTGACGCAGCACGTGCATCAGCACATAGAGGTCGATCATCCGGTCGCCCGTCTCCTCCTGGGCGCGGACGATCGGGATGGCGGGATCGACGCCCGGAACGGCGAGGAGATCGTCGACACCGGCCCTGAGGCTGACGATCAGCCGCACCCGCGCGAGGCGCGGCAGGAGCGGCGCATCGGGATGGCCCACGACCACGACCTCGACCGCTTGCGGATCGCCGATGTCGGGAGCGGCGCGCACGTCGTCGTCGGGGAACGCCCGGCGGAGCGCGGCCAGCCAGGTCTCCATCGGCCCGATCGTCGAGAGGAGGAGGATCGTCACAGGCGCTATCGCGTCGCGGCGGTCGCGGGCACGGCGTCGAACTCGTAGTCGGCCTCGCGCACCCGCCGCGTGCGGAGCCGATACTCCGCCATGAAGCCCGGCCAGTTGGTGGTGACCTTGCCCGTTTCGGTCCGGAAATAGCTGTGGCAGTTGGATCGGGTCAACACCATGCCGGCGAGACGGCGTTGGATCTCGGCGTTGAACCGAGTCTGCGCGTCGGCGCGGAGGTTCATGGAGCGCGCATGTCGGTGCGCGAGCGTCTGGATGCAGGCCGTGATATAGCGCGCTTGGCTCTCCAGCATGTAGAGGACCGAGCCCGCGACATTGGTGTTCGGGCCGTAGAGCATGAAGAAATTCGGGAAGCCGGCGACCGTGATGCCGAGATAGGCCTCGGCACCGTCGCGCCAGGCGTCGTTGAGATCGCGACCGTCGTGCCCGCTGACCGCCATCGGCGTGAGATAGTCGGTCGGCGTAAAGCCGGTACCGTAGATGATCGCATCGACCGGGCGCTCCATGCCGTCCTCGGTCCTGATGCCGTTGGCGAGGATGCGCGCGACGGGTGTCGTGATCAGCGCGACATTGGGGCGCTGGATCGCGTCGTAGTAGTCGTCGGAGCGGAGCACGCGCTTGCACCCGAGCGGATAGTCGGGCGTGAGCGCGCGCCGCAGCAGCGGGTCGGGCACCTTGGCCGCGAGATAGGCGAGGAAGCCCGTCTCGCCCTTCGCCGTCGCGCGTTCGGAATGCCGCCGGCGCCCGCCCTTCTCGAACGTGACGAAGAGCTTGAGCCGCTCGAGCCGGCGGGCGAGGGCGTCCTGGCGCGTCCATGCCGCGGGATCGGCCGGGCCGCCGCGCGGGAAGATGTACTGCGCCGAGCGCTGGAACACGTGGAGACGGCCGACGGTCGCTGCGATCGCCGGGACGAACTGGATCGCCGACGCGCCGGTCCCGATCACCGCGACCGACTTGCCGGCGAGGTCGTAGTCGTGGTTCCAGCGCGCCGAGTGGAACGCCATGCCGGCGAAATCCTCGCGCCCCGGAACGGTCGGAAAAGCGGGCCGGTTGAACAGCCCGACCGCGGAGACAAAGACATCGGCCGTCATCGTCGCGCCATCGCGCGTCACGAGCGTCCAGCGCCCGTCACGCTCGGAGAACGCCGCGCGCACGATCTCGGTGCCGAAGCGGAGGTGGGGCGCGAGGCCGTATTTCTCGACGCAGTGGCGGACATAGCCGAGGATCTCGGCCTGCGGCGCGCAGTGGCTCGACCACGGATAGTCCTGCTCGAACGAGAACGAATAGAGCCGGGACGGTACGTCGCAGGCTGCCCCCGGATACACGTTCTCGCGCCACACCCCGCCGATGTCGGCGGCGCGTTCGACGATCGTGAACGACGAAATTCCGGCGTTCTTGAGCGCGATCGCGAGCGCGATCCCGCCGAAGCCGCCGCCGACGATGACGATCTCCGGCATGATCCGCGTCAGCCGCGGGCGCGACAGATCACGTTGAGGAGTGCCGATGTCCCGCCGTCGACGTGTTTCAGCGCGCGCTCGATTGCGCCTGTCAGTTTCGCCGGATCCTCGATGCGCTCGCCGACGCCGCCGCAGGCTTCGATCGTCTTCTCGAAAGCGGGCGAGGGCGCGAGATCGGTGAGGGGCATCGTGTTCGCCTTCGATGCGCGCCCCTGCGGGTACATGCCGAGCGTGGCGCCGCGGACGGCGAACCACATCGCGTTGTTGGAGACGATGGTCAGCGTCGGCAGCCGCTCGGCGAGGCCGACGTAATGGGCCGCCGTCGGCACGCAGAACATGTAGGAGCCGTCGCCGACCAGCGCCATGACCTGGCGCCCGGGCGCGGCGAGCTTGGCGCCGAGCGCCTCGCCGAGGCCACGGCCGAGACCGCCGGCGCCGCCGCCGGGGAGGAAGCAGTTCGGCTTATCGATCGCGAGATGATCGAACGGGACACCGAGCTCGTTGATGATGATGGCGTCGTCGTTCTTGACCTTGTTGATGCAATGGGCGAGCCACGCGGGGTGGATCGGCCGCATGTCCTTCGCCTCGTCGAGGAGCTTGGCGATCCCGCGGTCGATCTCCTCGCGCATCGCCTTGATGCGCTTGCGCCGTGCATCAACCGCGGCGGCACGGTTCTTGAGCTTGCCGCGGAGCGCCTCGCGCAGGAGCACATAGGCGATGCCGGCATCGCCCGCGACAGCGATATCGGAGCGGAATCCACGGAACGGCAGGCGGTGGTGGATCGGATCGGGACCGAGCTGGATCACCGTCGCATCGGCGCGCGCGTCGGCGTAGCGCGGAATCCACGGCACGCCGGCATCGACGACGAGGACGACGTCGGCCGCCTGGAGCGCCGCTTTGGGCACGCCGCCGAGAGTCATCGGGTGGCTCGACGGCAGATTGCCGCCCGAAGCCTGGCCGACCGGGATCGCGTGCTCCTCGGCGAGGTCGGCGAGCGCGGCGAAGGACTGCGGTGTGTGGTAGTTGCGCCCGGCGACGATCAAGGGGTTCTCGGCCCGCGCGATGAGGTCGGCGACATGCTCGATCGCTTCGGCCGATGGTGCGGCCGGCATCGGTGCGCGACGCCGGTTGCTTCCCGTCCGCGGCGCCTCGGTCGAGCGCGCGCCGAGCACCTCGCGCGGCAGCGTCAGATAGACCGGGCCCGTCGGCTCGCTCATCGCGACATCGACCGCGCGCTCGATCACCTGGCCGACCGGCTGGCCGCCGCGGAGCTCATAGTCCCATTTCACGTATTCGCGCACCGACCCGCCCTGGTCGAACGACTCCTGGCCCCAGTGGATGTTGATGTTGCGCGAGCCCGGATCTCCTCCCTCGGTGAGGGGCGTGCGGCCGGCGGCGAGGAGGACGGGCACATTGTCGCGCGCGGCGTTCATCAGGCCGCAGAGCGCGTTCGCGGTGCCGACCGTCACGTGCACCATCACGCCCGCGAGCTCGCCGCAGGTCTTGTAGTAGCCCTGCGCCATCGCCATCGCGACGTTCTCGTGCGGGACCGTCATGAACCGCGGCGCCGGCCGGCCCTGCTCGGCGGCGCGGACCAGCGCCTCGATGATGGGCGCGAAATCGGTACCGGCATTGGCGAAGACATGGCGGACGCCGCTGTCGTGCAACGCGGAGAGATAGGCCTCCGCGACAGTCGTCTCCGGCGTCGGCTGGCCCTTGACGGCGGTATTCATGGCGGCGGTCCTCCCGGCGGGTTGCGTGGCGGATGGTTCAGCGCGCGGCGAGCAGCGTTCGCTCCCAGTCGCCGCGGCTGAAGCCCATGATACGGAGCGGCTCGTCCTTGGTCCAATAGAGGTCGAACACGATGAGCGGCGCCCGGATGACGAGACGATAGGTCCCGAGCCACGGCCGCTCGCGCGCGATGCTGTCGGGTGTCGCGATTACGCCGGGAACGGTGCGCGGCACGTCGGGGCCGAACAGCGATATCGCGACCTCGATGCCGCCGGCCCCGCGCACGCTCGTCTGCCATTCGCGCGGACCTCCCCGGCGCTCGCGAGGAGTGCGAGCGCGCGCTGGGCGATCTGGTCGAGTGTCGCGCTCACGCGGTGCCGTCCTTGTTGCGCTTCGGTGTCTTGTAGCCCTCGGACTTGCGGTCCTTCATATAGGCCTTGTAGACCTCGCGCGCGCCGGCATCGCCATTCTCCTTGTGGATGTACGGGCAGACATCGACGCAGATGTGGCAGTACTCGGCACGGAGCCGCGAGACCGTGTAGCACTTGTCGATGTCCGTCAGCCAACGGCGCACGCCCTCGGTCATGATGAACTCGGTTGGGATCGCGTCGGCCGGGCAGTTGTTGGTGCAGAGATTGCAGGAGAGGCAATAGTCTTGCACGCCGAACGCGATCGGCGCGTCGTAGGCGAGCGGCAGGTCGGTGGTGATGAAGCCGGGGCGGAAATTGGCGCCGAGGTCGGGATTGATCAGGCTTCCGTGCTTGCCGAGCTCGCCGAAGCCGACCTGGTGCATGACCGGGATCGCCTGGATCTGGACCGAGCCGTTGTGGTGGGCGAGCGCCGGCTAGCCGAGGTCCTCGCGGATGTGGCGCGCGATCTCGGTCGCGATCTCGGCGCAGCGCACATAGGTCGACATCGCCTCGAGGTCGACGGCATCGGGGCCGTCCATGACCTTGCGATAGTCCTCGTAGCAGATCAAGGCGATGACGTTCCGGTGCGGGATATCTACACCGTACTCGATGTACTCGGGACGGAGCGCGCTCATGCCAACGCGCGCGGCGCCGAGCGCGATCGCCTTTTCCTTGATCGCGGCGGCCATCGAGGCCGCATCGCTCACCGGCGTTCGTTCGGGCCTGACCGGGCCGTCGCGAAGCACGGCGAGGTCGTCCCAACGCTGCATGCAGGCGTCGCGGGCCGCGAATTTGCGGCCCCAGAGCGGGGCCTGGTCGATTGCGCTTGCGCAGGAGTTCGACCAGCAGGGGGTCCTTGAGACCCTGCTCGCGCATCCAGCTCGTTCCGATCATGGCGTGATCTCCCGTGGGCGGCGCATGAAGTCTAGACCATCGGCCGCGGCCCGGCGAGGGGCCGCATTGAGACCACGGCGCGCCGCGACTAGACTGGCGCGATGAACCGGACCGCGGCGCACATCGCCATCATCGGCGCGGGGATCGGTGGGCTCGCGCTCGCCGCGGTCCTGCGGCGCGCCGGTATCGCCGCCGACATCTACGAGCAGGCTGCCGCCTTCGGCCATGTCGGTGCCGGCATCCAGCTCACCGCCAACGCGACCAAGGCGCTCACGCCGCTCGGCATACTGCCACACCTCCGTCGCACCGGCTTCGCGGCGGCGCTCGGCTACAACCGGATGTGGAACACGGGCGAGGCGACCAACGTGCTTCCGATGGGGCGCGCGATCGAGGACCGTTACGGCTCGCCCGACCTCTCGATGCATCGCTCGGTCCTCCATTTCGCGCTCGCCGAGCTGATCGAGCTGGCACGCCTCCATCTCGGGCGGAAGCTGGTCGGGCTTGCGCCCGACGGCGATCGGGTGCGCCTCGACTTCGCCGACGGTGGCACGATCGTGGCGGAGGCGGTGATCGGCGCCGACGGGCTCCACTCGGTGGTGCGCGAGGCGCTGTTCGGCGCCGAACGTCCGCGCTTCACCGGCAAGGTCGCCTATCGCACGATTTTCCCGATCGACCGTGTCGTCGGCCACGAGGTCGAGGAGCGCGTCAAATGGTGGGGGCCCGATCGCCATGTCGTGAGCTACGTCACAACGGCCGCGCAGGACGAGGTCTATTTCATCGCCGTCGTTCCGGACGCGGCCTTCACGCGCGAATCCTGGTCGCTCGTCGGCGATCACGCCGAGCTCCTGTCCGCGTTCACCCACTTTCACCCGCGCGCGCGGGCGCTCCTCGCGGCGGCGCCGGAGGTGCGCAAATGGGCGCTTCTCGACCGCGACCCGATGCCGAGCTGGGGCGAGGGGCGTGTGGTGCTCCTCGGCGATGCCTGCCATCCGATGCCGCCCGTCATGGCCCAGGGCGGCGCGTCGGCCATCGAGGACGCGGTGATCCTCGGCCGTATCCTGGCCGACGGCGGTCTCGACGACGTCGCGCGGGCTTTCGAGCGCTATGGCCGGATCCGGCGCGAGCGCACCGCGGCGATGCAACGCACCACACGCGAAGGCAGCTGGATGCGCCACGAGACGGATGCCGACTGGGTCTACGGCTATGACGTGTGGAAAGCGCCCCTCGACGCGGCGGTCCCGGCCGCGGCCCTCGAACGCTGACGGCGATCGGCGGCCGGTCGTCGAGGCGGATTGCCATTGATGGCTCGCCTCGCGGCGCGCGGCTCTGTAGGATCGCGTCGTCCTGGCCTTCCGGAGAACCGACCGATGGATGCGATTGAGCCCAATCGATGCGATCTCGTCACTTCGGATCGCGTCCTCGCCCGTGAGGGCGCCGTCGGTGCCTCAGCACATCTCGGCGTCCGACATCCGACGAATGGGCCAGCGGATCCGCCAGCCGGCCTCCACCGCACCCGCACCTCCTAGGCCCGCGCTGCGATGTTTCCGGTCATCGAGGAACACATCCGCTGGATCATCGCCTTCGCGCAGACGCATCAGGCCTGGGCGCCGCCGATCGTCTTCCTCCTCGCGTTCGGCGAATCGCTCGCCTTCGTCGCGCTTCTTCTGCCGGCGACGGTCATCCTCGCCGGCATCGGCGCCGTCGTCGGCGCCGGCTCGATCGATTTCTTCCCGATCTGGGCGGCGGCGGCGGTCGGCGCCTTCCTCGGCGACTGGGTGTCATACTGGATCGGGATCAAGATCGGACCCCGCGCCGCCCATGTGTGGCCCCTCAACCGCAACCCGGACGTGATGGCGCGCGGCGAGCGGTTCTTCCATCGCTGGGGCGCGCCGGGCGTCTTCTTCGGTCGCTTCTTCGGTCCGGTCCGCGCGGTGATCCCGCTGGTCGCCGGAATTTTCCAGATGCCGGTCATTCCCTTCCAGATCGCCAACGCGACATCGGCGATGCTGTGGGCCTATGTCGTGCCGATGACCGGCAGTATCGCCGGCACGGGGCTCGAACAGCTCTGGCGGACGGTCATCCCCATGACGACCGGAAGCCAGTAACGGCGGCGACGATGGTCGGCGGCATCCATGGGGCGGCGCTCGCCGCAGCGCTCCTCGCCGGGCTGGCCTCGATCACGGCGCATGCGGCACGCGATCTCGTCGAGATGGCGGTGCCGGCTCTGCCCGCAACCGTCCGCGAGGCGCTCCAGCGCGACGCCGCGGGCTGGACGATCCCGACCGCGATCGATCGCGAGGGCTGGGCGTTCTGCGGCCCGCCGCGGCGTGGCGCTTCGGACCGCCATCCTTATCTGGTCACCGCCGATTTCGACGGTGACGGGCGCCTCGATCACGCCGTCTATCTGGTGCGGGCCGCCGGCGGCCAGACGCTGCACCGCACCGATGTCGTGCTCGCGAGCGGGCGCGTCGTGTCGATCGAGGCGCCGCTCCGGGTTTCGAGTGCGGAGCCGATGTACTTCCTCGACGTCACGCCGAAGGGCACCACGATCGTTCCTGGCGGCGGGCGCCGGGTGACGCTTCTCACCGATGCGCTCGGTCTCGTGCGCTGCGAGGCGGCACGCCAAAGCCACGTCTGGGAGCCGCGCACAAAACGGTTCCGTGTCCACCAGACGGCCGACTGAGGCTCAGCCCGCGAGGCGATGCCGGGCGAGGAAGGCGGCCAGGATGTCGCGGCAGGCGGCCGGTTCCTCGATCTGCAGAAGGTGTCCGGTGCCCGGCACGGTCGCGTAGTCATAGCCGTGCTCGGTGCCGAGAATGCGGTTGGCGTGGGCGGGCGGCGGCGCGCGCTCGACGGCCGGGTCGCAGCCGATGAGCATGACCGGCCCGGCGAAGGCCGACGCCGGCGGCCAAAGATTGAGCGTGAGCGCCGCCTTGTAGATCGCGGCCTCGAGCGCGGGCGGGCAGGCGAGCACCCAGTCACCCGCAGCCTGGTCGCGCCGCAGGACCGCGCGCGCCATCAGGCCGTGCGCGCCGGCGACCCATTTGCGGTGCGCGCGCGAGGCCGCGTACTCGGCCTCGAGCTCGGCCGGGTCCTCGAAGCGCGCACGGCGAGCCTTTGCCCATTCGGTCAGCCTGAGCTCGAACGCCTCCGCCGCCGGGTAGAGCGGGTGGCCTGGCGGCGGCACGTTGGGCGGATCGAACAAGGCGAGCGCATCCCAACGCCAGCCCACCTCGATCGCATGCTTCATCGCCGCCCGCGCGCTCATCGAATGGAAAACGCCGACCCGGCGCTTCGGCCCGAGCGCCCGCTCGACGCCGTCGAGAATGCGGTCGAGGTCGCGCACCATCTGCGGATAGCTGTGGCGCGCCGGATCCGAGGGCGGATTGCGGCCGTGATTGCGCATGTCGAACAGGGCGAGCTCGAAGCCGTCGCCGAGCGGTCCCCAGAACGGCAGATACCCGTCCGTCGCGAACCCGTTGCCGTGGCTGACATAGAGCCGGACCTCGCTCGCGGGATTGCCGTGGCAGCGGATCAGGATCGGCGCGTCGTCGTCCATCGCGAGCGTCAAGCTGCGCCCGGCAGCCGGTATCTGCACGACCATGGTCTACGACCCGATCAGCGACCGCAGACGCTCGACGACCGGCTGCGGTGTCGCGAGAACCTCGGCGATCGCCCATTCGACCTCGGCGCCCAGGATCGGCTCGACGTCGATCAGCCGCGCCTTGGCATCGGCGAGGAATACGGGGTCGGCGATCGTCCGCGTGAGCGCGTCGCGCCACAAGGCGACACGCTCGGCCGGCACGCCAGCCGGCAGCACGAGCCCGCGCCCGATCACGCCGATCGAGGAGACGAAGCGGTACATCTGGCGCTCCTCCTCGGTCCGGCCGAGATCGACGAGGAGCGGCACGTCGGGAAGATCCGCCGCCTTGCGGTGGCCGATCTGGACCAGGTGGACGACCTTGTTGCCCTGCATCCAGTCGGGCCGCGTCGACTTCCACGACAGCCAGCTGCCGCCGCGGCCCTGCACCTCGCCGCGCTCCATCGCGATGTCGATCTCGGCGACGCCTTTGTAGCCCGTCACCATCTCGAACTGGGTGCCGAGAAGGACATTCATGAGCCGCGGCACCATGTACATGTAGGAGCCGCGTCCGGTCGCGCCGAGGATCGCCCTCGCCTTGGTCGCATCCTCGACCGACTTCACGGACGAGGTGTGCCAGACCGAGATCGTGCTCGCGAGCCCGCCGATCGTCCCGATCCAGTTGAACCGGCGCGCATCGTACTTGACGTTGTCGGGCCGCAGCATCTGGTAGAGGACGAGGCTGTCGTGCGGCATGGCAAGGACGGTGCCATCGGTCGGCGCCACGTTGGCGAGATGGTTCGCCGCCGTGATGCCGCCGCCGCCCGGCATGTATTGCGGCACGATATCGGGATGGCCCGGCATGTGGCGGCGGAGATGCGGGCCCACGACCTGCGCGTAGAGACCATAGACGCCGCCGGCATCGGCCGGTATCACGACGCGCACGGTCTTGCCGGCGTAGAACGGCTCGCTCGCGCGCGCACCCGTCGTCGCGGCGATCGCCAGCGCCGCGGCCGCGACGACAGCCGCGAGCCTCATGGTTGCCTCCCTCGGTCGGTGCTGATCAATTGCGGATGTCCTGCAGGAACCAGTCGATCGGCAAGGGTGTGCCCAGCCTCCGCTCGCGCGCCTTCTCGTAGACGAGGCGGCCGACGGCGGCGAACTGGATCCCGGCCGAGATGTTGTGGAAGAAGATGAGCTCGCCGTCGTTCTTCCGGCCCGGCGCCTTGCCGGCGACTATCGGCGGCAATTCCTCGAAGACGGTATCGACGTAGCGGCGCCGATAGTGCTTGTCCATCGGGCGGCGGTTGCGCTGCTCGGGCGTGCCGAGCACGAAGTCGTTGAGCTTGTTGTTGGAGGTGATGACGACGCGGTCGCAGGCGTCGTAGGTCTCGGCGTCGATCTCGTCGTGGCGCACGTTGACGATGAGCGCGCCCGGGCGCAGCAGCCCGACCATGTTCGACGTGAAGATCGGAACGCGCGAATCGGTGCAGAGCGCGGCGATGTCGGCGCCCTCGAGCGCCGCCTCGCGCGAAGCGACGGGCCGCACCGTGATGCCAAGCTCCGCGGTCATGGCAGCGGCGAAGCGCTCGCGATTGGCGGGCGTCGGGCTGAACACCCGGCACTCCCGGATCGGGCGCTCGAGGCAGATCGCCTCGAGATAGGACCGCGCCATGCCGCCCGAGCCGAGCATGCCGACGACCGACGCGTCGCGGCGCGCGAGGTAACGGACGCCGACGCCGGTGGTCGCGCCGACCCGCACGTGCTGGATGATGCCGTCGTTCAGCATCCCGATCAGCTCGCCGTTCGCGGTGTCGATCAGGAGGATGAACCCGCAATAGCGGCCGGGCTCGACGCAGTGCCATTCCTCGGTGACGGCGCCGTTGTATTCCTTCCAGGTCAGGATGTCGGACTTGAAGCGGAAGGCGAGCGTCGGCGGGTCGGCGATCGCGCCGATCAGCGAGCCCCAGCGGTAGTAGTCGCCGTCGCGCGCGGACGGAGACCACATGTCGGTGCGGGTCTGGAACGTGGCGAGGCCATCGGCGTATTGTCGGAAGGCGCTGTCCATCACCGCGATCGCGTCCTTCATGGCGAGGACGCGGGCGGTGACATCGTTGCTGATCAGGAGCGGCATGGTTCCCTGCGGATTCGTTATGGTTGGTTGCGGTGGTCGCTGGCGATCATCGCACCACCCTTGGTCGGTCACAAGGCGGCGGCCGGCATGGCGATGAGACCATCGCGAAGCCGGCCGCCGCGGTCCGATCGGAGAGGCCGCGCGCCATCGCCGACCGCACGCGAGGAGCTCGCGCGCATCGCCGGTCTTCCCGCCGTCGCGGCGCTGTTCGCGACGCGGCCGGACGCCGTCGAGCGGCTCTTCTTCCTGCCAGCGCTCGAGGCGGCGACGACCCCGTTCTGTCGCCATCTCGCCGCGCGTCGAAAACCCTATCGGCGGGTCGAGGCGGACGAGCTCGCGCGCGTCGCCGGCACCGTGCTGCACGGCGGCATCGTCGCGCTCGCCCCGCCGCGGCCGGTGCTCGCGCTCGACGCCCGTGCGGCGCGCGCCTGGGCGACCTCGCTGCCGATGCTTCTCGTGCTCGACGGGGTCGCCAATCCGCACAATTTCGGTGCCATCGCACGGACGGCGGCCTTCTTCGGTCTCGACCGGATCGTCCTCAGCGATCACCCCGGCCAGGCCGGCGCGTCGGACGCGGCGATCCGTGTCGCCGAGGGCGGTCTCGAACGATTGAGCCTCTATCGCGCCTCGGATCTCCCCGCCACGCTCCGTATCCTGGGCGAGACGTTCCACACCGTCGCGACGGTCGCCGAGGGTGGCGGCCCGGTCGAGGCGCTCGCTCATGCCATGCCGGTCGCGCTCGTCCTCGGCAATGAGGAGGCCGGCCTGCCGCGCGAGACGATCGCGGCCTCAGCATCGCGCGTGACGATCCGGGGCACCGGCCTCGTGCAGTCGCTCAACGTCGCGGCCGCGGCCGCGGTCCTCATCCATGCTGTCGCGGCCGGACGGGCGCCGGCGGCGGCCGCTCCCCGCCGCGGCGCGCGGCCGCGACGGCTGCGACAATCCGCCGCGCTGGCCCGCCCGCCCG
>VGEU01000008.1 GCA_016869145.1 Alphaproteobacteria bacterium | reverse complement strand
GCTCACGTAGGAAAACAGCGACCCACTGTCTCGATCCTCGCCTCGAATCCCGATACTCCTCGCGCAACCCGCGCTTAGAGAATCATTCCAAAACCCCCAAGACGAGCATTTTTCAGCAGCCTGCTAGAGAATCCGGCCGTCGGGCGCGTAGCGGCCGTGCCGGTCCTCGATCTCGACCACCCAGAGATCGGGATCGCGCCCGATCGCGCGCGCGATATAGGTCTCGGCCTCGGCGTCGGGCACCGGAATGGCGCCAGTCGCCTGCATCCACGCCCGCCGCCCCTCGGCGTCGCGGGTCTGGGCGAGGACTAAGGCGGTGCCGTCGAGCCGGTTGAGCTTGAGGATGACCGCGCCCGCGTCGCCGTCGCCCTTCCGGCGCACCACGGCCGGCATCAGGTTGAGGTCGCAGACCCGGATCTGCGCCGCCACCCACAGAGACGTCACGAGCCTCGGTTCGGTCACGCCGGCCTCCCGCCGGCGACGATAGCAGCGCCCCGGGCGACCACAACGGAATCGTGGCCGTGGCCGGCCGGGCATGCGAGGATCGCGGGCTCCGGGGGCCCGAGACGATGTTCCAGCTTCACCCGACGCTCGCCGCCGACACGATCGCCCTCGCGCGCTGGCCGCTCTCAGAGGTGCGCCTGATGCGCGATGCGAGCTATCCGTGGCTCATTCTCGTGCCGGCGCGGCCCGGTCTTCGCGACCTCCACGACGTGGCGGCCGGCGAGCGCGTCCTCCTGATCGAGGAAATCGCACGCGCCTCCGATGCGCTGGTGGCGGCCGTCGCGCCCGACAAGATCAACGTCGCCGCGCTCGGCAACGTGGTCGAGCAGCTCCACGTCCACGTCATCGCGCGATTCCGCGCCGACCCGGCCTGGCCCAACCCGGTGTGGGGGGCCGTGCCGCGTCGCGACTATCCGCCGGAGGCGCTCGCGCGCGTGACGGCGGCGCTCGGCGCCGCGCTCGGGGGCGGGCGATGAGCGGAGGCCGGTTTATGCCCGAGCATTTCCAACGCGTGGACGAGACCGACGACGCCATCTTCTACGCACCACCGCGCATCGTCCGCCATATCGACGACGAGGCGTGCGAGGCGCTCGCGCGCTACTACGAGGCCACGCTCGCACCGGGCGCTGATCTCCTCGACCTGATGTCGAGCTGCGTGTCGCATCTCCCGGTCGATGTCGCCTACCGCTCCGTCACCGGCCTCGGCATGAACCAGGTCGAGCTCGACGCCAACGCGCGCCTCGACACCCGGATCGTGCACGATCTCAACAACGATCCCGTGCTCCCCTTTCCCGATCGCGCCTTCGATGCCTGCCTGATCGCCGTCTCGGTGCAATATCTCACCCGTCCGATCGAGGTGTTCGCCGAGATCGCCCGCGTCCTCCGCCCGGGTGGCCTCGTCGCGGTGTCGTTCTCCAACCGCTGCTTCCCGACCAAGGCGGTCGCCATCTGGCACATGCTCGACAACGATCGTCACGCCCAGCTCGTCTCGCTCTATATCCGCGACGCCGGCCGCTTCGCGCCGGCGCGCACGATCGATCTCTCGCCCGCGCCCGGCGAGACCGACCCCCTCTACGTCGTCGAGGCGCGCCGTCTCGAATCCTGATGCCGTCATCGGTCCCCATCCTTTGCCCGCGAGGAACCCCGTCATGAGCCCGATCGAGCCGTTCACGCTGTTCGTCATCGTCATCCTCGTCCTCGCGGTGGCGCTCATCCTGATGGGCGTGAAGACGGTGCCGCAGGGCTCGGAATACACCGTCGAGCGCTTCGGCAAGTACACCAAGACGCTCCGCCCCGGGCTCAACCTGATCGTCCCGGTGTTCGACCGCATCGGCGCCAAGCTCAACATGATGGAGCAGGTGATGGACGTGCCCTCGCAGCAGGTCATCACCCGCGACAACGCGATGGTCACCGTCGACGGCGTGGTCTTCTTCCAGATCCTCGATTCGGTGAAGGCGGCCTACGAGGTGCGCCAGCTCGAGTTCGCGATCCTCAACCTCGTCATGACCAATGTCCGCACCGTCATGGGCTCGATGGATCTCGACGAGCTCCTGTCGCAGCGCGACCGAATCAATCTCCAGCTCCTCAAGGTCGTCGACGAAGCGACGATGCCGTGGGGCGTCAAGATCACCCGCATCGAGATCAAGGACATTTCGCCGCCGGTCGAGCTCGTGGACGCGATGGCGCGCCAGATGAAGGCCGAGCGCGAGAAGCGCGCGCTCGTGCTCGAGGCGGAGGGCCTGCGCCAGTCGCAGATCCTCAAGGCCGAGGGCGAGAAGCAGTCGACGATCCTGGAGGCCGAAGGCCGCCGCGAGGCGGCGTTCCGCGATGCCGAGGCGCGCGAGCGCGAGGCCGAGGCCGAGGCCAAGGCGACGACGCTGGTCTCGCAGGCGATCGGCAGCGGCAATGTGCAGGCGATCAACTACTTCGTGGCGCAGAAATATGTCGGCGCGTTGCAGGCGATCGCGACCGCCAACAACCAGAAGCTCGTGCTCCTCCCGCTCGAGGCGACCAATGTCATTGGCGCGATCGCCGGCATCGCCGAGATCGCGCGCGATGCATTCGGAGGCCCCGCGCCCGACGGCAGCGGCGGCGGCGGCGGGCGGCCGGGTCCTCAGCGGCCGGCGCCGACGAGCGTTCCGGTCACCGGGCCCTGGGCCGGCAATCCCTGATCCGCGGGGCCACGCCGATGTTCTGGTATTGGCTCGCCGCCGGGGCACTGATCGCCGTCCTCGAGATTTTCGTGCCCGGCGTCGTGTTCCTCTGGCTCGGCATCGCCGCGGCGGTGACCGGGTTCATCGTCCTCGCCGCGCCGGGGCTCTCGCTCGAGATCCAGTTCCTGATCTTCGCCGCGCTCGGGCTCGCCATCGTCTATGGCGGCCGGCGCTTCGCGCGTCGCCACGACGTCGCCGAAGATCACCTCGACCTCAACCAGGGGGCGCGGCGCCAGATCGGGCGAAGTGCGATCCTCGAGACCGCGACCGTCGACGGTCGCGGCCGCGCGCGGATCGGCGACAGCGCGTGGACGGTGGCGCTCCGGCCGGGACAGCCCGATCTCGCCGCCGGCGCGCATGTCCGCATCGTCGATGCCGACGGCTCGCTTCTGATCGTCGAGCCGTCGCGCTAGCGACCCCGCCACGGGCCGCGGATCCGGTCGCGCCAACGATTTCCGGTCATCGGCCGGCGAAGCGCTCGATGCGGAAGGGCGCGAGATCGACGCGCGGCGTGCGCCCGGCGAGCGCATCGGCGACCAGCCGCCCGGTGATGCCGGCGAGCGTCAGCCCGAGATGGCCGTGGCCGAATGCGAAGAACACCCGCGCATGGAGCGACGAACGGCCGATCACCGGCAGGCTATCCGGCACCGACGGGCGGTGACCCATCCAGCGTACGCCGCCCGCGGTGTTGAGCGCCGGCACGATCGCCTGCGCCATCGGCACCAGCATCTCGGCGCGGGCGTAGTTGGGCGCGGCATCGAGGCTGGCGAGCTCGGCTGTGCCGGCGAGCCGCACCCCGTCGACCATCGGCGTGATCGCGAAGCGGTGATCACCCGAGAGGAGCGCGACGCGGAGCGAGACGCCGGGATCAGGCAGCATCATGTGATAGCCGCGCTCGGTCTCGAGCGGCACCGGATGGCCGAGCCGGCGCGCGAGCGGCTTCGACCACGCGCCGGCGGCGACGACGAGGTGGTCGACCGGACTGCGCCCGGACTCGGTCACGAGGGCGCGCGGCCCGTCGGGTCCGACCTCGATGTCGGTCACGGTCTCGCGCCGGATCGCGCCGCCGTTGGCGACGAAGTGGCGCGCGAGCTGGCTCGTCAGCCGGTACGGGTTCGCGGTGCCGAGACTGTCGGGAAGGAGCACGCCGCGGTGGAAGCCGGGGCCGAGCGCGGGCTCCACCTGGCGGAGCTCGTCCGGGCCGAGATCGACGACGTTGATGCCGCGCCGGCGCCGGAGCGCATGGTAGGGCGCGTGCGCCAGGTAGGAGGATTCGCGGCGATAGACATAGAGCTCGCCGAGCGGGCGGACCAGGTCCTCCGCCGCGGCGGCCTC
Source organism: Alphaproteobacteria bacterium (assembly GCA_016869145.1). Lineage (GTDB taxonomy): Bacteria > Pseudomonadota > Alphaproteobacteria > MPNO01 > VGEU01 > VGEU01. The sequence continues at coordinate 58,106 of VGEU01000008.1, read as the reverse complement.
GATCAGCGGGCGGTAGCCGTCCTTCGCCTCGCCGAGGAGGGCGGCAAGCGCGATCGAGATCTCTTCCACCCGGTCGGGCCGCGCCGCGGCGATGAAGCGGAGGAGCCACGGCGCGAGGCGCGGCAAGTACTGCCAGCGGATGACCAGCGGCCCCTTCGGGTCGGTCAGCATCCTCGGCACCTGGCGCAGCACGCCCGGCGTCGCGATCGGGACGACGGCGCCGGTCTGGATCAGCCCGGCATTGCCGAACGAGGTCGCCTCGCCCGGCCCGCAGCGGTCGACGAGCGTCACCCGGTGGCCGTCGCGCTGGAGCCAGAGCGCCGTGCACACGCCGACCGTCCCGGCGCCGATCACCGTGACGTCCCGCACCGGATCGCCGCCGTCCATGTCGTGCTCCCCGCCTCGTCGCGCGCCACCGTATCGGTCGCGGCCGGCAGCCGCAACCGGCTCAGCCGCGGAGGTTCATCACTACCGTGCCGGCGACGACGATGGTCGCCGCGATCAATCGGCGCCGGCCGAACGGCTCGCCCATGAACAGCGTGCCGATCAGGGCGGCGATGATGACCGAGGTCTCGCGGAGCGCCGCGACCGGGGCGAGCGCGCCGAGCTTGAAGGCGGCGATCGCGAGCCCGTAGGACGCCGTCGAGACGACGCCCGCGCCGATCATCACGCGCCAGCGACTGCGCAGGTAAACGAGGAAGAGACGCCCGCGCGCGAGCCAGGCGACCGTCGCCATGATCGGCCCGTCGATCATGAACACCCACGCCATGTAGCTGAGCGCGTCCTCGGTCTGGCGCACGCCGATCCCGTCATTGAGCGTGAGCGTGCCGACGATGAGCCCGGTCGCGATCGCGAGCCCGACCGAGCGCGGGTCGTCGAAGGTGCGGCGCTCGAAGGCAAGGCTCGCGATCCCGATCGAAATCAGCGCGATGCCGGCGAACTGGAAGGGTCCGAGCGTCTCGCCCGCGAAGGCCGGCGCCGCGCCCGCGACGACGAGCGGGACCATGCCGCGGGCGAGCGGGTACACCCGGCTCAGATCGCCGAACCGGTAGGCCTCGGCCAGGAAGAACATGTAGCCGACATGGATCAGCGCCGAGGCCACGATGAACGGCCAGGCGCCGGCGTCTGGGAACGGCACGAAGGGTGCGACGACGAGCCCGGACAGCGCGCCGAAGCCGAACACGAAGATGAGTTCCGACAGACGGTCGCCGCCCGCCTTGACCAGCGCGTTCCACAGCGCGTGCAGCACCGCGGAGCCGAGGATGAAGACGACGGCGAGGGTCGGGGAATCCATGCGGCGAGCCGGTCGGCGGAGCGCCGACGGCGGCCGGCGGCGCGTGATTGGAGCGCCGAAACCGTCCGGGCGCAAGCGAATCGGGACCGTCCGGAGGCACCCCTGCCCTGTTGCACCCCCTATCAATTATTGGCACTGTCGTTGCGATCGCTGCGCGGGCCGGCACCGGGGCCGACCGTCCGGACGCATACGGGAACGCATCGCGCCATGTCGCGCCTGACCGAGCTCAAACGCGAAACGATGACAGCGGCCCAGCGCAAGGTGGCCGATGAGATCGCCGCCGGACCGCGCGGTGCCGTCGTCGGGCCGTTTCTCGCGCTTCTTCGGAGCCCGGAGCTCTGCGACCGGGTGCAGAAGCTCGGCGCCTATCTCCGCTTCGAGACCTCGCTGCCGGCGCGGCTCCGGGAGCTCGCGATCCTGATCACCGCCCGGCACTGGAACGCCAATTTCGAGTGGACAGCGCACGCGCCGCTCGCCGAGAAGGCGGGCATCGATCCCGGCATCATCATCGCGATCCGCGAGCGTCGCCGCCCCGACTTCATCGACGGCTCGGAAACGGCGGTCTACAACTTCGTCCGCGAGCTCCTCGACAAGCGGAACGTTCCGGACAATGTCTACCGCGCCGTCCTGATCCGGATCGGCGAGCAGGGCTGCGTCGATCTCGTCGCGCTGGTCGGCTACTACACGATGATCGCGCTCACCCTCAACACGTTCCAGATCCCCTCGCCCGAAGGCAAATCGCCGTTCGTCTGAGGCGTCGGAGAGGAAAGACCATGCCCAAGGCGCTCGTCGTCCATAGCTATGGCGGACCCGAGGTGATGCGGCTCGAGGAGCGTCCCGCCGAGACGCCGGGCCCGGGTCAGGTCCGCATCCGCCACACCGCGATCGGGCTCAACTTCTCCGACATCTACCGGCGCAAGGGCATCTACCGCACCGGGCTGCCGCTGATCGTCGGCTCCGAAGGCGCCGGCACCGTCCTCGCGGTCGGCCCGGGCGTCGGTGCGCTCGTGCCCGGCGACCGCGTCGCCTATGGCGGCCCGCTCGGGAGCTATTGCGAGGAGCGTCTCGTCGCCGCGAGCCAGCTCGTCAAGCTGCCGGCGGCGATCTCCGACCAGACCGCGGCGGCGATGATGCTGAAGGGTCTCACCGTCCATTACCTCCTCTACTGGTCCTATGCGGTCAAGCCGGGCGACATTGTCGTGATCCACGCCGCGGCCGGTGGCGTCGGGCTGATCTTCTGCCAGTGGGCGAAGACGCTCGGGGCGACCGTGATCGGCACCGTCGGCAGCGACGACAAGGCGGCGATCGCGCGCCGCTATGGCTGCGATCATCCGATCGTCTACACGCGCGAGGACTTCGCCGCGCGCGTGATGGCGCTCACCGGCGGCGTCGGCGCGCACGCGGTCTATGATTCGATCGGCAAGGACACGATCGTGAAGTCGATCGCCTGCACCCGCCCGCGCGGCACGATCGTCTCGTTCGGCCAGGCCTCGGGCCCGCTGCCGCAGCTCGACACCGATCTTCTCCGCGGCTCGAAGTTCTTCACCAAGCCGGGTCTCGGCGACCACACCGCGACCAAGGACATGCTCAACACCGGCGCGAACCGGCTGATCGACCTCGTTGCGCGCGGCACGGTGAAGATCGAGGTCAACCAGACTTTCGCGTTCACCGATGCGGCAGACGCCCATCGCGCGATCGAGGCGCGGAAGACGACCGGCTCGACGGTCCTGATCCCCTAGGGGCGCTCGCCGAGGAAATCGGCGACGAGGCGGCAGAACCGCGCCGTATGCTCGATCTGTGTCCAGTGTCCACAGCGGCCGAAGACATGGAGATCGGCGCTCCGGATGAGCTGGTGGAGCCGGATGCTCGCCTCGACCGGGATGATGCGGTCCTCGCGCCCGTGCACGATCAGGACGTCGCGCTCGAGCGCCTTGATCGCGTGCTCGGGGCTCGCCAGCGCCGCGACGTGGCGTTGGCGGGGCGCCGGGAACATCGCCGCATAGGCCTCGTGAAAGCCCGGCCGGATGCTCGCCTCGTAGCGCAGCCGGACGAGATCGTCGGTCACGATCTTCTGGTCATAGGCGAAGAGCGACACGAGGGCCCGCATCGCCTCGGGCGACGGTGTGTAGCCCCACACCGCCTCGAGCCCCGGCGTGATCGGAAACTCGATCCCGCACGAGCCCATCAGGACGAGCCTCTTGACCCGCGCCGGATGGCGGAGCGCGAGCGCGAGCGCGAGGCCGCCGCCGAACGAGTTGCCGACGAGCGAGACGCGGTCGAGCCCGAGCGCATCGAGGAAGCCGATCGCGTGCCGCACCCAGAGATCGAGATCGTAGCGCATCGCGGCCGGCCGCTCGGTATAGCCGAAGCCGACCATGTCGGGCGCCAGCACCCGCCGGTCGCGCGCGAGGATCGGCAGCACGAGCCGCCAGTTCGCCCACGCCGTGACGCCGGGCCCCGATCCGTGGATCAGGATGACCGGCGCGCCCGTGCCGTGGTCGTGGTAGTTGGTGGCGATGCCGGCGGCGACGACCGACCGGCCGAGCTCGGGGTTCGAAGACGTGTTCATGGCCACCTCCCGCGCCGATTGTCGGCCGCCCCGCGAGCGCCGGCAAGCGTGCCGATCGGAGAGATCACGGCCGCGCACGCACCGGTCGGTCGCCGATCGTACAAGCTCGGTCGCTCCCGGTCGCGGTAACGCGGTAGAGGACGACGCCCTCGTGCGGCGTCGCGAGACGGCGCCACCAGCGTTCCGGCATCAGCCGGTCGACGCCGAGTGCGGCGAGAATTCCGAAAGGAAAGCGACGTTCCGGCACCGCCTCGGCGATCCGCTCCCAGCTTGCGAAGGCGCCGAAGCAGCGCTGGGCCATTTCCGGCGTGAGCGCCGCGACGCGCGGCCGGTTGACGAGATAGAGCCGCCCCGCGACGGGCGCCTCGGGCTCGATGCGCCGGTCGAGCCCCTCGAAGGCGAGGAGCGTCTCGGCGCGGCGCCACGTTTCATGGTCGGTCGCGATGATCTCACCGGGACGGGCCCGCGCGAGATCACGCAAGGCGAACTCGCCGAAGCTGAAATCCCTGTTCTCGATCGCGGTCCCCGCGATGTTGCCGGCGAGGAGACCGAGTCCGAGAACGGCGACGAGGCGATGCCGGCCGCGCCGCCACAGAACGACGAGTGACCAGCCGACGAGCACCGCGGCGACCAACGCACTCACCAGGAAGTAACGCGGGTTGAGGACGAGCGCCCCGTCGAGCGCCGCGACGCCCAGCGCCCAGACGAGACCGAACAGGGCGAAAAGCCGGGCGATCCGGCGTTCGGACGGTGCCAGCGCGGTGCCGACGCAAAGCCAGATGCCGAGAGGGATCGAGATCCAGAACAAGAGCGCGAATTCCTGGTTCACGAGCAGGACGACCAGCGGATCCAGCGCCGGGTGGACCAGGAGGTTCCCCTCCAGATTGGCGGCCCTGGACTGAGACGGATCGTGATTCCGCGCGAGGGCGAGCCGGTAGAGAGGATCGCCCGTCATGATCGCGAGGTAGACGAGCTCGACCAGCCATACGGCGAGAAATCCGGCGCCGGACAGAAAGTAGCGCCAGCGCGCGACACCGAAGCCGATGATGAAGGCCGCGATCACCGCGACGACGGCGAACACGGCCGTCTCACGGGCGAGAAAGGCGATCCCGAGAAGTACGCCCGCGCCGAAGAACAGCTCGACCGACGGCCGGCCGCGCACCGCCGCGGCGAGGAGGACGACGGCGAGCATGACCGCCGATCCTTCGACGATGTCGATGTTGGCGATCGAGGCCTGCACGGCGACCAGCGGCATCGTCACGATCGCCAGACCCGCGGCGAGCCCAACCGCCGGCGACACGGCGCGACCCAGCCAGACGCCGAGCGCGCCGACCATGACGGCGCCGTAAACCAGACCGGGCAGGACCAGCGCGGCGATTCCGAGACCGAGCGCGACGACCGCGAGCGCCATCGGGATCGTCAAGGGCGTTCGGATCGTGCCATGGCCGCCGACATACGGGAACGAGTCGATCCAGCCGCGGGCGCCGGCGTAATACCACGCGACATCGTCCGATCCGATATAGCCTATCCACCCGTAGGCCACGAACAGCGCGCCGACCGCGAGAACGACTGGTGAAATCATCCACGCGGCGAAGCGCGCTTCGACGGCCGGCATGACGCTGCTCTCCGATTCGGTCTTTGACGCCAGTCTGATCATGCCCTGAACGATCGGCAAGGATCGCGACCGGCCGCATCATCCGCAATCGGTTCAATCCGGCCCAATCATGCTCTAAGCTCCCGGCGGGCAGGATCGGGGTGTTCCAGTGAAGCTCGCGACATACCGGCAAGGAGGGCGTGACGGAACCCTCGTCATCGTCGACAAGGGGCTGACGCGCGCCGCCGCCATTCCGAGCGTGGCGCCCACGCTCCAGGCGGCGCTCGACGACTGGGGCCGGATCGGCGCCAAGCTCGCGATGATCTACGATCTCCTCAACCGCGGCTCGATCGCCGATTCGGTGCCGTTCGATCCGGCGATGTGCCGGGCGCCCTTGCCGCGCGCCTATCAATGGGTCGACGGCAGCGCCTACCTCTATCACGTCGAGCTCGTGCGCAAGGCGCGGGGCGCCGCGTTGCCGCCGGACCTCCTCGCCGATCCGTTGATGTATCAGGGCGCCTCCGACACCATGATGGGCCCACGCGATCCGATCCGCATGGCCGACGAGGCGTGGGGCATCGACTTCGAATCAGAGGTCTGCGTCATCACCGACGACGTGCCGATGGGATCCTCGGCGACGGCCGCGGCGGGCCACATCAGGCTGATCGGCATCCTCAACGACGTGTCGCTCCGCAACCTCGTCCCGGCCGAGCTCGGCAAGGGCTTCGGCTTCGTCCAGTCGAAGCCCGCAACGGCGTTCGCACCGGTCGTCGTCACGCCGGACGAGCTCGGTGCCGCCTGGCGCGGCGGCAAGGTGCACCTGCCGCTGGTCACCCATCTCAACGGCCTCATCTTCGGCCAGCCCAACGCGGGCGAGGACATGAATTTCGACTTCCCGACGCTGATCGCCCATGCCGCGAAGACGCGCGACCTCGGTGCGGGCACGATCGTCGGCTCGGGCACCGTCTCCAACCGCGCGCCCGGGCGCGGATCGTCCTGCCTCGCCGAGAAGCGCACCATCGAGACGATCGAGAAGGGCAAGCCGGCGACGCCCTTTCTCCGCTTCGGTGACCGCGTGCGCATCGAGATGCGCGGCCCCGACGGCGGGCCGATGTTCGGCGCGATCGAGCAGGAGGTCATCCGCTACACGCCGCCGGCATGACGACCGGCGGCTGGCCGTCGATCGGGGCGCTTCTCGCCCATGCCCGGCGCCAATTCGCGGGCCGCGAGGCCGTGGTCGACGGTGCCGAGCGGCTCGACTACCGCGCGCTGACGACGGGCGCCGCGCGCCTCGCGAGCGGCTTGCGCGCCGCCGCGATCCTGGACGGCGCGCGCGTCGCCTTCCTCGGCGACAACGGCGCCGACTTTCTCGCCGCCTATCTCGGGATCCCGGCGGCCGGGCTGGTGCTCGTGCCGCTCAACACACGCCTCGCCGCGCCCGAGCTCCGCTACATCCTCGAGGATTCGGGCACCGCCGCCCTGATCGCGGGCCCCGGCCACGAGGAACGCGCCGCCGCGGCCGCGGCGGGAACCGACGCCGTCGTCGTCGGCCTCGCGACGCCGCTCGGCGATCTCCGCATCGAGACGATCCTCGCCCGCGGCAACGATACGCTTCCGGCCGACGGCGACGCCGCGGCGCTCGGCTACATGTACCACACGTCAGGCACGACCGGCCGGCCCAAGGGCGTGATGCTGAGCCACGCCAATGTGCTCTCCGGCACGCTCGCCGCCGCATCCGGCATGGGCCTCCACGGCGGCCACACCTGGCTCCATGCCGGGCCGATGTTCCACCTCGCCGACGCCTTCGCGATCTGGGCGCTCGCCTGGCTCGGCGGCCGTCACGTCACCATGCGGTTCGAGGCCGACGCCGCAATCCGCCTGATCGAGAGCGAGCGCATCACCCATACGTTGATCGTGCCGACCGCGATCGAGCGTCTCGCCGATGCGGCGCATGCCGGAGCGACACGGCTCGACGGCCTCGCGGCGCTCCTCTATGGCGGTGCGCCGATGCCGCAGCCGATCCTCGACAAGGCGCGCGCCGCCTTCGACTGCGCGCTCGTTCCGACCTATGGCATGACCGAGACCTCGGGCGTGATCACGACGGGCTATCCCGGCGATGCGCTGGTTGCGGCCGAAAGCGGCTATGTCGGGCGCGAGGCGCCGCTCGTCGATCTCGCCCTCGTCGACGACGACGGCGCACTGGTCGCCGACGGCGCCGTCGGCGAGGTCGTGGTCGCCGCGCCCTCGGTCATGATGGGATACTGGCGACGGCCGGACGAGACCGCTTCCGTCCTCGACGGCCGGACGATGCGGACCGGCGATCTCGGACGCCGGCACTAGGGCGGCGGTCTCGTCCTCGTCGACCGGAAGAAGGACATGATCATCTCGAGCGGCGAAAACATCTACGCGCGCGAGGTCGAGCTCGTGCTCGAGAGCCATGACGCGATCCTCGAGGCCGCGGTCGTCGGCGCGCCGGATCCGGCATGGGGAGAAACCGTCGTCGCCTTCATCCGGCTGCGGCCGGGCGCGCGCACCGACCTCGAGACGCTTCGCGCCTTCGCCCGGGCGCGCATCGCGGGCTACAAGGTGCCGCGCGCGCTCCACGTCGTCGACGCGCTGCCGCGCACGGGATCGGGCAAGATCGCGAAGGCCGAGCTCCGGGCGCGGCTCGTGACCAGGAACTGACGGGAGATTGCCATGGACGAACCGGTCGTGCGGGTGGACGCGGCGGGAAGACCGCTCGGCTTCCTCGCGCCGCAGGAAGCGTTCTCGACGGTGCGTTACGAGATGTGGGAGCCCGGAATCGGCCTCCTGACGCTCGCGCGGCCGTCGCGGCTCAACGCGTTTGACGAGCAGATGATCCGCGAGATCCGCCACGTCCTGTGGCAGGTCGCCTTCGACGAAGCGGTGCGCGTTCTCGTCGTCACCGGCGAGGGCCGCGGCTTCTGCTCGGGTCGCGACATCCAGGGTCTCGGCTACGAGAACAACCTCCCCTCGCCGCAATATCGCGCCTATGTGCGGGCCAACCACGAGATGCTCGACGACCTGGAGCAGATCGAGAAGCCGGTGATCGCCATGGTCAACGGCGTGTGCGCGGGCGGCGGCGTCGAGATCGCGATCTCGTGCGATTTCCGCACCGCTGCGGCGGAGGCGCAGTTCATCCTCACCGAGAACAACCTCGGCGTCATCCCCGCATCGGGCGCGTCCTCGCGCATGATCCAGATGATCGGCATCGGGCGGGTGAAGGAGCTCGTGATGACCGCGCAGCCGATCGACGGCACCGAGGCCTGGCGCATCGGTCTCGCCAACCGCGTCTTTCCCGCGGCCGAGCTGCGCGCCGGCACGCTCGCCTTCGCCCGCACGCTCGCCGAGCGCGCGCCGCACGCTCGTCGCCGCGCTCGCAGACGGGCCGCAGAGCTTCCGCGCGCTGATGGAGGCGACCGGCAGCGACGACGGGCGCGAGATCGTCCGCGCGCTCGAGCAACTGCGCACCGACGGCCGGATCGAGCGCGACGACGACGGCCGCTATCGCCTCGTTGCGGCCCAATGAGTGTATTCCCGCCGTCACCTGGCCGGCCACATCGGAGCGCCATCCTGCGGTCTTTCCTCCTCGTTCTCCTCCTCTTTCTCGGTATCGCGCCGACGCGTGCGGCGGAAACGCCGGCGACGCCGACGGCGAGCGAGATCGAGACCCTGATCCGGACCATCGAGGACGATCGGACGCGCGCCGACCTCCTCGCCCGGCTGCGCGCGCTCGCCACCGCGAGCGCGCCCAAGGACAAGCGCGCGCCCGAGGATGCCGGAATCCTCGCAACGCTCTCCACCGGCATCCAGACGGCGAGCCGCGATTTCGTCGCGACGATCGATCTGATGGCCGAAGCCCCGCGCGCTCTCGCCCGCGCGCGCGTCGCGCTCGCCGAGGAGGCCGTGCGCGAGGCATGGCTTCGCGGCCTCGCGACCCTGATCGGCGTCTGTGTCGCCGGTTATTTCGGGTTCCGCCTCACCCGGATCGCCCTCGCGCGGCCGCGCCGCATCGTCGAGGCACGGACGACGATGACGGTGGCGACGCGCGCGGCACTCGCGATCGGCCGGCTCGTGCTCGATCTCGTGCCCGTCGCCATCGCGGCCGCGATCGGCTACGGCATCGTTGTCCTCGCCGCTCCGATCGACGTGGTGCGGCTCCTCGCTCTACTCCTCATCACGTCGGCGGCGGCGGTCGGCGTCGCGACGGCGGTCGCGCGTCTCCTGACCGAGCCCGATGTCCCGACGCTACGCGTCGTTCCGATGAGCGACGACACGGCGAACTATCTCTTCGTCTGGGCGAGGCGGCTCGCGGCGGTCGCGGGCTACGGATATTTCATCGCCGAGGCGGCAGTCCTCCTCGGTGTCCCCAAAGGCGCGCACGAGCTCCTCATCCGGCTGATCGGGCTCGCGCTCGTCGCGATGGTCGCAATCCTGATCCTGCAGAACCGCCAGGCGGTCGCCGCCTGGATCCGGGGCGACATCGATCGTGGCGGCGGTATCTCGGGAGTCCGCGTCCGGCTCGCCGATCTCTGGCATGTGCTCGCGCTGGTCTATCTGGGTGCGATCTACGCGATCTGGGCCCTCCATTTGCGCGGCGGGTTCGGCTATGCGGCGACCGCCTCGCTGGCGACGGTCGCGATCCTGGTCGCGACGCGCTTTGCGACCCGGCTCGCGATCCGCTTCGTCGATCGCCTGTTCCACATCGCGCCCGACCTCGCGGCGCGCTATCCCGACCTCGAGGCCCGGGCCAGCCTCTATCGCGCCATCCTCGACGTTGCGCTTCGCGTCTTCATCTACGTGCTGGCGACATTCTTCCTGCTCGAGGCGTGGGGGCTCCGCTCGATCGAGTTGCTCGGCTCCGCACTCGGCCAGCGCGTCGTCGGCGCCGTCTTCTCGCTCGTTCTCGTCGCCGTCATCGCGATCGTCGTTTGGGAGGCGGCGAGCGCTCTCATCGACCAGCTGATCGAACGCGGCCGCGTCGGCACGCGCGGTCGAACGGTGCTCCCGCTGCTGCGCGTCACGATCAAGGTGGTGCTGGTGGTCATGGTCGGCCTGATCGCGCTCTCGACGCTCGGGATCAACATCACGCCGCTCCTCGCCGGTGCGGGCGTCGTCGGGCTCGCGATCGGCTTCGGCGCCCAGGCGCTGGTCAAGGACGTCATCACCGGGTTCTTCATCCTGATGGAGGACCAGATCGCGATCGGCGATATCGTGACGGTGGCGAGCCGGAGCGGTGTCGTCGAATCGATGTCGATCCGCGCGGTCCGGCTCCGCGACCTCGCCGGCAATGTCCACATGATTCCGTTCGGCGAGATCACCACGGTCGAAAACCGGTCCAAGGAGTTCGCCTATGCCGTACTCGATGTCCGGGTGGCCTATGCCGAGGACGTCGACAGGGTCATCGCCGAGCTGCACGTGATCGGCGGCGCGCTGCGGGAGGATGCGAGATTCGCGTCGATGATCCTCGAGCCGATCGAGGTCCTCGGCGTCGAGGCGCTGACCGAGACAGCGGTGGTCATCCGCGCGCGGATCAAGACGCTGCCGGGTCGCCAGTTCGCGGTCGGGCGCGAGTTCAACCGGCTCCTCAAGCGGCGCTTCGACGAACTCGGGATCGAGCACGTCTCGCCGCAGCAGCGGCTCCAGATCGTCACGGACAGCCCGCCGGCGCGGGGCCGACGGGACGATTCGGCCGACGGCCGGTCGCGCGATTGACCGCCTAGCGCGAGCGCGCCGCGATCGCCGCCCGGATGCGCTCGGGCGTCGCGGGCATGTCGACATGCTCGATGCCGAATGCCGCGAGCGCATCGACGACCGCGTTGACGATGGTCGGGGGCGCGCTCGTCGGCCCGGCCTCGCCCGCCGACTTGACGCCGAGCGGCGTGTGGCGGCACGGCACCTCGCGGATCTCGGTCCTGATGTCGGGGATCAGATCGGCGCGCGGCATCGCGTAGTCCATGAAGGAGCCGGCGAGAAGCTGGCCGCTCACCGGATCGTAGACCGTGTCCTCGACCAGCGCCTGGCCAATCCCCTGGACGATGCCGCCAACGAGCTGGCCCTCGACCACAGAAGGATTGACGGCGCGACCGACATCGTGGACGGCGACGTAGCGCTCGAGGGTGACGGCACCGGTCTCGGGGTCGATCTCGACCTCCGCCGCGTGGCAGCCGTTCGGAAACGTGTAGTTGACCGGATCGTAGCGGAGCGTCTCGGCGAGGCCGGGCGGCAGGCCGGACGGAAGACGCACCGGATCGGCGGCGGCGGCGGCGACCGCACCGAGCGTGATCGACCGATCGGTCCCGACCACCGTGTAGCGGCCGTCGGCGAAGACGATGTCCTCGCCGGCGGTCTCGAGGATGTGGGCGGCGATAGTGCGCCCCTTCTCGATCACGCGTTCGGCGGCGCGCACGATGGCGGCACCGCCCACGGTGAGCGAGCGCGAGGCCCCGGTGCCGTTGCCCCAGGGCACCGCGTCGCTGTCGCCTTGGACCAGCGTCACCGCCGCGATGTCGATGCCGAGCGCATCGGCACAAAGCTGCGCGAACACGGTCTCGTGGCTCTGGCCGTTCGACATGGTGCCGATGCGTATCCGGGCGGTGCCGTCGGCGCTGACATCGACCGCCGCCGTCTCGTCGACGCCGTGGCCGCAGGCCTCGAGCACGTTCGCGATCCCGAGCCCGCGGAGCCGGCCGCGCCGCGCGGCCTCGGTCCGGCGCCGGGCGAACCCGTCGCGGTCGGCGAGGCGAAGTGCCGCGTCCATGTTGGCCGCGAACTCACCGCTGTCGATCGTTGTCCCGAGGAGCGTCGTGTAGGGCATCGCCTCAGGCGGGATCAGGTTGCGACGCCGGAGCGCGACCGGGTCGATCCCGGTCCGGCGCGCCGCGATGTCGATCAGGCGCTCCATGATGTAGGTCGCCTCGGGCTGTCCGGCGCCGCGATAGGGCGCGGTCGGCACGGTGTTGGTGTGAACGGCGCGGACGCGGTAATGGTGCGTCGGCACGTGATAGACGCCGGTCACCATGCGCGCGCCGGCGGTCGGCGGTGTCACACCGCGCGGCGCGAGATAGGCCCCGAGGCCGGCGATGGTGTCGACCCGGAGCGCGAGGAACCGGCCGTCTTCATCGAGCGCGAGCGCCGCCTCGGTGACCTGGTCGCGCGCCTGGTGATCGCTCGCGAAGCCTTCGCTCCGCTCGGCGATCCAGCGCACCGGCCGCCCGAGTTTCCGCGCGGCCCAGGCGACCAGCACCTCCTCCGCGTAGATCACGTTCTTCGCGCCGAAGCCACCGCCGACGTCTTCGGCGATGGCGCGGACGCGCTCGATCGGCAGGCGAAAGATGTCGCGCGCGAGCTGGCGACCGATGACTTGCGGCTTGCCGCCTGCCATGCGGAGCGTGTAGCGCCCGGTCGCCGCGTCGTAGGCGCCGACATAGCCCCGCGTCTCGATCGGGTTCTGGACCAGGCGGTTGTTGACGAGACGCACCCGCACGACATGCGCCGCCGCCGCGAACGCCGCCGCCGTCGCCGCGCCGTCGCCCTGGTCGAGGGTGAAGCAGACATTGCCGGGAAACTGCGGCCAGAGGCACGGCGCCGATGGAACCACCGCATCCGCCGTCGCCGTGACGACGGGGAGCGGCTCATAGACGACCACGACCACCTCGGCGCCGTCGCGTGCGGCCTCGAGCGTCTCGGCGACGACGAAGGCGACGGGCTCGCCGACATAGCGGACGCGTTCGAGGGCGAGGATCGGCTGCGGCGGAGCGACGGCGGGATCGCCGAGCGCGACGCGCGCGAGCGCGGGCCGGTCGGGCGGCGTCGGCGGGCGGATCTCCCAGGCAATCGCGCCCAGCCCGTCGGCGCGGCAATCGCCGCCGGTCAGGACCGCGAGCACGCCCGGCACCGCGAGCGCGGGACCTATGTCGATGGACCCGAGCTCGGCGTGGGCATGCGGCGAACGCAGGACGACGCCGTGGCACTCGTCGGGCAGGACCACGTCCGCGACGAAGCGGCCTCGGCCTGTCAGGAGCCGCGCATCCTCCTTGCGGATCACGCGCCGGCCGACATAGCCCGCGTTCATCTCTCCTCCCCCATCGCGACGGCGCATTTAGCCCTCGGGCGAGGGCGCGAACAACCCCGGTTCCCCCGAAGCCTGCAATACACTAGCCTCCGCCGCGATGAGCACCCTCGACCGCCTGTTCGATCCCCGTTCGATCGCCGTGATCGGCGCCTCGGCCGCGCCGGAGAAGGCGGGCTATCAGTTCCTCGCCTCGATCGCGGGCTTCCCGGGACGCGTGCTGCCGATCAACCCGCGCGGCGGCACGATCCACGGCTTCGAGGCCTTCCCAACGCTCGCGGCCGCACCCGGTCCGATCGACCTCGTCGTCCTGGCAGTGCCGCCGCAATTCTCGCCCGCGATCCTCCGCGAGGCCGCCACCTCAGGCGCGGGCGCGGCGCTGATGATCAGCGGCGGCTTCGCCGAGACCGGCGCCGCGGGTGCTGCGCTCCAGGCCGAGGTCCTCGACGCCTGCCGCGCCGGCGGCATCCGGCTTCTCGGACCGAACACGTCCGGATTCGTGCGGCCGTCGCGCGGGCTGTTCGCGACTTTCGTTCCGGGAATCCAGGACGTTCGCGCCGGATCGATCGGCATCGTCGCGCAATCGGGCGGAATCAATCTCGCCGCTGCGCTCGCCGCGCACGCCGCCGGCCTCGGCGTCAGCCTCGCGGTCGGGCTCGGCAACGCGCCCGACGTCGACCTCGCCGCGGCGATCGACTATCTCGCCGTCGATCCCGAGACCCGCGCGATCGCGCTCCATCTCGAGGGCGTCCCGGACGGACGTCTCCTCTATGCGGCGGTCGCGCGGGCCGCCGCGGCAAAGCCCGTCGCCGCGCTGCCGGTCGGGCGTGCCGACATCGCGCGCTTCGCGCGGTCGCATACCGGGAACCTGATGGGCAGCCATGCCGCGACCGCCGCATCGCTCATGCAGGCCGGTGCGGTCGTGGTCGAGACGCTCGATGAGCTTCTCGATGCGGCACACGCGTTGTCGATGCGTCGGCTCGCGGCGAAACCGCGGATCGGTGTCGGGGTCGTCACCGGACAGGCCGGTCCCGGGCTCCTGATCGCCGATGCCCTCCTCGGCGCGGGCGAGACGATCCCGCCGCTCGCGGACGGCACCGCGCGCGCGATCGCCGAGCGACTGCCGCCCTTGACCTATATCGGCAATCCCGTCGACACCGGCCGGCCGGCCGAAAGCTTCGGGGCGATCGTCGAGGCGGTCGCCCACGATCCCGCGATCGATGTCGTCCTCGCCTATGCCATCCTCGAACCCGATGCCATGGACCCCGTGGCGCAGTTCGGCGCGCACGCCACGCGATGGCCGAGCGCCGTCGTCTACGGCACCGCCGGCATCGCGGCCGCGGTCGATCCCGTCATCGCCGCGATGCGTCGGTCCGGGATCGCCTGTTTCGACACGCCGGATCGCGCCGCGCGGGCGGTCGCCGCCCTCTGCCGCGATGCCCGCGCCGCGGCGCGCCGCGCGGTCGAGCCGGATCGCGCGATGCCCGCCCCCGCCGCCCCGATTGCCGGGCCGATCGACGAGGCGGCGGCAAAGGCCGTGATCGCCGCGGCGGGGATCGCGGTGCCTCCGCATCGGATCGCGCGCGACCATGCCGAGGCGAACGCCGCGCTCGCCGCTTTCGGCGGCCCCGTCGCGGTCAAGGTCCTCGACGCCTCGATCCACCACAAGACGGAGGTCGGCGGCGTTCATCTCGACATCGCGACGCCCGCGGATCTCGCCGCGGCGCTCACGCGGATCGACGCGATCGGCGACGGGCGACACCGCTATCTGATCGAGCCGATGGCACCCCCCGGCATCGAGCTGATCGTCGGCGCGCGCAACGATCCGGCCCATGGCCCGATCGTGATGGTCGGTCTCGGCGGCATCTTCGCCGAGACCCTCCGCGACACCGCCGTCGCGCTCGCGCCGCTCGGCCCGGCGACCACCGCCGAGACGATCGGCCGGCTCAGGGCCCAGGCCGTCCTCGACGGTTTCCGCGGCCTTGCGCCGGTCGACCGAACGTCCCTCGCCCAGGTCCTGGTTCGGCTCGGCGACCTTATCGCGGCCCACCCCGAGATCGCCGAGATCGAGATCAACCCGCTCCGCGCCGGCACGGACGGCCTCGTCGCCCTCGATGCGCTCGTGCTCCCCGCCACCGGGTGAGGCCGTTAATCAGCCGATAATCCAGGCCGCGATATACACGTCGTATATGTACTGTCATACGGCTTTTCCCGCATGGAACCCGTGTCTCCCGCCTCGCGCCAACGGCCGTCGTCGCCGCGCTGGCCCCTCCTTTATCTGGCCGCCGGCCTCGTCTGCCTCCTCGCGCTCTACGACGGTCTGATGTCCAAGAGCCGCAGCGTGTCGACCACCGAGGCGGCCATCGCCGAGGGCGAGCGCTGGGCGGCGGCGCGCCTCGCGTTCATCGCCATCGAGCGTTTCGTCGACGCGATCGAACCATCGCCGGCCCTGTTCGACGGCAAAGTCACGCACGACGCCGTGTCCGGACACGCGATCGCCCTCGATGTCGTCCGCCAGCGCTCGCGCGAGACGCTCGCGCGGATGCTGCCCGATCTCGAGATCGATCGGCGCGAGCACGGGCAATCGTTGATCGAACGGCTCGGCGATCATCTCGACTTGGTCGGTCGCGCGATCGCGGCGGTCGAAGCGGAGGAACGCGCCATCGACGACGGCGAGCGCCGTCGGCATGTCGTTCGCCTGGCCTATTGGTATCGTTCGGTACGATCCGACCTCGATGAGCTGCAGCGGTTCGCCCACGCCGAGGAACGCGCCGCACTCGAGGCGCAGCGCACTGCGCTCGGTTCCGTGATCGACGTCCAGGACACTTTCCTCATCGTCCTGGTCCTCTTGTTCGTCGGCTTCGCCGCACACGTCGTCGCCCTCTTGCGCGCGCAACGCCGCACCGGCCGGACGCTCGCCGAACAGATGCAGGCGCTCCGCGAGACCCATGCGCGCTATCTCAAGATCACCGACCTCTCGCCCGACACCATCTATGTCCAGAGCGATAACCGCATCGTCATGATCAACGAGGCGGGATGGCGACTGTTCGGCGCCGCCACCAAAGAGCACATGATCGGCCGCGACGCGCTGTCGCTGGTGCACCCGGACAGTCACGCCCAGGTGTTCGCCCGTCGCCGCGACGTCATCGAGCTCGGCGGTGTTGTCGCGCGCGCCGAAGAGAAGCGCGTGCGGCTGGACGGCCGGACGATCTGGGTCGAATCGGTCGCCGCGTCGATCGTCTGGAAGGGGCGGCCAGGCGCGCTCGTGATCCTTCACGACGTCACGGAGCGCAAAGAGCTCGACGATGCGATTCGCGAGCGGGACGAGCGCATTCAGAGCCTCGCGGCCGGCGTTCCGGGCATCGTCAGCCAGTGGCGCATGAGCGCCGACGGCACGCTGACGGTTCCCTATGTCCACGAAGGCATCCGCAATCTATCTGGTATCGAGCCCGACGCGGCGATGGCCGCGCCGGCGACACTGGGCGGCGCGCTCGATGCGATCGAATCCGGCCGCCTCGTCGCCGCGCTCGCCGATTCGCACGCGAGCCTTCACCCGCTCAGCATCGACCTCCGGCTTCACGGCCACGACGGCGGGGATCGTTGGGTCCGCACGACCGCGCAGTGGCGTCCCCTCGACGACGGATCGATGCTATGGGACGCGCTCTCGATCGAGATCACCGATCGCGTCGCGACGGAAGCCGCGCTCGCCAACGGTCAAGTGGAGCTCCAACGCAATCTCGCCGAGCTCGAGGACACGCGCGCGCTTCTCGAGACGCAGAGCCGCACCCTGATCGAGAACGCCGCAGCGCTCGCCGATGCGCGCGACGCCGCCGAAGCGGCCAACCGCGCCAAGTCCGGCTTCCTCGCGACCATGAGCCACGAGATCCGGACGCCGATGAACGGGATTATCGGCATGACCGGGCTTCTGCTCGACACCGAGCTCGACAAGGAGCAGCGACAATTCGCCGAGACCGTGCGCGAGTCGGCCGAGGCACTTCTCACCATCATCAACGACATTCTCGACTACTCGAAGCTCGAGGCCGGCCGTCTCAAGCTCGAATCGGTCGAGTTCGACATCGACCAGATCGTCGGGAGCGTCATGCAGATCCTGTCGCCCCGGGCCTTCGGCGAGGGGCTCTCGCTCGCGACGTTCGTCGCGCCCGACGTTCCGGCCGTCCTCGTCGACGATCCCGGCTGTATCCGCCAGATCCTGCTCTATCTGATCGGCAACGCGATCAAGTTCACGCCGACCGGCGGCATTTCGGCATCGGTCGACGTCGTCGCGCTCGCCGACGACGCGGCGACGCTCAGGATCAGCATCGCCGATACCGGTATCGGCATCGCACCGGAGCACCGACCCACGCTGTTCGACCGCTTCTCCCAGGCCGATACGTCGACGGCGCGGAGATTCGGCGGCACCGGTCTCGGGCTCGCGATCTGCCGCGAGCTGGCTCAGCGCATGGACGGCATGATCGAGGTCGAGTCGAGCCCGGGCGCCGGCAGCCGGTTCGATGTGACGGTCCGCCTCGGCCGGATCGCCGACGACGCACCGCGGCCGCTTCTGGTCGGCGCGCCGCGCGTCCTCGTCGTCCACAATACCGAGTTCTGCCGGCACTTCCTGGCTCGCCAGATACAGGTCTGGGGTGCGGCGGTCGACGAGGCGGCGAGCGCGCCGGCGGCATTGCGCCAGGTGCGCGACGCGTCGCGGGCGAGACAGCCCTACCGGGCGATCGTCATCGACGAAGGCGGAACACCCGAGGTCGCAGACTTCCTGCGCCGCCGCGTGAAGGAGGAGATGGCACCGTCGCCGCCGCCGATCATCCTGATCGGCCGCGCGACGTTGCCGCGGGGCGACACGCCGGACCATGCCGATGCCGTGATCCCCGCGCCGGCGCGCCCCGACACGCTGTTCGCCGCGCTTCGCCGCATCCTCGCCGGAGACGCGGGCGTGGCACCGACGTCCGCATCCCAACCGGGACGTCCGGAGGGGCCGGCCCGCATCGCGAGCGGGCGGTCGCTCTGCATCCTCGTCGCCGAGGACAACGCCATCAATCAGAACCTTGCGACGATCATCCTGACCAAGGTGGGCCATCGCGTCGATGTCGTCGCCGATGGTGTCGAGGCGGTTGCGGCCGTGCAGTCACGCCCCTACGACCTCGTGCTGATGGACATGCACATGCCGGAGATGGACGGTCTCGAGGCCACGCGGCGCATTCGCGCGATGGCAGCGCCCCTCGCCTCGATCCCGATCATCGCCCTGACCGCGAACGCGATGGCCGAGGATCGCGAACGATGCCGCAAGGCCGGGATGGACGACTACATCGCGAAACCGATCGACCCGATCGGCCTCGTCCGCGCCGTCGCCGCGATCGCGACGCGCATTCCCGATCGCGGCCTCGCCGCCGCCGCCGTCGCCTGAGGCGCCCCGTCTCAGCGCCCCGTCTCAGCGCCGCGCCGCCAGACGCCGGTGGTTGCCGGCGAAGGCGGGGGCGATCTCCTCCATGAACAACTGCATCTGGTCCTTGACCATCGCGTGCGGCTTCAGACCGTAGTTGAAATAGAGGATCACCTCGTCGATCCCCGCCGCCTCGATGTCCTTGAGGTCGGCGATGATCTTGGCCGGCGAGCCCACGAGGACCGAGCGTGCGGAAAGATCGGCCGCCTGCATGGTCCGCAGCATCTCGACGATCTGGACGAAATAGGCGAGCGTCGGCGGTGCGGTCTTGGGATCGCCGGGAAAGGCGTCGATCAGCGCATCCTTGAAATAGCGGAGCAGCCTCTCGCGACCATAGGCGTCCTCCGCCGGCGTTTTCGCGATATGGACGAAATAGCTGCAACTGGCGCGCTGCGGCGACCGGCCGGGACGGGCGCATTCCTCGCGATATTCGCGCACCGCGCCCGCGAGGCTGCCATAGACGAGCGAGGCCGCGAACGGCGCGAAAATGATGTTCCAGCCGTTGCGCGCGGCGAGCTGCATCGAGGGACGCGAGAAGCAGGCGACGAAGGGGAGGAACGGCTTCTGGTGCGGGCGCGGGCGGACCTCGATGTCTTCGAAGCGGTAGTACTTCCCCTCATGCGACCAGCGCCCGGGCTCGGTCCATGCCCGCCACAGGATCTCGAACCCCTCCTGGAAGATTGCGGCCGAATCGGTGAATGGCGCCCCGAAAGGTGCGTACTCCATCGCGTCGTAGCCGCGACCGGCGGCGAAGTCGACGCGGCCGTCGGTCAGGAGATCGAGCGTCGCCCATTCCTCGGCGACGAGCAGGGGATGGTGGACGGGGAGAAGGACGACCGCGGGCGCGAGCCGGATCCGTCGCGTCGCGCCGGCGAGCTTGGCGAGGAGAATGCTCGGCGATGAATTGACGCCGAGCAGGTTGAAGTGGTGCTCGCCGATCCAGGCCGAGTTCATGCCGACCGTCTCGGCATGAAGCGCCTCGGCATAGATGTCGCGCACGAACTGCTCCGGCGTCCGCGGGTTGTCGGGATAGCGGTTGTCGCTGAGCGTGAAATAGCCGAATTCCATCATCGTCTCCGGGTTGGCACAGTGTTCGATGGCCGCGGTGATCGGTTGCGCGTCGGCCGGACGTCGAGCGGGCGGCCAGTCAACGATCGGACCGCGATCGTTCCGGCTCGCCCGCGTCGGCGCCGAGATAGGCGAGGAAGGCCGCGATTACCTCGCGCTCGCGGGTCTTGAGATCGAACCGTCCGGTGATGTCCGGGGCGCCATGGTGCAGGACGTCGTTCGCCCATATGCTGTGCAGCAACTCGAGCACCATGTCGACCGCCCGCGCCGGCTCGGGATGACGCATCTCGTGTCGGCGCGTCATCAAGAGCGCCTGCAGCGTGTCCGCGACCTCGCGCCAGGCGCGGGCGTAGCGTTCATGGAACGCCGGATCGGTCGCGCTCCGCTGGATGAACACCCGGCTCATTGCGCGCCGCTCCTGCACGAAAGCGAACTGGCCGGAGACGATGCCGGCGATCATCTCCGCGAGCGTCGCGTTCCGCCATCGTTTCTCGTCGGCGAGCGCATTGATGCGCTCGATGAGAAGGTGGCACTGGCGCGCGTGAAGATGAAAGAAGAGCCCCTCCTTGTCCTTGAACCGCGAATAGAACGCCCCGACCGACGACCGGGCGCGGGCCACGATCTCGGCGACCGAGGTGTGCTCGTAGCCGTTGGCGCCGAACAGCGTTTCCGCCGCGAGGACGATGCGCTGCATCGTGCACCGGCTCCGTTGCTGTTGCGGGGCGCGCCCGAACGCGACGGCGATCTCGACCGAGTCCGCGGGCTGTCGTTCCGCCTGCTCGTCCAATATCGGGTCTCCGCTACCGTCCGGCGAGCTGGAGCCGCAGCGCCTGAACATGATCCGGCGATCGATCGGCGACGCGAGCCCAGACCGCTTCCGATGCCCGGCCGACATAATCGCGCGCCGCCGCACCTTCGAGGGCGACGATCTCGACCCCGGCCCCGATCAGCGCCGCCCGTTCGCGCGTGGCCTCGTCCGCGATCACCCGGATCGATTCCTCCTCGCCCTCGCGGGCGAGCCGCTGCAAGGCCTCCCGGAGGGCCGGCGTCAGCCCGTTCCAGGTATCGAGATTGATCAGGAGCAGGTTCGCGCCGCGGAGGACGGTGGGCTCGATGCGGTACCGCACCGCCGTCAGGGGGACGACGCTCGCGAGCGCCACGGTCTGGAACGACAGGCCCTGGATCTGACCGCGATCGAGTGCGGCGGCGATCTCATCGGCGTTGATCGCGACCGGCCGTGCGCCGAGCGCCGACACGAAGTCGCGGAGCGTCGACGTCGAGCGGAGGCTGAGGCCGGCGAGCTGGAGCCGGCCGTCGGACATGGCCGGGCGACGGGTCGTATAGACGGCGTAGGAGACACCGAACTCGAACCACCCGAGCACGTGGGCGTTGAGCTTGTCATGCCAGATCTGGTTGAGGAGGTCGAACGTACCGTTCCGCCGCACCTCGCTCAGCGGCAGATCGCAACCGCTGAGCGCCTCGCCCTCCGGCACCGATGCGTTGTAATAGCGCGTCGGCGAATGGAGGACGTCGATCGTCCCGCGCGACAGCGCCGCGGCGGCCTTGTTGGGCAGCGGCACCTCGGGGCCCTGAAGGAGCTTGATCTTGAGCTTGCCGCGGAGCGTCGCGTTGACCCGATCGATCCAGCCGAGATAAGCGCGCGCATAGGGCCCCGCGAGCCCGGGCGTCGGCGGCGAGGCGACGACGGCCTTGAGGACCACCTCCTCGGCGCGCGCCGACGCGATCGGCGCGAGCGCGGCGAGAAGACAGAGCGCAGCGAGGCCGGCACGCATTCTATTTCGCCGCCGCCATCGACCGAACCGGGCGGCCCGTCGGCTCGCCGACCGAACGCAAACGCGGCATCACCTCCGCCGCGAACATCGCCATGCTCTTCATCGTAAG
The DNA here is from genome assembly GCA_016869145.1 of Alphaproteobacteria bacterium. Taxonomy (GTDB): domain Bacteria; phylum Pseudomonadota; class Alphaproteobacteria; order MPNO01; family VGEU01; genus VGEU01. The sequence goes on along the minus strand of VGEU01000008.1, from coordinate 36,132 downwards.
CTCGTGCGGCAGCGTCGCGAACTGCATCATGCTGATGAGGTTGCGGAAGCCGAGCCGGGCCTGATAGGCCTCGAGCTTCTCGACCACGGTCGACGGGCTGCCGCAGATGATCATGCCGCGCGAGACGAGCGCGTCCATGTCGGGCGAGGCGAGGCTGTACTTGAACTTCGATTCGATCATCGCCTTCATCGATGACATCGAGGTGTAGCCGGGCGGCAGCCGGTACTCGAGCGGCGACTTGATGAACTTGGCGTAGAAGTTCTCGGCGTGCGGCTTGGCCTCGCGGAGCGCCTTCTCGTCGGTCTCGGCGACATAGACCGGAACCGCCCAGCCGAGCTGATCGGTCGTCGGCTGGTAGCCGTAGGCGACCGCGGTGTCGCGGTATTGCTGCATGTATTTCGCGACCGAATCGATCGGGCTGAAGGTCTGCAGATAGGTGTAGCGACGGTCGGGGTGCGAGGCCCACTCGATCGTTTCGCGGCTTCCTTGCGAGGGAATCCAGATCGGCGGGTGCGGCTCCTGGTAGGGGCGCGGCCACAGGTTTACGTACTGGATGTGGAAATGTTTGCCGGCGAACTCGAACGGTCCGGGCCGCGTCCACGCCTGGACGATGAGATCATGCGCCTCGTGGAAGCGCTCGTGCGACTGGCCGGGGTTCGCCATGCTGGCGTGGTATTCGCAACCGATGCCGCGCACGAAACCCGCGATGAGGCGTCCTCCCGACAGGTTGTCGAGCATCGCGAACTCCTCGGCGATGTAGATCGGGTTGTTCACGAGCGGCAGCGCGCGACCGAGAACGCAGATGCGCACGTTCCTGGTCTGGCGGACGAGCGCACCCGCGAGGACGTTCGGGGCCGGCATCATGCCGTAGGCGGTCTGGTGGTGCTCGTTGACGCATATGCCGTCGAAGCCGAGCGTGTCGGCGTAGATCAGCTCGTCGAGATAGCGGTTGTAGAGCTCGAAGCCCTTCTTCGGGTCGTAGTAGCGATTGGGCAGCGTGACCCAGGCCGATTCATGCTCGTCGGTCCAGCTGAGGTCGAGCGCGCCATAGGGCATGAGATGGAAGCAGAAGAATCTCATTGTGCCGCTCCGTTGATGAACGCCGCAAACGCGGCGGTGAATTCATCGAGCTTCTCGACATGCGGCAGGTGGCCGCACGCCGGGAAAACGGTCAAGGTGGCGCCCGCCACGAGACCGCGCCACGCCTCGCCATAGGCCGGCGGAAAGATCTGATCCTCCGCGCCCCAGACGACGAGCGTCGGCAGTCGGATGCGGTGCAGCCACTTCCGGAGGTCCGGGTTGTAGAAGCGCGGGTGCCAGGCGAGCTTCGCGGTCGTGAACCGGTTCTTGATTGCGATGTCGGCCGCCTCGGCGCTCGTCGCCTGGGCGAGGAGTGCCTCGGCCCGCTTCTGGTCGAAGAAGAGCTTGCGCACCAGCGTCTCGGGCGTCCACAGGAACGGATCGCCCTTCTTGACGTCGGGGACATGGATGCCGGCCGCACCGACCAGCGTCAACGTCGCGAGCCGAGCGCTCGACCGCACCGCGATCTCGGCCGCCAGCCAGCCGCCGAGCGAATGGCCGATCACGTGTACGCCGTCGAGGTCCAGCGCCTCGAGGAGATCGAGATAGAAGTAAGCGAGATCCGACATCGAATCGAGCCAGTCCGGCGTGTCCGACCGGTCGAAACCGGGATGGCTCGGCGCGATGACGTCGAAGCGCTGCGCGAGCCGGTTCATGAACGGCATCCAGTCGGCGTTCCCGGCGCCGCCGTGCAGGAACAGGACCGGGGGGCCCTCGCCGCCGCGGCGGAGCTCCAGCCGGGTACCCGATATCGTCACGAAATCATGCGTCTGACCCGCCATCGCGGCCTCGTCCCGAACCCAAAGCCCCCGACCAGAATGAAACTTTTGTTCTGGTCGTGATCATCCGGCCCCGGCCGCATCCGAGTCAATGCTAGGAGCCTGGGCCAGGTGCCTGGGGCAGGCAGTGGGGGCAGGCGGCGGGTTCGCGCCGGCGCCCCGGTTCACCCGTGGACGAAGGGTCGTCAGGCCCGACGGGCGTAGCGGCGCTCGATATAGTCCTCGACGATCTTCTGGAACTCCTCGGCGATGGCGGGGCCGCGGAGCGTCATCGCCTTCTTGCCGTCGATGAAGACCGGTGCCGCGGGCTCCTCGCTGGTGCCGGGCAGGCTGATGCCGATATCGGCGTGCTTGCTCTCGCCGGGGCCGTTCACGATGCAGCCCATGACCGCGAGGTTGAGCGTCTCGACGCCGGCATAGTCCTTGCGCCAGACCGGCATGCGCTTGCGGATGTGGTTCTGGATCTTGGACGCGAGCTCCTGATAGACGGTCGAGGTGGTGCGCCCGCAGCCCGGGCAGGCGGCGACCTGCGGGGAGAACGAGCGGAGCCCCATGGTCTGGAGGAGCTCCTGGGCGACGATGACCTCGCGCGTGCGGTCGCCGCCCGGCTCGGGCGTGAGCGAGATGCGGATGGTGTCGCCGATCCCCTGCTGGAGAACGACGGCGAGCGCGGCGGCCGAGGCGACGATCCCCTTCGAGCCCATGCCGGCCTCGGTGAGACCGAGATGGAGCGCGTGGTCGCTCCGCGCGGCGAGCGCGGTGTAGACCGCGATCAGGTCCTGCACCACGCTCACTTTGCATGACAGGATGATCTTGTCGCGGCCGAGACCCATCTCCTCGGCGCGGAGCGCGCTCCCGATCGCCGATTCGACCAGCGCCTCGCGCATCACCGCGCTCGCCGACAAGGGCTCGGGGCGGCGGCCGTTCTCGTCCATCATGTGGGCGAGGAGGTCCTGATCGAGGCTGCCCCAGTTGACGCCGATGCGGACCGGCCGGTCGTAGTGCATCGCGACCTCGATCATGGTCGCGAACTGGGTGTCGCGCTTCTCGCGAAATCCGACATTGCCGGGGTTGATCCGGTATTTCGCGAGCGCCTCGGCGCAGGCGGGGTACTTGGTCAAGAGGAGATGGCCGATATAGTGGAAATCGCCGACCAGCGGCACCATCACGCCCTGGCGCGCGAGCCGATCGCGGATATGCGGCACGGCGGCGGCCGCTTCCTCGCGGTCGACGGTGATGCGCACGACCTCCGACCCGGCGCGGGCGAGATCGGCCACCTGTTTCACCGTCGCCTCGATGTCGGCGGTGTCGGTGTTGGTCATCGACTGGACGACGACCGGCGCGCCGCCGCCGACCACGACCGAGCCGACCCTCACCGGCACGCTCCGCCGACGGGACGCGGGTCCAATGCTGCTCACCATGCGGCAATCCTCGTGGCTGGCCCGGAGGCGGCGATCCGCATCGCGGAATCTGGTGCATCGGGATGCCAAGTGAATAGCCCGAAGCGAGGGCGAAAACAATCGCGGCCACCGGCTCTCGGCCGTCAGTCGCCCTCGAGCTCGCGCGCCATCGCCTTGGTCCGGCCGACCGCCCAGATCCAGGCGAGTGCGCACACGATCGCCCCCGCGAACACGGGGAGGCGGAGCCCGACCCATTCCGACGCGACGCCCATCACCAGCGAGCCGACCGCGGGGCCGCCGAGCCAGAGAAAGCCGTAGATGCCGAGGACGCGGCCCTGGACCGAATCCTCGACCGCGTTCTGGACCAGGGTCTGGATCGCGCTGCCCGAGACCGTGAGCCCGAAGCCGATGAGCGCGATCGCCGGCAAGGCGAGCCACAGGATCGCGGTCGCGGTGAAGGCCACGAGTGCGCCGGCGACGCCGATCAGGCTCGCGACGACGAGCGCGGTGAGCCCGTCGACGCGGCCGCGCTGCGCGAGCCAGAGCCCGCCGATCATCGCGCCGAGCCCGCCGGCGGAGGTGAGGAGCGCGAGCCCGTCGGCGCCACGGCCGAACACATCGGCGGCGAAGCCGGGCAGGAGCTCGGCGACCGGGCGGGCGAACACCGAGCCCACGGTCAGTATCACGAACGCCGGGGCGATCCCTGGGTGGCCTACGGCATAGCGCCAGCCCTCGACGATCTCGGCCGGGATCGCGCCGAGCGTGCGCCGGCGCGGTGTCGGCGGCATCCGGGTGAGCCGCGTCAACGCCCAGAGGAAGCCGAGATAGCTGAAGGCGTTGACAGCGAAGGCCGGCGCCACACCCCAGGCGACGATCATTAGCCCGGCGATCGCCGGGCCGACGAAGCGCGAGCCGTGCCACGCCGCCGAGTTGATGCCGATCGCGGCCGCGAGATCGGCGCGCGGCACGATCCGCGCCACGATCGCCTGGCGCACCGGCTGGTGGAATGCCGACGCCGTCCCCTGGAGCGCGGTGATCGCGACCAGCCATTCGGGCGTCGCCGAGCCGGTCACGGCGAGGACGAGAAGGAGGATCGAGCAGACCATCTGCCCGGCCTGGGTCACGATCGCGACCCAGACCCGCTCGAAGCGGTCGGCGATGACGCCCGCGAACATGCTGAACACGATGACCGGGAAGAAGTCGGCGAAGGCGAGGAGGCCGAGCCAGGCGCCGGACCCGGTCAGCTCCCACATCAGCCAGCCGACCGCGACGCGCTGGATCCAGGTGCCGACCAGAGACGGGATCGAGAAGCCGGTATAGAGCGCGAACTCGCGGTGCGACAGCGCGCGCCGGATGGCGCCAAAGCCGGACGGCCCCCCCATCGCGGCCGGACCTCAGTGCGAGAGGATCTGGCTCAGGAAGAGGCGCGTCCGCTCACTCGCGGGATGCGAGAAGAACCGATCGGGCGGCGCGGTCTCGACGATCTCGCCCTTGTCCATGAACACCATCAGGTCGGCGACGCGGCGGGCGAAGCCCATCTCATGTGTGACGCACACCATCGTCATGCCCTCGGCCGCGAGCTCGACGATCACATCGAGCACCTCCTTGATCATCTCGGGATCGAGCGCCGAGGTCGGCTCGTCGAACAACATCACGCGCGGCTTCATGCACAGGCTCCGCGCGATCGCGACGCGCTGCTGCTGGCCGCCCGAGAGCTGGCTCGGGAACTTGCGCGCCTGGTCCTGGATGCGCACCCGCTCGAGATAGAGCATCGCGAGGTCCTCGGCCTCGACCCGGCTCATGCCGCGCACGCGCATCGGCGCGAGCGTCAGGTTCTGCAGCACGGTCAAATGCGGGAACAGGTTGAACTGCTGAAACACCATGCCGACCTCGCGCCGGATGGCGTTGATGTTGCGGGTGTCGTCGGTGAGCTCGATGCCGTCGACGACGATGCTGCCCTCGTCATGCACTTCGAGCCGGTTGATGCAGCGGATCAGGGTCGACTTGCCGGAGCCCGACGGTCCGCACACCACGACCTTCTGGCCGAGCTGCACGCTGAGGTCGACCGCGCGCAGCGCGCGGAAGTCGCCGAAGCGCTTGCCGACCTTGTGCATCTCGATCATCACGGGCAAGATGGGATCCCTGGGCACGAGGTAGCCTGCGGCGGAACGCCCGATCGACCGGCGGGCGGGGGGCCATTGTGGACCGCGCACCGGTTCCGTCAAGCCGCGTCGGGCACCGGTCGTCGGGCACCGGCGGACGACCGCTTGCCGGCATGCGCCCGCCATGATGACATTGCGCACCGATCCCGACACATCGATTGGCCGCGCCATGACCGAACCGACCCCGACGATCCTGATCCGCGGCGGGCGCGTCTATGACCACGACGGCGACGTGCACGAGCCGGCGACGGCCGATGTCCTGATCGCAGGCGATCGCATCGCCGCGGTTGGCACCGGTCTTCCGGCGGGCGGCGCGACGGTCATCGAGGCGCGCGGCAAGCTCGTCATCCCCGGCCTCGTCAATGCGCACTACCACTCCCACGACGTCCTCGCCAAGGGCCTGGTCGAGGAACTGCCGCTCGAGATGTGGATCCTCATGACCGGCCCCCTCGGCGGTGCGCGGAGCCTCGAGGAGGTGCGGCTCCGCACGCTCGCCGGCGCCGTCGAGGCGCTCCGGAACGGCATCACGACAGTCCAGGACATGAGCACCTTCGCGCCGTTCCGCGACGACGTGGTCGACACCATCCTCGCGGCCTATGAGGAGGCCGGCATCCGCGTCGTCTATGCGGTGCAGATCCGCGACCTTTCGAACGTGACGACGGTGCCGTTCTGGAAGGAGGTGCTGCCGCCGGCGCTCCAGGCGCTGGTCGGAAACGAGAACGTCGACCCGCGCCCGATCACCAATTTCGTCGCCGCCCAGATCCGCCGCCGCCCGACGCCGGGCCCGCGCGGCACCTGGGCGCTCGGCCCGTCGGGACCGCAGCGCTGCACCCCGGCGATGATCGAGGCCGTCGTCGATCTCGCCGAGCGCCACGATCTGCCGATCTACACCCATGTCTACGAGACCAAGGCCCAGGCCCTCTACGCGCGCCAGGCCTTTGGCGAGGATGGCGGCACCTATCTCCGCTATCTCGACCGGCTCGGCATGCTCGGGCCCCGCGTCACCATCGCGCACGGCGTCTGGCTCGCGCCCGAGGACATCGCGATGATGGCCGAGCGCGATGTCGGCCTGGTGATGAACTTCATGAGCAATCTCCGGCTCAAGAGCGGCATCGCGCCGATCCCGACTTTGCGCAGGGCCGGCGTCCGGCTCGCGCTCGGCTCGGACAACTGCTCGTGCTCGGACACCCAGAACATCTTCCAGGCGATGAAGCTCTACGCGATGCTGAACGCGGTGTCGGACCCGGCGCAGACCTCGCTCCGGGCACCCGAGGCGCTCCGGCTCGCGACGCTCGGCGGCGCGCGGACGGCGCGGCTCGAGAACGAGATCGGCGCGATCCGGCCGGGCCGCAAGGCCGATCTCGCGATCCTCGACCTCGCCGATCCGACGTTCCTGCCGCTCAACAGCGTGGCGCGCCAGCTCGTCTACAGCGAGACCGGGCGCAGCGTCGAAACAGTGATCGTCGACGGCCGCATCGTCGTTCGCGATCGGCGCGTGACGACGGTCGATGTCGAGGCGCTCCACCGCGAGGTCGCAGCCTATCTGCCGCAGTTCCGCCGCGATCTCGATACGATGGCCAAGGCGGTCGAGCCGGCGCTTCCCTATGTGCGCGAGGCGCACCGGCGCATCTGGGCCGCCGACGTCGGCTTCGACCGCTACGCCGGGTTCCCGCGGACGTTCGGGTAGCCGAGCGCGATCGCGAGGCGCCGCCGGCGCCCGCGCGGCACCCGGCTTGCCGCGACCTGGGGGGACCGTGATAGGCTCTACCCTTGCCCTCTTCCAGGAGACAACCGATGCTCCGTCGCCTTCCGTTCGCCGTCGCGCTCGGCGCGCTGGTCGCGCTGCCGGCGCTCCCCGCCAAGGCCGATCCGGTCGCCGACTTCTACCGCGGCAAGGTCGTCACCATCATCGTTGCCTCCAACGCCGGCGGCAGCCACAGCCTCTACTCGCAGTTCCTCTCCAACACGATCGAGCGGATGATGCCGGGCAATCCGACCTTCATCATCCAGAACGAGGGCGGCGCCGGCGGCACGCGCGCGGCGAACTATCTCTACAACCGGAGCCCACGCGACGGCACCCATATCGGCATCATGCTGTCCGACATGCCGATGGCCTACCGGCTCAAGCTCACCGGCGTGAAGTACGAGCCCAAGGAGTTCCACTATCTCGGCGGCGCGACCAAGGCGCAGAGCGTGATCTCGGTCTACAAGTCGGCCGGCGTCTCGACGCTCGCCGAGGCGCGGACCAAGGAGATCGTCCTCGGCTCCAGCGGCAAGGGCTCGCAGACCTACACCATCCCCGCCGCCGTCAACGCCATCATGGGCACCAAGTTCAAGATCATCACCGGCTATCCCGGGATGGGTGCGGTCGACCAGGCGCTCGAGAACAAGGAGATCCACGGCCGCGCCGGCGTGTGGGCCTCGCTCCGCCAGAACAAGGGCCACCTGCTCGACCAGATGGTCCATCTCGGCGTCGCCGATCTCGAGCCGATCGCCGACCTCCCGGGCGTGCCGCTGATCACCTCGATGGTGGCGGACCCGAAGGACCGCAGGGTGCTCGAGTTCATCTTCGGCTCCGGCATTCTCGGCCGCGCATGGGTGGCGCCGCCCGGCGTGCCGGCCGACCGGCTCAAGGCGCTCCGCGACACGTTCTGGAAGGCTCTCAACGATCCCGAGACCATCAAGGCCGCGCGCGAGCGCAACCTCGAATGGGATCCGGTGTCGTGGGACATGCTGCAGAAGGCCGCCACGGCGGTCGTCGACACCGACGATGACATCGTCAACCGGGCCCGCACCATCATGGGCGTCGACGACGGCAAGAGCTGAGCCGCGCAGGCCGCCCACCGACTGCACGAACGAGGAGCGATCCCATGCGCCCGGTGCAACTCTTCTGCTGGCACTTCATGGCCTACCCGTATCTTCCCGCCGATTTCGACGAGAAGTACGAATCGGGCTGGGTCACCGTTCCGAACACGCTGTGGGACCGCGAGAAGACCGACGGGCTATACCAGGAATATATCGACCAGCTCGTCTACGGCGAGGAGCTCGGCTTCGACGGCCTCGTGCTCAACGAGCATCACCAGAACATCTACGGGCTGATGCCCTCGCCCAACATCATCGCCGCGGCGCTCACCCAGCGCACCAAGAAGGCAAAGCTCGTCGTCCTCGGCAATCTCCTGCCGCTCCACCTCAACCCACTTCGGGTCGCGGAGGAGTATGCGATGATCGATTCGATGTCGAACGGACGCCTCATCGCAGGCTTCGCGCTCGGCTCGGGGCCGGAGGCGTGGAACTACGACGTGCCTCAGCCTCAGGCGCGCGACGGGCTGTGGGAGGCGATCGACCTCGTCGTCGCCTCGTGGACGCGCGACGGTCCGTTCGAGCACGAGGGGCCGCGTTTTCCGCTCCGCTACGTCAACCTGTGGCCGCGGCCGCGCCAGATGCCGCATCCGCCGGTCTGGATCCCGGGCGGACGCAGCCGCGAGACGATGGTCGAGGCCGCGCGGCGCGGCTTCGACTATTTCCTGTCCTCGCGCACCCACGGCGATGCGACGCGTCGCGCCTCGCTCGAGTTCGCGCAGGTGATCGGGCAGTTCGGCGGCCGCTACCACCCGTTCCGCTTCGGCATCCTGCTCTCGGTCTATATCGGCGAGACCGACGAGATCGCGCGCCGGGAATCGCAGGAGGGGATCTGGTACTTCCTCAAATACTGTCTCAAGGGCCATCTCCGGAAAAAGGGCCGGAGCCTGACCTTCGGACCGGGCGTTCCCAACACCTCGGTCAAGTCGTGGGAGGCCTATCTCCGGACCAGCGACCCCTCGGCCGACATGCTGGGCGACGTGCGTGACTGGGCGGAGCTCGAGCGTGCGGCCTCGATCATCGTCGGGAGCCCCGAGACGGTGCGGCGGAAGCTCTGGCAGCTCATCGAGATGGCGGGCGCGGGCAATCTCCTGATCCAGTTCCACTTCGGCAACATGAAGCCCGAGCATGCGCGCAAGAGCGCGCGGTTGTTCGCGACCGAGGTGGCGCCCTATCTCCGCGCCGAATCGGAAAAGCTATTCGCCCGCGAGTATCCCTGGCTCGCGGAGACGCCGCGGGCGAGTGCCGCCGAGTAGGCCGCGCGTGGCGCGGATCGACATCCTCGTCGCCAACCCGAATCCCGCGAGCTTCGCCCACGCGCTCGGCGCGACCGTTCGCGAGCGCGCGGCCAAGGCCGGCCTCGCGATCGCGTTCCACGACCTCTACGCGGAAGGATTCGACCCCGTGCTCGCGACCGGCGAGCGCGACAATCGCAGCTCGGGCGATCCCCTCGTCGAGCGGCACTGCGCCGATCTCGTCGCGGCCGATCTCGTCGCGGTCTGCCATCCGAACTGGTGGGGCATGCCGCCGGCGATCCTCAAGGGCTGGATCGACCGCGTGATCCGCCCCGGTGTCGCCTACGACTATCCGGCCGGGGTCGATGCCGCGGGCGTTCCGGTCGGTCTTCTGAAGGCGCGCCGCGCGCTCGTCTTCAACACGTCCAACACCGTCCCCGACCGCGAGCGCGATGTGTTCGGCGACCCGCTCGAGAGGATCTGGGGCAAGGGCGTGTTCGGGTTCTCCGGGATCGCCGACGTGGTCCGCCGCGTCTATGGCCCGATGGCGCGATCGACGCCGGAGATACGGCGCGCCTGGCTCGACGATTGCGCCGGCGCGGTCGACGACGCGATCGCGCTCCTCGCTCAGCGCCCGGCATAGAGCGCGCGCATCGCCTCGCCGAGGTCGGCCAGCACGCGGTTGGCGACGGCGAGCGTGCCGCCCATCCGGATGAAGCCGTGAGTCACACCCGGGATCGCACGATAGTCGGCGCGCCCGCCGGCCGAGCGAAGCCGCTCCGCATAGGCCCTCGCCTCGTCACGGAGAACGTCGCATTCCGCCGCTACGACGAGCGCCGGCGCGAGCCGAGAAAGATCGATCGCCCGGCCGGGCGAAGCGCGCGGATCGGTCTTCTGCGCCGGATCGGCGAGATATTCGCGCGCGAACCAGTCCATCGCCGCGCGGGTGAGCAGGAACCCGGTCGCGAATGCCCGCATCGAGTCGGTGTCGGCGGTGAGATCGAGCGTCGGATAGAGAAGAAGCTGGAAGGCGAGCGCCGGGCCGTCCTGGTCGCGCGCCAACTGGCATATGACGGCGGCGAGATTGCCGCCCGCGGAATCGCCCGCGACCGCGATCCGCGCCGGATCGACACCGATCGCGGCACCGTCGCGCGCGATCCACCGGATCGCCGCCCAGGCGTCCTCGACCGCGGCCGGAAACTTGTGCTCGGGCGCGAGCCGGTAGTCGACCGAGACGACGACGGCACCGGCGGCGGCGGCGAGCGAGCGCGAGAAGACGTCGTGTGTCGCGATCGAGCCGAGAAGCCAGCCGCCGCCGTGGAAGTAGAGAAGGCCCGGCAGCGCGCCTGACCGGCCGGTCTCGGGCGTATAGACGCGGACCGGGATCGGTCCGCCCGGCCCCGGCACCACACGATCATCGACCGCGCGCATGGCGGGCGGGACCGGTGCGTTCGGCACGCTTGCCTTGGCGTAGAGATCGCGCGCGACGGCGAGATCGAACGGATCGACGACGGTCTTCGCCGCCGCCGCGGCGCGGTCGACGATGGCCTGCATCTCGGGATCGAGCGGCATGGACGGCTCCTTGTGAACGCGGCTCCGGACCGAGCCTAGCACCGCGCAAGGCCCGCGTGGAGGGCGCGCCCTGGACAGCGCGTGCGCCCGCGCCCACATCAGGGTGGACCGCACGCCGGATCGCCCGAGGACACCGCCATGGACAAGAAGGCGCAGTTCAAGCTCTGGTACGTGATGATCGCGCTCGGTGTGATCCTCCTGTTCCAGGGCTGGTGGAGCCAGTAGAGCCGGGTCGCGCCGATCCCCTACAGTCAGTTCGAGGAGCTCCTCAAGGCCGGCAAGATCGAGGAGCTCGCGATCCGCGAGAACAAGATCCAGGGCAGGCTGCGCGAGCCGCTGCCCGGCGGCGAGAGCGCGTTCATCACCAACCGGGTCGACCCCGAGCTCGCCGAGATGCTGAGCAAATACGGCGTCCGCTACACCGGCGTGATCGAGAACACGTTCTTCCGCGACCTCCTGTCCTGGGTCCTTCCGGTCCTCCTCTTCTTCGGCATCTGGATGTTCCTCTTCCGCAACATCGCCGAGAAGCAGGGAATGGGCGGGCTGATGTCGATCGGCAAGAGCAAGGCCAAGGTCTACATGGAGAGCGATACCAAGGTGACCTTCGCCGACGTCGCCGGCGTCGACGAGGCCAAGGCCGAGCTCCAGGAGATCGTCGCCTTCCTCCGGAACCCGAAGGAATACGGCCGCCTCGGCGCGCACATCCCGAAGGGGATACTCCTGGTCGGCCCGGCGGGCACCGGCAAGACGCTCCTCGCCCGCGCGGTCGCCGGCGAGGCGGACGTCGCGTTCCTGTCGATCTCGGCCTCGGACTTCGTAGAGATGTTCGTCGGCGTCGGCGCCGCGCGCGTGCGCGATCTCTTCGCCCAGGCGCAGAAGGTCGCGCCCTGCATCATCTTCATCGACGAGCTCGACGCGGTCGGCCGCGCCCGCATGGCGGGCGGTTTCGGCGGCCACGACTAGAAGGAGCAGACGCTGAACCAGCTCCTGGTCGAGCTCGACGGCTTCGATCCGCGCAAAGACGTCGTCATCCTCGGCGCGACCAATCGGCCAGAGATCCTCGACCAGGCGCTGCTCCGCGCCGGCCGCTTCGACCGCCAAGTGCTCGTCGATCGGCCCGACAAGATTGGCCGCGTGCAGATCCTCGAGGTGCACATCAAGAAGATCGCGGCGGCGAAGACGGTTGACCTTTCGCAGGTCGCCGCGCTCACCCCGGGCTTCACGGGCGCCGATCTCGCCAACCTCGTCAACGAGGCGGCGCTCCTCGCCACGCGCGCCGGCGCCGACACGGTCACAATGGATCACTTCACCGCCGCGATCGAGCGCATCGTCGCCGGGCTCGAAAAGCGGAGCCGGGTCCTGTCGCCGCACGAGCGCTCGGTCGTCGCCTATCACGAGATGGGCCACACCATCGTCGCGACCGCGCTGCCCGGTATGGACCCGGTGCACAAGATCTCGATCATCCCGCGCGGCGTCGGCGCCCTCGGCTACACGCTGCAGCGGCCGACCGAAGATCGATTCCTGATGACGCGGCGCGAGCTCAAGGACCGGATGGCTGTCCTCCTCGGCGGGCGCGCGGCCGAGGCGCTCGCCTTCGACGAGGTGTCGACCGGCGCCGCCGACGATCTCAGCAAGGCCTCCGAGATCGCACGCAATCTGGTGACCCGGTTCGGCATGAACGAGACGCTCGGGCAGGCCGCCTATGACAGCCGCCGCCCTTTCTTCCTCGGCGATCAGGCGCGCGCCGGATTTCTCGAGCGGGAGTACAGCGAGGCGACGGCGAGCGAGATCGATCTCGCGGTAAAGACGCTCATCGACGAGGCCTTTGCGCGGGCGCGGGCGATCCTCGCGACCAACCGTCGTCAGCTCGATACCGGGGCCCGTCTCCTTCTCGAAAAGGAGACGCTGACGCGCGAGGATCTGCCGCCCTTGGAGCCGCCGCTCGCCGAGCGGCCGCGGGCGACCGCCTGAGGCGCGGGCGCGGTCGCCGGACGGTCGGCCGAGGGTATCCAGCCGGACCGATTTGGGTTAGACCCTCGGGCCACGACGGTGGGCAGAGGTCTCCCGGATGGGTTCGATGGAGCGCGGCGCGATCTGGTTTTGCGAAGCCTGCGCCGCGTGGGTCGACCTCGCGCGGCGCAATGCCTGGATCGTCATCGCCATCTCGATCGGCGTCGCGGCCGCGCTCTACGGCTACACGGTCAACCACCTCCGCATCAATACGGATACGACCGGGATGTTGTCCGAGGACCTGCCGTTCCGGAAGAACTATCTCGAGTACAAGCGCGCCTTCCCGAACCTCTCCGACACGCTGGTCGTCGTCGTCAACGGGACCAACGCCGACCTTGCCCAGGACGCGGCGCGGCGCCTGGCGGAGCGGCTCGCGGCGCGCACCGACGTCATCGACGGCGTCTTCTATGGCGCGGGCGATCCGTTCTTTCGCCGCAACGGCCTTCTCTATCTGAGCGGCGAACGCCTCTCCGCCCTCGTCGAGAGCCTCGCCACGGCGCAGCCTTTGATCGGCACGCTCGCCCAGGACCCCTCGCTCCGTGGCCTCTCCGAGGTGCTCGGCCTCGCCCTCGACGAGATCGCCAAGGGAGCGGAGGGCGCGGAGCGGCTGCAACCCGCGCTCGCGGCGATCGCCGATGTGCTCGACGACCGTGCGCCCGGCGTGTCGTGGTCGAATTTGATGGGCGCGAGCCGCGACGGCGACGGCAAACGCCAGATCATCGTCACCCGACCGCGGCTCGACTTCACCAAGCTGAAACCGGCGGCCGCGGCGATGCGCGCGGTGCGCGCAACGGCGGCGGAACTCGCCTTGACGCCGGAGAATGGCGTCACCGTGCGGCTCACCGGCGGCGCTGCGCTCGATGCCGAGGAGCTCGAATCCGTCGAGCACGGGGCGAGCGTGGCGTCGATCGCCTCGGTCGTCCTCGTCATCGTGCTCCTCGCGATCGGCCTCAAGTCCTGGCGCCTCGCCTTCGCGGTCACGGTGACGCTCGTGCTGGGCCTCCTGTGGACGGCCGGCTTCGCCGCGGTTGCGGTCGGCGAGCTCAACCTGATCTCGGTCTCCTTCGCCGTCCTCTTCATCGGCCTCGCGGTCGATCTCGGCATCTACTATTCGCTCCGCTACGGCGAGGCCGTCGACCGCGGCCTCTCGCACGGGGCCGCGCTCCGCGACGCGGCCTCGGGCTGCGGCGGCGCGCTGACGCTGTCGGCGCTCGCCTCGACCATCGCCTTCTTCTCGTTCCTGCCGACCCCTTATCACGGCGTCGCCGAGCTCGGGCTGATCGCGGGCGTCGGCATGCTGATCGCGCTGTTCATGAACCTGACGCTGTTGCCGGCGCTGCACCAGGTTCTGCCCTACCCCGCGCCGCGCGTACCGAATCGCCCGCCCGAGCCCGACGAGATCGACAACTGGGTATTCCGCCACCGCGTGCCGATCGCGGTGATCGGTGTCGTCATCGGGCTGGCCGGGCTCCCCTTTCTCGGCCAGATCAAGTTCAGCCATGATCCGCTCGAGCTCAAGGACCCCTCGCGCGAGTCCGTTCAGACGCTCCGCGACCTCATCGCCGATCCGCAGGTCGCCCGCTACACGATCTCGATCCTGCAGCCCGATCTCGCGACCGCCGATACCCTGGCGCGCCGGCTCGAGGCGTTGCCGACCGTCGAGCGCGCCGTCACCGCGACGCGGCTCGTCCCCGGCGACCAGAAGGAGAAGCTCGCGCTCATCGAGGATCTCGCGATCTTCCTCGGCCCCGTCCTCGGCGACACGACGGCGGCTGCCCCGCCCGACCAGGCGGCGCGGCGGGCGAGCCTCGTCCAGTTCCGCGACCGCATCCGGAACGCCCTCGCCTCCGGCCAGGCGCGCGATCTCGCGCCGACGCTCGAACGGCTGGGCGCCGGCCTCGATCGCCTCCTCGCCCGGAATGGCGATCTCGCGCCCGTCGAGGCCCGCCTCGTCGGCACGCTGCCGCAGCGGATCGAGGGCCTCAGGCTGGCGCTCGAGGCGGCCGAGGTGCGCTTCGGCAATCTGCCGGCGGAGCTCCGCAAGCGGATGCTCGCCGACGACGGCAGGGCGCGGATCGAGGTCTATCCAAAGGAACGGATCAAGGGCAACGAGGCTGCGGTCCGCCGCTTCGTCGCCGACGTGACCGCAGTGGCGCCGAACGCGACGGACGCGCCGGTGATCTTCCTCGCCGCCGGCGAGGCGGTCCTCGGCGCCTTTCTCGACGCCTCGCTGATCGCGCTCATCTGTATCTCGCTTCTCCTGTTCCTGTTGCTCAGGAACGCGTGGTACGTGTTCCTGGTCCTTCTTCCGGTCGTTCTCGCGGCGATCATCACCATCGCGATCGTCGTCCTCTTCGACAAGCCGTTCAACTTCGCCAACATCATCGTGCTCCCGTTGCTGATCGGGATCGGCGTCGAGAGCGGGATCCAGCTCGTCTTCCGCGCCCGCCACCACGGCCCCGGGGCATTGCTCGGAACCTCGACGCCGCGCGGCGTGATGTTCAGCGCGCTGACGACGATCGGCTCGTTCGGGACGCTCGCGATTTCGCCGCACCAGGGGACGGCGAGCCTCGGCGAGCTTCTCACCATCTCGATCACGGTGAAGCTCGCCTGCGCGCTGATCGTCCTGCCGGCGATGCTGTCGCTGACGATGCGGAGCAACGGGCGGCAATCGCCGCCGGGACAGGAGATCCGTTCATGACCGCGCGACGTCTCGGCGCCGACGAGGTCGGCCTGCCCCGTTTCACACCGACGGCCGACCGCGCCGCCAGCGTGTTCGACCTCTCGAGCCACCGGCGGGCACGCGAGGCGATCGATCTCGGGCTCGCGATCGAGGACGTCGGCTTCAACATCTTTGTCGTCGGCGAGGATCGATCCGGTCGGATGACCGCGACGCGGGCCTTTCTCGAGAGCCATGTCGGCCGGCGGCCGCCTGCGCCCGACTGGATCTATCTCAACAATTTCCGCCATCCGAACCGCCCGATCCCCTTCCGGCTGCCACCGGGCGTGGGGCGCGACTTCACCCGGCACATGGCGGCGCTGGTCCCGAGGCTTCGCGAGGCCGTCCATGCGGCCCTCGGCGACGAGGGGCTCCAGGCCCGGCTCCGCGCCAAGAGCGGCGAGATGGATGCCGCCGTCGATGCCGCGATGGACGCACTTCGCACCGAGGCGCGCCGTGTCGGGCTCGACATCATCCAGACCGAGAAGGGCACGATGATCCTTCCGATCGGTGCCGACGGCCAGCCGGTCGCGCAGGAGAGCCTGCCGCCCGAGCGGCTGCGCGCGCTCGGCGAGGCCTCGGCCGCCATCGGCGAGGGTCTCCGCGCCGTCGCGCGCGAGGCCACGCGTCTTCGCGGCGAATTCGACCGTCACGTCGACGAATTACGCCACGAAGCGGTCGACAGCGCGATCGGTCCCCACATCGAGGCGATGATCCGCGATTTCGGCGGCCATCACGGCATGACGCGTTGGCTGATCTGGATGCGGAGCGACATCGTCGAGAACATCGCGCTGTTTCGCCCCGCCGACGACGAGGGACACACGTCCGTGCGCGACGCACCGGAGCGTCGCTACGCGGTCAACCTCCTGGTCGATCACGGCGAGGACCCGCATCCGCTGATCGTGGTCGAGCCCAACCCGACCAATGAGAACCTGTTCGGCCGGATCGAATACCGCCAAGTCGAAGGCGCCCTCGACACCGACTTCACCATGATCCGCGCCGGCGCGCTCCACCGCGCGAACGGCGGTGTTCTCGTCGTCCGGGCCGAGGCGATCATCGAGGACGACGGCGTGTGGACATCGCTCAAGGGCGCGCTCCGCGATCGCGAGATCCGGATCGAGGAGCCGCACCGCGCCAACACGCTCCCGATCGCGGGCGCGCCGTTCCCCCGCGCCATTCCGCTCGAGCTCAAACTCGTGATGGTCGCGGCGCCGCGCTGGTATTACGGCTTCCTCGCCTTGGACCCGGACTTTCAGACCTATGTCAAGGTCAAGGCCGACATCGATCCCGACATGGAGGCGAGCGAGGAGAACCTCGCGGCCTATGCCGGCCTGATCCACGCCATGGCTGAGGCGCACGCGAAGGCGGGATGCGAGGACGCGGCGGCCATCCGCCTCCTCGGTGTTGCGGCGCGCTGGTCGGGTCGGCGCGACCGGCTGACCGCGCGCTTCGAGCTGATCGAGGACGTCGTCAGCGAGGCCGCACGGCTCGCCGGCGGCGAGGGCCGGATGATCGGCGAGGCCCAAATCGTCCAGGCGCTCGCCAACCGGCGCCGGCGCAACGCGCGGAGCGAGGACCGCATCCAGGACGC
The DNA here is from genome assembly GCA_016869145.1 of Alphaproteobacteria bacterium. Taxonomy (GTDB): domain Bacteria; phylum Pseudomonadota; class Alphaproteobacteria; order MPNO01; family VGEU01; genus VGEU01. Next base: position 18,725 of record VGEU01000008.1, on the reverse strand, counting down.
GATCCGCGACCGCATGATCGCGATCGCGACCGACGGGGCCGCGGTCGGCCAGATCAACGCGCTCACCGTGCGCGATCTCGGCGACCACGAGTTCGGCGCGCCGTCGCGGGTGACCGCGCGCGGCTCGGTCGGGCGTCACGGCGTCATCAATGTCGAGCGCGACGTCGCGCTGGGCGGCCCGATCCAGCAGAAGGGCGTGATGGTTCTGCAGGGCTTCCTGTCGGGCAAGTTCGCACGCCGGTTCCCGCTCTCGTTCAACTGCTCGATCACCTTCGAGCAGAGTTACGGTGGAGTCGAGGGCGACAGCGCCTCGCTCGCCGAGCTTCTCGCGGTGCTCTCGGACCTCGCCGGCCTGCCGCTCCGTCAGGATCTCGCGATCACCGGCTCGGTCGACCAGCTCGGCAACGCCCAGCCGGTCGGCGGTGTGCATCACAAGATCGAGGGCTTCTTCCGCGCCTGTGTCGGGGCCGGGCCGCTCACCGGCAGCCAGGGCGTCGTCGTGCCCAAGGCCAATGAGCGGAATATCATCCTCCGTGACGACGTCGCCGCGGCGGTCGCGGCCGGCCGCTTCGCGGTCTACACGATCGACCACGTCGACGATGCGATCGCGCTCTTCATGGGCCGGGAGGCCGGGGCCGCGGGTCCGGACGGCACCTACCCGGCGGAGAGCGTCTATGGGCGCGTCGCGGCCGAGCTCGCGCGCTTCGACCGCGCGCTCGCCGAGCGCGGACGCGGCCTCGGTCCGTCCTGATCGGCAGCGCCCGGGCTGAGTTCGGCGCACGCGCCCGCGACGGTTCCCTATAGAATGCCGGCCGGACGTTTCGGGTGGGGGCGTGCCATGGGGTGGACCGCGATCGGAGCGACGCGGCGGCGAGGCCGGCCGGCAAGGACGCCGGCGATGACGATCGTCATCGCGGCGCTCGGCCTCGTCGTGGCGGCGGGGCCGGCCGTTGCCGATCTCGCCGGACGGCTCGGCTGGCCGATCGCGTGCGAGGCCGGCCTCGGGCCGGTGGCGGCGATCGTGGCGACCGCGGTGTTCATGGTCGGGCCACCCGCGGTCCTCTACGAGAACTGGCTCTTCTATACCGGGCCGGTCGCCTGGCTCCTGATCCTTGCGGCCTATGCCATCCTTCGCTTCGCCGCGACGGAGCGCTTCGGCTGGGGGCTCGCCGTCTTCACCCTCATCGTCGCCGTCGTCCTCACCCGGAGCGCCTTCCATCTCGCCTGGATGGTGGCGGTCGTCATCGGCCTCCTCGTCGCGCGCCCGGTCTCGTGGCGGACGACCGCGCTCGCTTCCGTCATCCCGCTCCTTCTCGTGGTCGGGCTCTACGCGAAGAACGCCGCGTTGTTCGCGACCTTCGGGTCGAGCTCATGGATGGGTCTCAGCCTCGCCAAGCTCGCCGTCGGCCACGTGCCCGATCCGATCCGCGCCGATCTCGTCGACCGCGGCGTCCTGTCGCGGCTCGCGCTCCTGCCCGAGTTCGCCCGCCCGGACGCCTACGAGGCGGTGCTCGGCACCGTCGCTTCCTCCGGCATCGCCGTGCTCGACCAGTGGCGGAAGTTCTCCGGCCACATCAACTACAACCACGCCATCTATCCCGCGGCCTCGCGCACGCTGTGGCAGGACAGCCTCGCCGCGCTCCGTCACTTCCCCAAAGCGATGGCGTGGGCATGGATGAAGTCGAGCTACTACTACACCCTCGCGCCCGCCGACTATGCGTTCCTCGATGCCAACCGCGACCGCATCAGGGCCTATGAGACGGCCTATGACCTCGCCGTCTACGGCAAGCTCCCCCGGTTCGTGCTCGAGGCGATCGCCGGGCCCGTCGAACGCGATTCGGCGCTCGAACAGGCGAGCCGAATGAGCCCGACCGTCATCCTCGCACTCGCGCTGGCGCTCGCCGGCGGCGTGTGCCTCTTCGTCGCCGTCGCCCGCCGCGGCTTCCGCGGCCGGCCCGAGGAGATCATGCTCCTGTTCATGTGGGCGACGCTTCTCTATCTCTCGATCGTGTGTGTCTCGATCGAGGTGTTCGAGAACAACCGCATGCGGTTCGAGGTCGAGCCTTTCCTCTATGTCGGGGCGCTCGCGGTGCTGGCGCGAATGTGGCGGCGTCACCGGCCGGCGGCGCCGGGGGCTGCGTCGGGAGCAACGTTGTGAGCGCCCTCGACGAAGCCGAACTCAAGCGGATCGGCACCCCGCGCGCGCTCCTCGCGCGCATGATCCAGCCGCTGATCCTCTCCGTCGCCGGCGGCATCGCGGTCTATGTCGCGATCGTCCTCGTCGGCGACCGCGAGCGCATCTTCGATGCGATGGGCCGGATCGATACCATCGGCTGGCTGGTCCTGATCGGCTACTCGGTCGCCAACTATTTCTTCCGCTTTCTGCGCTGGCACTGGTACATCACGGTGTTCGGCGGGCGCGTGCCGTTCTGGCGCGACTTCTGGATCTATCTCGCCGGATTCGCGTTCGTCACCAGCCCGGGCAAGGCCGGCGAAGCGGTGCGATCGATCTATCTCCTGCCCTATGGCGTGCCAATGAGCGCGAGCCTCGCGGCGTTCATGATCGAGCGCTACATGGATCTCCTGGCGATCCTCGCACTCTCGACGCTGACCGCGCTCCACTTCGAGGAATCGCGCTGGCTCCTCGCGCTCGCCGCCATCGCCGCGATCGTCCTGTTCTCAGTCTATCGCGGGACCTGGATGCTCGACCTGATCGAGGCGATCGCGCGCGGCCTCGGCTGGGCCTTCCTCAAGCGCGCGCTCGCAGCCCTCAGGCGCTTCCAGCGCGACGCCGCGACGCTCCTCTGCGCCCGGATCTTCTACGGCGCGCTCGCGATCGGGCTCGTCGCCTGGGCCGCCGAGGGCGTCGGATTCTACGTCATGCTCGACTATCTCGCCGTCGACATCGCGCTGCCGACCGCCATCGGCATCTACTCGATCAGCATTCTCGCCGGCGCCATGTCGTTCATCCCGGGCGGGATCGGGAGCGCCGAGGCGGTGATGACGCTCCTCCTCGTCCTGATGGGCGTCGACACCATGACCGCGATTTCCGCCGCGATCATCTGCCGCCTCGCGACGCTCTGGCTCGCGGTCCTGATCGGCATGATCGCGCTCGCTCTGCTCGAGGCGACCGGTGCGTCGACGAAGGCACGAGCGGAGGTCGCCTCGTGATGGAAGGTGCAGCGACCCGCCCGACGACCGCCGCCGATGCCGCGCTTCTCTGCGTCGATCTCGACGGCACGCTCGTCCGCACCGACGTCGGGGTCGAATCGATCCTCGCGCTCCTGAAGCGCAACCCCCTCCACGCGCTCGCGCTCCCGGTCTGGTTCGCGCGCGGCAAGGCGAGCCTCAAGCACGAGGTGGCGCGGCGGGCCGAGATCGATGCCGCCTCGCTTCCCTATAACGAGGCGCTCGTCGAGCACCTGCGCGCCGAGAAGGCCGCCGGGCGGCGCCTCGTTCTCGCGACGGCCACCAACGAGCGCTATGCCAGGGCCGTCGCCGATCATCTCGATCTCTTCGAGGCCGTGATCGCGAGCGACGAGGCGACCAACCTCAAGGGCGAGGCCAAGCTCGCGCGGATGCAGGCGTTCGCCGGCACCGACGGATTCGACTATGCCGGCAATGCGGCGCCCGATCTCCGGATCTGGCCGCATGCCCGCGAGGCGATCGTCGTGAGCCCCGGACGCGGCGTCCTCGACCGTGCCCGCCGTATCGCCCGCGTCGGCCGTGTGTTCGATGCGGGCGGCGGACGGCTCGCCGACTATCTCCGCGCGCTGCAGCCCTATCAGTGGCTCAAGAACCTGCTCCTCCTCGTGCCGCTCTTCGCGGCCCATCGGGTGGGAGAGATCGGGCTTCTCGCCGACGTCATCCTCGCCTTCATCGCCTTCGGCCTCACCGCCTCGAGCGTCTATCTCGTCAACGATCTTCTCGACCTCGCCGCCGATCGCCGCCATGCGCGCAAGCGCTATCGTCCGATCGCCTCAGGCCGTGTGCCGGTGCAGCATGCCGCCCTTCTGGCACCGCTCCTCCTTCTGCTCGCGCTCGTCATCGCGAGCGCCTTGCCGCTCGTCTTCCTCGGCATGCTTTTCCTCTATTACGTCACCAGCACAGCCTATTCCTTCTGGCTGAAGCGCGTCGAGCTTGTCGATGTCCTGGTGCTCGCCGGGCTCTACACGCTTCGGATCGTCGCCGGCGCGATGGCGGTGTCGGTGGCGCTCTCGTTCTGGCTCCTTGCGTTCTCGATGTTCTTCTTCCTGAGCCTCGCGCTCGTGAAGCGATACTCGGAGCTCCTCGCGCTCCAGGAGGCGGGCGGCACGGTCGCGGCGGGGCGGGGCTACCAGGTGAGCGATCTCGAGACGCTGCACGCGCTCGGCGCGGCGAGCGGCTACACCTCGGTTCTCGTGCTCGCGCTCTATGTCAACAGCGAGAAGGTCCTCCTCCTCTACCGGCATCCCGAGGCGGTCTGGCTCGTCTGTCCGCTCATTCTCTACTGGATCAGCCGCGTCTGGCTCGCCGCCCGGCGCGGCACGCTGCAGGAGGACCCGGTCCTCTTCGCGCTCCGCGATTCGCCGAGCCGCTGCGTCGCGCTGATCCTGATGCTCGCCGCGTGAGCATGGCGGACCGGTACCAATCCTGGGGCCGCTATCCGGCCGCGACGCAGACCGCGAGCCGCATCGCCTGGCGGAGCGACCCGCTCCCGATCGGGAACGCGCCGGCGCGCGATTATCTCCCGTTCGGCAACGGCCGGAGCTATGGCGACAGCTGCCTCAATGACGGCGGCGCGCTTCTCGACATGCGCGGCCTCGACCGTTTCCTCGGCTTCGATCCGGCGACGGGAATTCTCCGCTGCGAGGCGGGAATACTCCTCGCCGAGATCATCGACTTCGCCTTGCCGCAGGGGTGGTTCCCGCCGGTGACGCCCGGCACCAAGTTCGTCACCGTCGGCGGCGCCATCGCCAATGACGTGCATGGCAAGAACCATCACGTCGCCGGCACGTTCGGCCGCCATGTCCGCCGCCTGCTCCTCGCCCGTTCCGACGGCATCCGGCTGTGGTGCAGTCCGGCGGAGAACGCCGAGCTCTTCGCCGCGACGATCGGCGGCCTCGGCCTCACCGGCGCGATCCTCGTCGCCGAAATCACGCTGAAGCGCGTCGCGAGCCCCAACCTCGCCGTCGAGACGATCCGCTACGGCTCGCTCGATGCGTTCTTCGCGCTGTCGTCCGAATCCGATCGCGACTACGAATACACGGTCGCCTGGGTCGATTGCCTGGCGCGCGGCAAGGCACTCGGCCGTGGGCTCTTCATGCGCGGCAATCACGCGGCCCCGACCACGCGCGAGCGGCCCGCGGCGCCGCGCCGTCGGCTCGCGGTCCCGATCGAGATGCCGGTGCCGGTCGTCAACGCGCTCTCGGTCCGGGCATTCAACGCCACCTATTGGGGGAAGGCTGCGGCGCGACGGCAGGCGGTCCAGCATTACGATCCGTTCTTCTATCCGCTCGATGCCATACACGGCTGGAACCGGATCTACGGCCGCAAGGGCTTCATGCAGTACCAGTGCGTGGTTCCCGAGGCGGGCGGAAACGAGGCGATGCGCGAGATCCTCGACCGCGTCGCCGCCGCGCGCGAGGGCTCGTTCCTCACCATCCTGAAACGCTTCGGCGACGTTCCCTCGCCGGGGCTGATGTCGTTTCCCCGTCCCGGGCTCACCATCACGCTCGATTTCCCGAACCGCGGCGTCTCCACCTTCGCGCTTCTCGACCGTCTCGACGACGTGGTCAGGACCGCCGGCGGTGCGGTCTATCCCGCCAAGGACGCCCGCATGAGCGGCGACAGCTTCCGCCTCTACTTCCCACGCTGGCGCACGTTCGCGCGTCACATCGATCCACGTTTCTCGTCGAGTTTCTGGCGCCGTGTCACGGCCGAAGCGGAGGTTCCGTCATGAGAAAGGCCCTGATCGTCGGTGCCACATCGGCGATCGCCGAGCATGTCGCCCGGCTGTTCGCCGCCGACGGCGATCGCCTCGCGCTCCTCGCCCGCGACGCCGACCGGCTCGCCGCGATCGCCGACGATCTCCGCGTCCGTGGCGCCGCGCAGGTCGAGACACTCGTCTTCGACGCGACCGCGTTCGATCGTCACGCTGCGCTGATCGACGAGGCCGCGGAACGGCTCGGCGGCCTCGACACCGTCGTCATCGCGCACGGCACGCTCTCCGACCAGCTCGCCTGCCAGGCCGCCTTCGAGACTGCGCGCCGCGAGCTCGATATCAACTTCCTGAGCGTGGTCTCGCTCCTGACCCCGATCGCCAACCGGTTCGAGGCGGCGCGCGCCGGGACGATCGCCGTGATCTCCTCGGTCGCCGGCGATCGCGGCCGACAGAGCAACTATGTCTATGGCACCGCGAAGGCTGCGGTCTCGACCTTCCTCGAGGGGCTCCGCAATCGCCTCCACCGCGCCGGCGTCCGCGTCGTCACGATCAAGCCCGGGTTCGTCGACACGCCGATGACCGCGGGTATGACCAAGAACGCCCTCTACGCCGCACCCGAGACGGTCGCCGTCGCCATCCATCGCGCCGTCACCAAGGGTGCGGACGTCGTCTACGCGCCCTGGTTCTGGTGGCCGATCATGACGATCATCAAACTGATCCCGGAACCCGTGTTCAAGCGCCTGAAGCTCTGAACCGGGCCGACCTCTCCGCGGAGACCACCGAGATGTCACGCTGGAAGCGGCGTCAGTCGTGATAGGCTGAACCAATGCCGACGCCGCCCGCCGACCGGGATTATCTCCTTCCCGGCCGAACCGAGAACTCGATCGATGCCGTGTCGGAACTGCAAACGCGGAGCCGCCGCGCGGCGCGTCCGTTGCGCCTTCTCCATTTCGCCGTCTGCCTGATCCTCCTCGGTTTGGCGCTCTATGTCCTCGGCGTCCTGATGGCGCCCCCCGCCGTCTCCTCGGCCTCGGCGGCGATTTCCTCGCCCTCAACGAGGCGATTGTCTGGTATTCAGGCGTGCCGGTGACGATCGGCATCCTGCTCGCGGCGATCGATCTCTTCGTGCCCCTTCCGCGCAAACGCGCCGGCTCGACCGTGCGGTTCGACGCGATCGTCAACCGCCAGGTCACCGTGGCCCTCACGGCCTATAACGACGAGGAATCGATCGCCGAGGCGGTGAAGGACTTCATCAGCCACCCGCGCGTCGCGCGCGTCGTCGTCGTCGACAACAACAGCCGCGATGCCACCGCATCGCGTGCCGCGGCGGCCGGAGCGATCGTGGTGGTCGAGGAGCGGCCGGGCTATGGCCGCTGCGTCATACGCTGCTACCTCGCGGCGGTCGACTTCGACGACACCGACCTGACCCTCCTCTGCGAGGGCGATCGGACATTTCGCGCCCACGATATCGACAAGTTCCTCGCCTATATCGATCATGCCGACATCGTCAACGGGACGCGAATCTCCGAGCAGCTCCGCGCCTATGAGACCCAGCTCTCGACCTTCATGTATTACGGCAATCTCTTTGTCGGGAAGCTCCTCGAGGCGAAGCATCTCGGTCGCGGTACGTTCACCGACGTCGGTACCACCTACAAGCTCTGCCGCAACGATGCATTGCGCGACCTCCTCTCTCACGTCGACCCTTCGGTCAATCTCGAGTTCAACGCCCACTTTCTCGACATGGCGCTCGCCTCGGGTCTCGACATCGTCGAGTGCCCGATCACGTTTCATCAGCGCATCGGCCTCAGCAAGGGCGGCAATGTCAACAATCGCCGCGCGCTCTCCGTCGGTCTCAGGATGATCCGCGGCATCCTGTTCGGCTGGCGGGGCGAGGGCCGGGCGTGAGCGGCTACCACGCGACGCGCTTCGTCCACGATCCCCGGCGCGACGTCGTATGGCGGGCGCTCTGGGACCTCCAGTTCGCGCGTTACGTGCCGCCGGACGGCTGCGTCCTCGAGCTCGGCGCGGGCCATGGCCATTTCATCAACGCCGCGGTGGCGCGGCGGCGCATCGCAGTCGACGTCTGGCCGGGCATGGTCGAGCATCTCGCACCCGGGGTCGAGGCGATCGTCGCGCGCGCACACGAGCTCGATGCGATCGAGGATGGATCGGTCGACTTTGCGCTCGCAAGCAATCTCTTCGAGCACATGGATAAGGCCGAATTCGCCGCGACGCTGGCGGCGCTGGCGGCGAAACTCGCCCCGCGCGGCCGGCTGGCGATCGTGCAGCCCAACTGGCGCCTCGTTTTTCGCGAATATTTCGACGACTACAGCCATGTCGCGGTCTGGAGCGACCGGAGCCTGCCCGATTTCCTCGCCGTGAACGGCTGGCGCATCGAACGGATAGAGCCCCGGTTCCTGCCCTTGTCCATGAAGTCGCGGATACCGGTTTCACGGGCGCTGGTCCGCCTCTATCTCCTCCTGCCGTGGCGACCGCTGGCCGGCCAGATGCTGGTGATCGCCGCCCCCGCGCGTGGGAGTGAGCGACGATGAGCCGGGGCACGCTCGGGACGGTGGACGGCGCGACGCTATCGCGGCGGCGCTCGCTCGTAGCGGCGGGCGCCGTGCGCGCGGCCTTCGCGCTGGCGACAGGACTACTCCTCGCGATCCTCGCGCTGACGGCTTTCTACTACGCGCGCTACGCGCTCGGCTCGATCGGCTTTCCGTACGAGCTCGATTACGGCGAGGGGATCGTATGGCAGCAGATGGACGCGCTGCAGGACGGATTCCTCTATCGCCCGGTGCACGATCTTCCCCATATCGTCTACCACTACACCCCGCTCTCCCACGCCGTGACCAAGGCGATCGCCGCCCTCTGGGGCGACCCGCTTGCGGCTGGTCGCGCGGTCTCGGTCGTCTGCACGGTCTTCCTCGTCGTCTTCGCCGGGCTAGCCGCGTCGAGCGCCGCGGGGCCGATGTCGGGCGCGCTGCCGCGTCTCGTCGGCGGCCTGGTCGGCGGGCTCATGGTGCTCGGATTCGCGCCCCTCTATCAATGGTCGACGTACTTTCGCGTCGACATGATGGCCGTCATGTTCGCCGGCCTCGGCCTCGCGCTCTTCTTCGCCTCGCTCACGCGGCCGCGGCTCTTCTATCTCGCGGGTCTCGCCTTCGTCGCCGCGATCTACGCCAAGCAGAGCATCATCGTCTCGGCCGCCGCATGTTTCCTCGTCTCTTATCTTCTGCGCCCGGCGCTGACGCTCCGCGTCGCCGCCCTGTGCGCCGCCGTCGGTGCCGCGGCGCTCGCCGCGCTCGTCGCTGCGACCGACGGCGAGGTCCTGCGTCATCTCTTCCTCTACAACACCAACCCGTATCTCCTCGACGCGCTGGTGACCAACATCGGCCGTTATTTGGTCGAGGACATGAACCTCGCGGCGCTGGCGCTCGTCCCGCTCGGACTTCTCCTCTACGGGCGCCGGCTCACCGCGGAGGCGTGGACGAGGGGGCACGGCTTCCGGGCGGTGCTCGGCGCCGATCCGCGGGCGGCGGCCGTCGTCGCGCTCGGCGCGCATTTCGTGATCGGGCTCGTCGCCGGCTTCGGCATCGGCAAGTGGGGTGCCGCGGGCAACTACTTCAACGAGTGGTTCGTCGGCTGGGCGGTCTCGCTCGGCCTCGGCGCCGCCGTCCTCGTCGAGTTCGTCCGCGCGGCATGGCGGCAGAACCCTCGATCGGTCGCCATCGCGACGGCGACGGCCTTGATGCTGGCGGCGACCGTCCACGTCTTCGTCGCCGGCGCGCGCTGGACACGTCTGCCTTTGCCCGACAAGACCGCCGCCGCCCAACGCGTCCTCGCAGCCATGGCGGCGACGCCCGGGCCGATCTACGCCGACGACATGGTGCTGATCCGGAAGGCGGGGAAGCCGGTCCTCATCGAGCCTGTGATCATGACCATGCTGGCGGGAGCCGGTCTCTGGGACGAGCGGCCGTTCGTCGCCCGGCTCGCATCCGGTTGGTTCGATCTCGTGGTTGTCCGAGACGATCGCGAGGACTTCTATACGAGCGCGATGTGGACGGCGATCCACACCGCCTATCCGGTCGCCGAGCCGATCGGCCGCTTCACCGTCTTCCGTCGCCCCGCCGCCGCCCTGCCGCGCTGAGGCGAGCGCGAGCCATCGGCCCGGGCCGCGTGCCGGCCGTCGAAAGTTGAGGAAATTGCGGCGGCGGCCGGTTATGACATCCCCGGCCTTTCGACCGGGACCCCGCCATGAACAATGCCGATCTGATCGTCGCGACGCTCAAGACCGCGGGCATCACCCACGGGTTCGGCGTCCCGTCCGGGAATGTGCTGCCGTTGATGGAGGCGATGCGGCTCGGCGGCCTGCATTTTGTCCTGACCGCGCATGAGGGCTCAGCCGGCTTCGCCGCCGACGTCATGGCGCGAATGACCGGCCGCCCCGGCCTCGCCATCGCGACGCTCGGGCCCGGCGCCACCAACCTCGCGACCGGCGTCGGCAATGCCTTTCTCGACCGCTCGCCGATGATCGCGATCACCTGCACGCTCGTCCAGGCGCAGCTCGGACGGCGCATCCAGATGTGGATCGACCACCACACGCTCTTCCGCCCCATTACCAAGGGCACGTTCGTGCTGACGCCGGGCCGCGTCGCATCGACGCTCGCCGAGGCGATCACGCTCGCCCTCACCGAGCCGCAGGGCCCGGTCCATCTCGATCTGCCCGAGGACGTCGCGCTGGCGCCGGCGACTGAGGCCGTGCCGGCGATCGCGGTGCCGGCGCGCCGCCCGATGGCATCCGACGCGGCGATCGACACCGCCGCCGCCGTTCTCGCCCGCGCGCGGAAGCCCGTCGCGGTGATCGGCACCACCGCCATGCGGATGCGTGATCCGGGCGCGCTTCGCGCCTTCATCGACCGCCACCGCATGCCGTTCGCCACCACGACCATGGCCAAGGGGCTGATCGACGAGGATCATCCGCTCTCGATCGGCTGCATCGAGCGCAGCAAACGCAAGGTGCAGCGCACCTTCATCCAGGGCGCCGATCTCATCGTCGGGCTCGGCTACGACACGATCGAGGTCGAGTACGAGGCATGGACCGGCCCGGTCCCCGTGCTCCATGTCGACATCGAGCACGCCGATGTCGATGCGAGTGTCAGGATCGCGCACGAGCTGGTCGGCGATCTCGACCACAGCATCGCGCGTCTCGCCGCGTTTCCAGCCTCGGCCAACCAATGGACGGCGGCCGCGATCGCGAGCCACCGCGAGGCCTATCAGCGCGCGCTCCGGCCGGCGATGCCGCATTTCACGCCGCACGAGGCGATCGACATCGTGCGCGACGCGCTCCCCGCGAACGGCGTCCTCGCCTTCGATGTCGGCGCGCACACACACCAGATCGCCAGCCAGTGGCCGACTCACGCGCCCCGCACGTTCCTGATCACCAATGGCTGGTCGTCGATGGGCTTCGGCCTGCCGGCGGCGATCGCGGCCAAGATCGCGCGGCCCGATCTTCCGGTCGTCTGCATCCTCGGCGACGGCTGCTTCCAGATGACCTGCGGCGAGCTCGCGGTCGCCAAGCGGCACGGCCTCGCGATACCGTTCGTCGTCCTCGACGACCGCTGGCTCAGCCTGATCAAGGTGAAGCAGGAGCGTCGCCAGTTCGCCCATTATGGCACGCTCCTCCTCAACGAGACCTACGAGGAGCCACCGGCGCATTATTTCGGCGTGCCCGCGGTCGGCGCACGGACGCGAGAGGCGCTCGACCGCGAGATCAGGAAGGCGCTCCGCGCGAGCGGCCCCACCGTGATCGAGACGGTCGTCGATCCCGCGCATTACACAGAGACCGTCTATGACTGACCGCACGCCGTCGATGCAGGCGGTCATCGTTCCCGTCACGCCGTTCCAGCAGAACTGCTCGATCGTCTGGTGCACCGAGACGCGCCGCGGCGCGATCGTCGATCCGGGCGGCGAGCCGGAGCGTATCGCGGCCGCGGTCGACGAACAGGGCGTCGCGGTCGAGAAGGTGATGCTGACGCATGGCCACATCGACCACGCCGGCGCCGCCGCCCTCCTCGCGCGCCGCTACGCCGTTCCGGTCGAAGGACCGCATCGCGCGGACATGTTTCTGTTGTCGGTGCTCGCCGATCAGGGCCGGAAGTACGGCATCGCGGCGGAGGCGGTCGAGCCGGACTGCTGGCTCGACCAGGGTGACACCGTGACTGTCGGCGCGGTGACGTTCGCCGTCCATCACTGCCCGGGCCATACACCCGGCCATGTCATCTATTTCAATGCGACCGACAACATTGCGCTGGTCGGCGATGTGTTGTTCCGCGGCTCGATCGGGCGGACGGATTTCCCGCGCGGCGACCATGCCGCGCTGATCCGTTCGATCCGGGAACGGCTGTGGCCGCTCGGGAATGAGGTCGTGTTCCTTCCCGGCCACGGACCGCTCTCGACCTTCGGCGACGAACGGCGCACCAACCCGTTCGTCGCCGACCGCGTGCTCGAGCGCTAACGCGGCATCCGTATCAAGATCTAGCGCCGGCCGCCGAGCTGGCCGAGGATGCCGCCGAGCATCGACTGCATCGAATTGGCCTCCGGGACCTTCCCGTCGGGCGTCATCGCGTCGATGATCGAGGGCAGATGCTGCGACAGCCCGGACAGAAGCTGATCGACCGGGAGGCCGGCCTGGCTTGCCATCGATTGAACGCGCTCCTGGCCGAGCGCGCCCATGAGCTGCTGCGGCGAGATCGCCTGGTTCTGGCCGGTGCCGACCCAGGATTTGAACACGTCGCCGAGGCCGGCGCCCGAGAACTGGCGCATCAGCCCCTCGAAGCCACCGCCCCCGCACTGCCACCACCCCCGCCCGCTCCGGCCTGGCCCTGACCGCCGAGAAGCCCGCCGAGCGCACCGCCGGCGCCACCGAGGAGGCCGCCGAGCGGATTGCCACCGCCGCCGCCGGACTGGCCGCCGAGGAGCTGCATCAGGATGCCGGCGAGCGGCGAGGCGCCGCCCTGGCCCTGGCCGCCCAGCATCGATTTCGCTGCCGCGCCGATCACGTCATCCAACAGTCCCATCGCATCCTCCTGAACCTTTTTGTGGCCGTTCCGCCCGGCAGCGACCGCACTAGCGACGCAACCGGGCCGGCCACCTAGAACATGGGTCGGCCGGGCCGATCCGTCGAGTCCGGCTTTCGCTCTTGTTCAACCGCTCTGGAAATCCTTGAGCCAGCGTTGGTAATCCGCCTCGCGCGTGACCTGGTCCATGAGGGCCTTCGGCGCGAGCCCGGGAAGCGTGGCGGGCGCCGTGCCGTCGCGGAGCGCCTTCAGCGTGTCATGGACGGCGCGGATCGCCGCCATGAACGGCTGATGGCCCTGGAGCGCGATGCGCACCCGCGCGCGGGCGAGCGCGGCGCGGTCGCCGACCGAGCCGGAGCCGCCGAGGATCAGCGGCAGGCGGAGCGAGGCCGAGAGCGCGGCGAGCTCGTCGGCGGACTTGAGGCCCGTGAAGAAGAGCGCATCGACGCCCGCCGCCTCGTAAGCGCGCCCGCGGCGGATCGCCTCGTCGAGGCCCGCCATCCCGAGCGCGCTGGTGCGCCCGATCACGGCGAGCGACTTGTCCTCGCGCCCGGAGAGGGCGGCCCGGATCTTGCCGATCCCCTCGTCGAGCGGCACGAGCCGCGCCTTGCCCTTGGCGCCGAAGGCGATCGGGAGCTCGGTATCCTCGATCGTGAGGCCGGCGACGCCTGCGGTCTCCAGTTCCTCGACCGTGCGGCGGACGTTGAGCGCGTTGCCGTAGCCGTGATCGGCATCGACGAGGAGCGGCAGGCCGGCGGCGCGGTTGATACGAAGCGCCTGGCCGGCGAACTCGGAGAGCGTGAGGACGACGAGGTCGGGCGCGCCCAGCACCGCGAGCGAGGCGGTCGAGCCGGCGAACATGCCGCATTCGAAGCCGAGATCCGCGGCGATCCGGGCAGAGATCGGGTCGAACACCGAGGCGGGATGGAAGCAGCCATCGCCGGCCAGGAGGGCGCGGAAGCGTTCGCGGCGGGGTGTCCAGTGCATCGGTCGATCTCCGGCGGTCGTCGCAAGGACAGACCCTAGTGCATGCGCGTGCCGGATTGAACCATCCGAGATTGAACCATCGACGTCGCCGCGTCCGCGCGCTATCACGGTCGCATCGTGGCCACGGTTGCATCGTGGCATCGACCGAGGAGGACGGCCCGTGACCAGCATCGGAAGTCTCGCGCTCGCCGGCATCGGTATCAGCATCGGCGCCGGTATCGGTATCGGCATCGGCATCGCCTCGCCCGCCCCTCGCCCATCACGGCTGGGGCAGCTACGACGCCAACCAGCCGCTCACGCTGACCGGCGTGATCCGCGAGATGACCTACACCAACCCGCACGGCACGCTGCGGCTCGAGGTGGCGGGTAAGACCTGGCTCGTGATCCTGTCGCCGCCGTCGCGGATGCAGAACCGTGGATTGCCCGAGGCCCTGCTCAAGCCGGGGACGAGCGCGACGGTGATGGGCTATCCGCACAAGAGTGACACCGTCGAGCTCCGCGCCGAGCGCATCACGGTCGCCGGCCAGACGACCGAGCTCCGCTGACCGGCGCAGGGCGTGGAGCATTCCGGATCCGCCTGGGCGATCGCGATCGAGCGCTCGGGCCTCGGCCAGGTGATGCGTGAATCGATCTGGCTCTATCCGACGGCGAACGTCCTCCATGTCCTGTCGGCCGCCATCCTGGTCGGCGCGATCCTGATCCTCGATCTGCGTCTCCTCGGCCTGGTGCGGGCGATCGCGATCGAGCGCCTCGCCGCGCTCGTGCTGCCGGTCGCGAAGGCGTCGTTCGCCGTCGCGGTTTCGGCGGGCTTCCTCCTGTTCTCGACCGAGGCGACCGCCTTCGTCGAGAACCCGGTGTTCCTGATCAAGCTGCTGCTCATCGCCGCGGCGCTCGGCAATATCGCGCTGTTCCACGCGGGCGCCTTCCGCCGCATTGGCGACTGGGGCCACGCGGGCGGCGACGCGCCGGCCTCGGCGCGCCGTGCCGGCCTCGCCTCGCTCGTCCTTTGGATCGCCGCCTTCGCGTGCGGACGGCTGATCGCGTATTTCTGACCCGCTAGGGCTCCTCCTCCTCGGGCGGCAAGCGAGATCGGCGGGCGGTTTGGCGCCGGTCTCCGCCGCGCATTCCGCGTAGTGCCGCGCGCCCTCGTCGTAGCAGTGCCGCGTATAGCGCCAGACACGCGAGTACTTGACCTCCGCCCAGTTTTCAAACGACCAGACCTCGATCGTGCGGAGATCGTCGGCGACCGCGATGCGCGCCATGGATCCGGACGGGCTGTCGATATTCTCGCCCGGGACGATCCACGATTCGCCGAACAGCGTCGTCGGCGCGCCGCCCGCCGCGGGCAGGAAATAGGCCGCGACCGAGATGCGCGGACAGGCCCCACACACCCCGGTGCCGAGCCGCGTGGCGAGCCCGGTCGCCGGCCCATCCATCAGGATGAACCCGCCCGCGACCCGCGTGGTGCGGACCGCGCGCGAGACCTCGACATCGGGGTGGACCTCGACCGCGGCGCCGCGGCGCACCGCGAGCGGCGGGCCGCAGAGCACGAGATCGGGTGCGAGCGTGCGATCGAAGCGGCTGTGACGAACGGCCGAGGGTGACGGGCGCTCGGATGAATACTGGTAGCCCTGCGGTCGGTTCTCGAGCACGAAGAACGCGCCCAGGACCGCCTCGCGCCGCGGCAGGAAATAGCCCGGGAGCGCGTCGTCGGCGTAGAAGTCGTCCGCCGCGAGGGTGGCCGCGCATCGGCCGACACGCCAAGGCTGCGGCGGATCGAGGAGGAGCCGGTTCGCCGTCTTCATGTCGCCGTAGCGGCGCGCGGGCGCGGTCGAGGCGAGCGGACCGTAGCGTCGCACGGCGCCCGGCGACAACACGTCGACCATGATGCGGACATGGGCGAGGTCGAGCCGGTCGGCGGCCGGCATCGCTTCCCAGGGCAGCACGATCTCGAACGCATATCCGTCCGTGCCGGTCGTGAACCGGGTGGTCGGCGCGTCCGGACGCCACAGCGGCGAGACCGCCTCGCGCTCGTCCTTGGTCATCGCCGCGAGCGCCGGCTCGGCGAAGGTCTCGACGACGGTTCCGGGCGCGATCTGCCATTGGCGGACGAACAGGCGGGCGAGATGGCGGCGATAGGTCACCTGGCGGGCCCGCCAGGCGCGGCAGGCGGCCTCGTCGGGGATGTTCACGTTGCCGTCGCAGTCGGCGGCGCGCGGGACGGCGATCGGGCCGAACTGATGGCCCCAGCCGATCGGCGGCAGCGCGATCGCATCGGCGAGCGAGACCCAGAGCTCGACGTGATCGCCCGCCGGCATCGATGCGGCATCGGTCGCGAACCGCGGCGCACCGCCCTCGACCGCGCCGGCGATGACGAGCCCGTCGCCACCGTGCGCGATCCAGACGCGGCCGCGGCGCCCGCCGGCACCGTGCGACACGAGATCGAATGTCGACGCGCGGTCGCGCCACTCATCGATCCGTCCGTCGTGGCGCCAGCCCCCCGGCAGCGCGAGCGCCGTGGCCTCCGTGCCCTGGGCGGTGGCGGGCGGGACGGCCGCGACGAGCGCCACGGCGATCGCGATCAAAACGCGAAGGAAGCGCATTGCTCCACCTTGAGAACCGACTCCTGCCGGAAGCGGCGCTTGTAGTCCTCGGCGATCGCGGCGATCGCAGCACCGGTTCCCTCGTCGTCAGGATGGACGAATAGAAGAATGCGCGTCCGCTCGCGGATCAATGCGCCGTCGGCGCGCTGCCGGTACACGCCGGTCGCCTCGAGGACGGTGAAGCCGTCGGGAAAGCGCGCGACGACGGCATCGGCGAGAAAGCACTCCCAGTCGGTTTCGCTCACGCTCTCG
Source organism: Alphaproteobacteria bacterium (assembly GCA_016869145.1). Lineage (GTDB taxonomy): Bacteria > Pseudomonadota > Alphaproteobacteria > MPNO01 > VGEU01 > VGEU01. Next base: position 1,878 of record VGEU01000008.1, on the reverse strand, counting down.
CCGGCACTGCCGATCGCGGACCCGAGAAAGAGCGCGGTCTGCGTGCGGCACGCCGGCGCGGACGCGCAGGCGGAGAGCGCGAGCGTGACGGCAAGCGACGCGAGGATGCGTTTCACGCGGCGATCCTAGCACGGGCGCGCGCGATCGGCTGCGCCGTCCGTTGACGCCCTGTCCGAGCACGCCCACAATCGTGCCCGCAATCGATCGAGGAGGCTCCCATGGGATTCGACGTCGTACCGGTGCCGGACGTTCCGAAGCCGGGCCAGTTCAGCCACGTCGTCAAGAAGGGCAAGTTCGTCTTCATCTCCGGCCAGACCGCGCCCAACGAGGCCGACAAGGGCAATCTCGACCCCTATGCGCAGGCCCACAGCATCTTCAAGTATCTGAGGTCCTGCATCACCGCCGCCGGCGGCAAGATGGACGACATCGTCAAGCTCAACGTCTTCCTGACCGACGGCTCGCAGTTCCCGGCGATCCTCGAGATCCGGCCGCAATATTTCAGCCCGCCCTTCCCGGCCGCGACGACCGTGGTGGTGCATGCGATGGTCCGACGCGAGCTCGTGATGGAGATCGAGGCCATCGCCATCCTCGATTGAGCGCGCCGTGGCACCGCGTCCCGAAACGATCGCGCTGATCCGCCGCCTCGTCGCGTTCGACACGACCAGCCGCGATTCGAATCTCGCGCTCGTCGCCTATGTGCGCGAATACCTCGAGGGTCTCGGAATTGCCTGCCGGTTGAGCTACGACGACGACCGGCGCAAGGCGAACCTCGTCGCGACGCTCGGGCCGGCCGACCGCCCGGGCGTCGTCCTGTCGGGCCACACCGATGTCGTCCCGGTCGACGGCCAGGACTGGACCACCGATCCCTTCGCGCCCGAATTGCGCGACGGCCGTCTCTACGGCCGTGGCACCTGCGACATGAAGGGCTTCGTCGGGACCGCGCTCGCCTTCGCGCCGGAATTCCTCCGCCGCGGCCTGGCGCGGCCGATCCACTACGCGCTCTCCTACGACGAGGAGGTGGGGTGCGTCGGCGTCCGGCGGCTACTGCCCGATCTCGCCGCGCTCCCGGCACGACCGATGCTCTGCCTCGTCGGCGAACCGACCGAGATGCGGATCGTCACCCAGCACAAGGGCAAGCAGAGCTGGACCTGCCACGTGCGCGGGTTCGAGTGCCATTCCTCGCTCGCGCACCAGGGCGTGAACGCGGTCGAGTATGCGGCCGAGCTGATCGCGTTCCTCCGCCGCACCGCACGCACGTTCCGCGACGACGGCCCGCACGATGCGCGTTTCGACCCGCCGTGGTCGACCGTCCACACCGGCACGGTGCGCGGTGGGACGGCGCTCAACATCGTTCCCGCCGACTGCCGCTTCGAGTTCGAGATGCGCCATCTCCCCGGCCACGAAATCGCCGCCACGATCGAGCCGCTGAAGGCGTTTGCGACCGAAACGCTTCTCCCCGAAATGCGCCGCGTCCATCCCGAGGCGGCGATCACGCTCGAGCCCGGCAGCGGGTTCCCGGGGCTCGACACCGATCCGACCGGCGAGGCGGTGCGCTTCATCTGGGCGCTCGTCGGCGCCAACGCGACGGAGGCGGTGAGCTTCGGCACCGAGGCGGGGCTCTTCGATGCCGCCGGAATCCCGACCGTGATCTGCGGCCCCGGCAGCATCGACCAGGCGCACAAGCCCGACGAGTTCGTCGCCCTCGAGCAGATCGCGCGCTGCGAGGCGATGTTGGAGCGGCTCGCCGACCAGGTCTGCGTGCGCTAGGGTCTGGACTCATTTGCTCCAGTAGATGAGGGCGGCGGCGAGGAAGGCTGCGCTGAGATAGTTTGCGGCGAGTTTGTCGTATCTGGTTGCGATGCGCCGCCAGTCTTTGAG
>VGEU01000007.1 GCA_016869145.1 Alphaproteobacteria bacterium | reverse complement strand
CCTCGATCTCAACGTCACGCGGCGCATCGTTCGCGCCGCAGTCGCCGGCGCGAGCCCGGTCGCGGACGCGCTCGTGGTTGAGATCGGTCCGGGGCCGGGCGGGCTGACCCGCGCGCTCCTCGAGGCGGGCGCACGCTGCGTCCTCGCCGTCGAGCGCGACCGGCGTTGCGTCGAGGCGCTCGCCGCGCTCGCATCCGCCTATCCGGGCCGCCTCGTCGTCATCGAGGGCGATGCGCTCTCGACCGACATCGCCGCGCTCGCCCGCCGCCATGGCGCTACCGCCGCAGGCGACGTGAAGCTCGTGGCGAACCTCCCTTATAACATCGCGACCGCGCTGATGATCCGCTGGCTCGCCGCGATCGAGGTCTTCGCGGACATCACCGTGATGGTGCAGAAGGAGGTCGCCGATCGCCTCGGCGCGGCGCCGGGCGGGCACAGCTATGGCCGGCTCTCGGTGATCGTGCAATGGCGGGCGGCCGTCGAGCGACTGTTCGACGTCGCGCCGCGCGCGTTCACGCCGCCGCCCAAGGTGACATCGACGCTGGTGCGCCTCGTGCCGCGGCCCGCGCCGCTCGCGCCCTGCGCGATGGCCGACCTCGAGCGCATCACCGAGGCCGCGTTCGGCCAGCGGCGGAAGATGCTCCGGAGCGCGCTCCGCTCGCTCGACGTCGATACCGAGGCGCTCCTCGCGCGCTGCGGGATCGATCCGACCGCGCGCGCTGAGACGCTCACGGTGGAGGCCTTCGCCTGTCTCGCCCGCGCCCTCAGCCGGTACCGCGCAACCGGTTGACGAAATCCGCGAGGCCCTGCTGGCGCGCGCGTTTCGCCCGCTCGGCGTGGAGGATCGCCGTCACCTCGGCGACACAGCGATCGAGATCCTCGTTGATCAGGACATAGTCGTAGGCGTCGAAATGGCTCGCCTCGTCGAAGGCGCGCGCCATGCGGGCGGCGACCACGGAATCCGAGTCCTGAGCGCGGCGGCGGAGCCGGGCGAGAAGCTCGTCGCGCGACGGCGGCAGGAGGAACACGCGGACGAGATCGTTGGGCGCGGCCTGGGCGAGCTGCTGCGTGCCCTGCCAGTCGATGTCGAAGAGGATATCGCGGCCGACCTCGAGCGCGGCCTCGATCGCCTTGCGCGGCGATCCGTAGTGGTGGCCGAAGACGACCGCATGCTCCATCAGCTCACCCGAGGTGACCATGCGGTCGAACGCCGCCTTGTCGATGAAATGATAGTCGCGGCCATCGATCTCGGCCGGGCGCTTCGGCCGCGTCGTCACCGAGACCGACATCGAGATGCGAGCGTCGGCGGCGAGGAGCCGGCGCGCGATCGTGGTCTTGCCGACGCCCGACGGCGATGACAGGACGAACATCAAGCCGCGTCGGGTGATCCCTGTCGTCATCATCACTCGATGTTCTGGATCTGCTCACGGAGCTGCTCGACGGCGGCCTTGAGATCGAGGCCGATCCGCGTCAGCGCGATATCGGACGACTTCGAGCAGAGCGTATTGGCCTCGCGGTTGAGCTCCTGGCACAGGAAGTCGAGCCGTCGACCGGTCGGCCCGCCGGCGGCGATCATCTCGCGCGCCTGCGCGACATGGGCGGCGAGCCGGTCGAGCTCCTCGCGCACGTCGGCCTTGCCGGCGATGAGCGCGATTTCCTGCGCGAGCCGGTCCTCCGAGAGCGGCCGGTCCGGCCCGAGCAGGGCCGCGATCTGCTCGCGGAGGCGCCGGGCGATCGCCTCGGGCGCGAGCGCGGCGGTGCCGGCGGCGGCCTCGCGGAGCCGGGCGATGGTCGAGAGATGGCCGTCGACGATCGCGGCGAGACGCGCGCCTTCGCCGGTCCGCGCCTCGCCGAGGCGTGTGAGCGCGCGGGTGAAATCGGCCAGCATGGCGGCGTCGAGGCGGGCGCGCTCGTCCTCGGTCTCCTCGGTCGGCTGCGCGACGAGGACGCCGGGCGCCTGGAGGAGAAGCTCGATCCTGGGCGGCGGCGCGGCGACCGCGCGGCCGATGTCGACCGAGAGCCGCGTCAGGGCGTCGAGCGCGTCGCGGTTGACCTCGAGCCGCGGCGGGCGCTGCGGCCGGACGACCGCGAGGCCGAGCGCGAGGCTGCCGCGCTTGACCGCGTCCGCCGTCCGCGCGCGTGCCTCGGGCTCGAGATGGTCGAAGCCCGCGGCGAGGCGGAACCGCATGTCGAGACCGCGCGCGTTGACGCTCTTGATCTCCCAGGTCCAGCCATAGCCCTGGAGGGCGCCCTGGACGCGGGCGAAGCCGGTCATGCTCTGGATGGCCACGCGCCTCTCCGTGCGGACGGGTGCCGCGAACGACGGCCGGCACTATAGATTAGGCGCCGACCGTCGCAAACCCACGAGGACCCGATGCCGCGAGCCCGCTCGATCCTGATCACCGGCGCCTCCAGCGGCATCGGCGAGGCCTTGGCCTATGCCTACGCGGCGCCGGGCGTTCGTCTCCACCTCGGCGGGCGCGACGCGGCTCGCCTCGCCGTCGTGGTCGGCGAGTCCCGTGCGCGCGGCGCCACGGTCGAGGGTCGCGCCATCGACGTCACCGATCGCGACGCGACGCGCGCCTGGGTCGAGGCCGCCGACGATGCCGGCGGGCTCGATCTCGTCATCGCCAACGCCGGCATCTCGGCCGGCATGGGCGGGGCCGGCGAGGACGAAGCGCAGACGCGGCGGCTGTTCGCCGTCAATGTCGACGGCCTGTTCAACACCGTGTGGCCGCTCGTGCCGCGGATGCGGGCGCGCCGCGCCGGACACATCGCGGTCATGAGCTCGCTCGCCGGCTATCGCGGCTTTCCCGGCGCGCCGGCCTATTCGGCGACCAAGGCGGCGGTGAAGTCGTGGGGCGAGGCGATGCGGGGCGCGCTCGCCAAGGACGGCGTCACCGTCTCGGTGATCTGCCCGGGCTGGGTGAAGAGCCGCATGACCGAGGGCAACCGCTTCCCGATGCCGTTCCTGGTCGAGACCGATCGCGCCGGTGCGATCATCAAGCGCGGGCTCGACCGTGGCGCGGCACGGATCGCGTTCCCGTGGCCGGTCGCGTTCGGCGCGTGGTTGTTCGCAGCACTCCCCGCCTCGATCGGCGATGCGCTGGTGCGCCGTCTTCCCGAGAAAGAGGGCGGTGTCAGCGGCGCGTGAAGATCGTGTCGAACGGGATCGAATAGGTGAGCGAGATCATCTCGGTGCCCGGATTGAGATCGCCCATCACCCGGCCGTGCGACATGTGGTGGAAGGCGAGACCGAGCTGCGCGTTGTTGTCGAAGCACCAGCTTATGTCGATGCCCGAGCGCGCGACGCCGTTGGCGCCGAGGTCCTTGCCGTCGCCCTGGTGATAGCCGACCAGCGCGAAGCTCGGCGAGACGACGATGCGGCGGCCGGAATAGGCGTCGATGCGGAGCCCGCCATAGGCGTAGAAGCCCGAATCCGAGGTCCCGGCGAGGCCGAGGAACGGCTTGAACTTCCACAGGAACACCCCGGGCCTGTACTCGAAGCGGAACTCGGCCGCCTGGTCGTTCTTGTCGATCGCGTCGAACCAGCCGACGCCGAAGGTGAAGAGGTCGTGCTGCGGCCCCTCGGGCGAGTCGGCGAACAGCGCCCAGATCAGGAACGGCACCGACACCAGCGTGATGCCCTGGACGGCCGGATCCGCGCGCGATGGCGCTGCGGTCGCCGAGGCGAGCGCGAGCGCGGCAACGGCGCCGACGACGGCGCGGCGGACGAAGCGGCGGAACGTCAAGCATGCCCCCCTCGGTTGTTGCGGCATGATAGGGCCGGCCTCCCCCGTGGCAAGCGATTCGGCCGCGACGGACGGTTGCGCCGGGCGCGCCGCCGGGTTAGCACGATGGCTCCCGCCAGACGTCGAGGCGCCATGCGCATCCTGCCCCCGATGAGCCGCGCCGCCTGGACGTTCCTGGTCCTCGCCGCGCTCGCCGGCGTCGTCCTCCATGTCGTGCCGGCGATCGACCGGGGAGTCGCCGCGCTCTTCTTCGACGGCACACGCTTCCCCGCCGACAGCGACCGCACCGTTCAATTCCTCCGCCGCCTCGCGCACGTGCCGGGCTATCTCGTCGGCGCGGCGATCCTGGTCTCGATCGTGCGCCGCCTCGTCGGCGGGCGCTTCTGGCTCGGGCTCGACCGCAAGGCGATCGCGTTCCTCCTCCTCGTCGCGATCGCCGCGCCCGTCGTCCTCGTCAACGGCATCCTCAAGGAGCACTGGGGCCGCGCGCGCCCGTCACAGACCGAGGGTCTCGGCGGCACGCGGCAGTTCACGCCGCCCTTCGTGCCGGCCGATCAGTGCGCGCGCAATTGCTCGTTCGTCTCGGGCGAGGCGTCGTTCGGGTTCTATTTCGTCGCGCTCGGCTTTCTCGTCGCGGCACCGGCGCGTCGGCGGGCGGTGTTCGCCGCGGCAACCCTGTTCGGCGCCGCGGTCAGTCTGATCCGCATCGCGCAAGGGGGACACTATCTGAGCGATGTCGTCTTCGCCGGCGTCTTCACCGTCGCGATCGTGTGGCTCCTCCACCACTGGATCGTGCGCGAGGATGCGCTCGGGCGGCTTTTCGTCCGCGCACGCGCCGGCTGACCGGGATCAACGCGCGCTCGCCGCCGCGACGGCGGCCGCCATCGCCTCGAGCGTCGCGATATCCTCGAACATCCGTCCGATCTCGAGCCTGACGCCGAACACGGCATCGACGCGGGCGAGAAGGGCGGCCGCCTTGAGCGAGTCGCCGCCGAGGAGGAAGAAGTTCCGGTCGAGCGGCACCGCCCCGCGATCGAGGACATCGCGCCAGAGCGCCGCGAGCGCCGCCTCCATCGGGCTCGGCGCGCGCGCGATCGCCGTCGCGTCGGCGGCCTCGAGCTCGGCCCGGCATGATGCCGCGAGCTCGGCGCGCCGCACCTTCTCCGAGCCGCCACGCGGCAGCGCCGCCCTGAACATGATCCGGCGCGGCAGCTTGAACGGCGCGAGATGGAGGCGCGCCACCGCGAGGATCTCGGCCTCCGTCGCGCGGCCACCGGCACGCAGCACGACCGCCGCGGCAACCTCCTCACCGAGCGTCGGATGCGGCAACGCGAACGCGGCGGCCTCGTACACCGCCGGGTGGTGTATCAGCGCCGCCTCGACCTCTGTCGGCGCAATCTTCTCGCCACCGCGATTGATCATGTCCTTGATCCGGCCGCGCACGACGAGATAGCCGTCGGCGTCGAAATGGCCGAGATCGCCGGTGTGGAACCAGCCGTGGCGCATGACGGCCGAGGTCGCCGCCGGATCGTCGAGATAACCCGCGAACACGTCGTCGCCCTGGACAACGATCTCGCCGTCCTCGAGCGGGCCGCGCGGGCGCCCGTCGGCGTCGACCACCGCGACCGTCGAGCCCATCGGAACGCCGACGGTGCCGAGCTTCCGCGGCCGCGGCGGCAGCGGGCTTGAAGCGACCGGTCCGACCTAGGAGAGGCCGTAGCTGTCGAGGACGGCGGTGTGGAACAGGCTCTCGATCCCGTGCAGCAAGGCCGAATCGAGCCGACCAGCGCCGGTGCGCACGAAGCGGAGCCGTGCCTCGGGCGCCGTGGCGCGGATTTCGCGGGCTTGATCGAGGATCGCGCGGAGGATCGGCGGCACGGCCATCAGCCAGGTCGGGCGAAGATCGCGGAGGAGCGTCGGAAATCCGACGCCGTCGAATCCGGTCGGGCAGATCACCGAGCCGCCCGAGGAGAGCGCCGGCCCGACGGTCGCCATCAGCCCGAGGCCGTGGAACATCGGCATCAGGAGAAGGCCGCGGTCGTCGGGGCTGAGACCGTAGTGGACGACATTGACCCGCGACAGCGTCGCGGCGAGCGTGCGCGGCACGAGCTTCTGCGCTTCCGTCGTGCCCGAGGTGTGGAGGATGAGGGCGACGTCGTCGGGCCGGTTCCATCGCGACTCGCGCGGCGGGCCGACGGCCGGGCCCTCGATCGTGAATGCGCCCGCCGGTCCGTCGACGACGGGCGCGAGCGCGAGCACCGGCACGCCGAGCTCGACCGAAACGGAAGCGGCCGCGCCGGCGCCGTCGCGCGCGACGATCATCGCCTTCGGTCGGACGAGCGCGAGATAGCGGCGGAACTCGTCGACCATATAGGCCGGATTGAGCCCGCAATGGACCGCTGTCGCGACGATCGCGACGAAGGCGACGGCGGCCTCGGGACCGTTCGGCAGAACCACCGCGATCCGATCGCCGCGGCCGAGGCCGAGTGCGGCGAGGCGGACGGCGAACGCGCGGATGTGATCGTCGAGGACGGCGTAGGTCGTGGCCTGCCGTCCGGGCGCGAGTATGGCCGCGGCGTCGGGACGCGCGCGCGCATGCGCGCCGAAGAGCGTCGCGACATCGGTCTCGAGCCTTGGGACAGGCGGCGGTCGAGGGAATGTCCAGGTCACAAATTCACCGACGTCACGAGCATGGCCGGATGGCCGGAAACGCTCAGCCGCCGTTGCCAGGCGTCGCGCGGCGGCGCTGGATCGCGCGCCACTTGGCGACGTTCCTGTTGTGCTCCTCAAGCGTCTTGGCGAACAGATGGCCGCCATTGCCGTCGGCGACGAAATAGAGGAGGTCGGTCTTCTCCGGGTTGAGTGCGGCCACGATCGAATCGCGCCCCGGGTTGGCGATCGGCGCCGGCGGCAGGCCCGCGGCGCGATAGGTGTTGAACGGCGAATCGATGTTCAGATCCTCGCGCGTGAGGTCGCGGTCGAGAACGCGCGCGCCGCCGGTAACGGCATAGATCACCGTCGGGTCCGATTGCAGGCGCATGCCGATGCGGAGCCTGTTGTGGAAGACGCCCGCGACGCGGCGGCGCTCGGCGGGATCGCCGGTCTCCTTCTCGATGATCGAGGCGAGCACGAGGGCCTCGTCGCGCGTCGCGACTGCAATGTCGGGCGCACGCGATCGCCATGCCACATCGAGCGCCTCGCGCGCGGACCGGCGCATGCGGTCGAGCACCTCGAGCCGCGTGTCGCCGTGCGAGTAGAAATAGGTCTCCGGCAGGAGCGAGCCCTCCTCGACGCGCGTCGGCAGCGGTCCGACGAGCCCCTCGGTCTGATCGAGGAGCATCAGCACGTGCGGGCTCATCATGCCTTCCGCGACGGTGAGGCGGCGCTTGACGGTGCGGCCGGAGACGAGGTGGCTCGCGACCTCGCGCATGCTCATCGCCGGCGTGAAAGCATACTCGCCGGCCTGGAGAAGCCGCGCCGCGCCGGTGAGCCGCGCGCCGATCTCGAACATGAGCGCGCTGTCGATCACGCGCTCGGCCTCGAGCCGACTGGCGATCGCGCCGACGGAAGTCCCCTTCGCGATCACGAGCGTGGTCGGCTTGTCGAGCGGCCCGCGTCCGGTGAAGCCCGCATAGAGCGCGGCGATCGCGAGGACGACCATCCCGAAGGCGCCGCCGGCCAGGAACGCGAGGGTCCGGAGCCGCGGTCGCGTCATCGGCCTAGCAGGCCGAGAACACCAGGGTCGCGTTGGTGCCGCCGAACCCGAAGGAGTTCGAGAGCGCGTGGCGGACCTTGCGCTCCTTCGCGGTTCGCGGCACCAGGTCGATGTCGCAGCCCTCCGACGGATTCTCGAGGTTGAGCGTCGGCGGCACGATGCCGTTCTTGATCGCGAGGACCGAGAAGATCGCCTCGACGCTGCCGGCGGCGCCGAGGAGGTGGCCGATCGCCGACTTGGTCGACGACATCGAAAGGCGGTAGGCGTCCTGGCCGAACAGCCGCTTGACCGCGCCGAGCTCGATCTCGTCGCCGAGCGGCGTCGAGGTGCCGTGCGCGTTGACATAGTCGATCGCATCGGTGCCGAGCCCGGCGCGCTTGAGCGCCGCGCGCATCGAGCGGTAGCCGCCATTGCCATCCTCGGGTGGCGCGGTGACGTGGAACGCATCGCCCGACATGCCGTAGCCGGTCGCCTCGGCGTAGATGCGCGCGCCGCGCTTCTTCGCATGCTCGTACTCCTCGAGGACGACGACGCCGGCGCCCTCGCCCATCACGAAGCCGTCGCGCTCGCGGTCCCAGGGGCGCGAGGCGCGCGCAGGCGTGTCGTTGAACTTTGTCGACAAGGCGCGCGCGGCGGCGAAGCCCGCGAGGCCGAGCCGGCACACCGCGGCCTCGGCACCGCCGGCCACCATCACGTCGGCGTCCTCGAGCTGGATCAGCCGCGTCGCGTCGCCGATCGCGTGCGCGCCGGTCGAGCACGCGGTCACGACGGCGTGGTTCGGCCCCTTGAAGCCGTACTTGATCGACACCTGGCCGGAGGCGAGGTTGATCAGGCAGGCCGGGATGAAGAACGGCGAGATGCGCCGCGGGCCCTGTTCCTTGAGCGTGATCGCGGCATCGTTGATCGCCGGCAGCCCGCCGATGCCGGAGCCGATCATCACGCCGGTCCGCTCGCGGTCCTCCTCGGCCTCGGGCTTCCAGCCCGAATCCTCGACCGCCTGCGAGGCGGCCGCGATCGCGAACAGGATGAAGTCGTCCATCTTGCGCTGGTCCTTCGGCGCGACCCAGTCATTGGGGTTGAACAACCCCGACTGCTGGTCGCCCTGCGGCACCTGCGCCGCGATCTTCGCCGGCAGGTCCGAGACGTCGAAGGACTGGATGGCGCGGATTCCGGATTCGCCCTTGATCAGCCGCTCCCATGTCGGCTGGACGCCGGAGCCGAGCGGCGTGACGAGGCCGAGCCCGGTGACGACGACGCGCCTCATGGCTGCGCCCGCCCGGCTGCCGTTGCGTGGATCGGCACCAACAAGACGTCGTTTCCTGTCATCGCGATGCGGCGGCGGACGCCCTCAGGCGTTCGCGTGGCTCTCGATGTAGTTGATCGCGTCCTTGACGGTGAGAATCTTCTCGGCGGCCTCGTCGGGGATTTCGCAGCCGAACTCCTCCTCGAACGCCATCACGAGCTCGACCGTGTCGAGACTGTCGGCGCCGAGATCGTCGATGAAGCTGGCGTTCTCGGTCACCTTCGCCTCGTCGACGCCGAGATGCTCGACGACGATCCGCTTCACCCGCTCGACAGTATCGCTCATTCCGCGTGTCCTTCTCTGGAAGCCGCTCTGTGATCTCTCGGAGAATGCCGGGCCCGAGGTCGTTCGTCCGCCCCTGAACAGGGTCCCGACGCGACGGGTCGCGCCTCGTCGTACCCGGCCCGGGCGGGCCAGGACAAGCGCCCTATATCATGGCCATTCCACCATTCACATGCAAGGTTTGTCCGGTGACGTAGGACGCCTCCTCGCTCGCGAGATAGACGACCGCCGCCGCCACGTCGCGCGGCGCACCGAGCCGCCCGCACGGTATATGCGCCGTCAAGCGCTCGCGGCTCTCGGCCGGAATCGCGTCCGTCATCGCGGTGGCGATGAATCCCGGTGCGACGCAGTTGACCGTGATGCCGCGCGCCGCGACCTCGGCGGCGAGCGCCTTCGACATGCCGACAATGCCGGCCTTCGACGCGGCATAGTTCGCCTGGCCGGGATTGCCGGTCTGGCCGACGATCGAGGTGATGCTGACGACGCGGCCCCAGCGCTGACGCATCATGCCGCGCAGCACCGCGCGCGAGAGTCGGAACGCGGCGCCGAGATTGACGGCGAGCACGGCCTCGAAATCCTCGTCCTTCATGCGCACCATCAATCCGTCGCGCGTGAGGCCTGCGTTGTTGACGAGGATATCGATGCCACCGGCGGCCGAATCGGCCGCCTTGACGAGCGCGTCCGCCGCCGCGGGATCGGCGAGATCGGCAACGGCGACATGCGCGCGGGCGCCGAGCCGCGCGGCGAGCGCCTCGAGCTCGGCCGACTTGCGTCCGCTGAGGACGACGGTTGCACCCCGCGCGTGGAGCGCTTCGGCGATCGCGCCGCCGATGCCGCCCGAGGCGCCGGTGACGAGCGCGCGTCTGCCGTCGAGCGAGAACATCGGCTCAGACCGATCTGAGGAAGGCTTCGACCTCGGCGGGAGTTCCGACCGAGATGCCGTTCACGTCCTTGTCGATGCGGCGCGCGAGCGTCGCGAGAACTTTGCCGGCGCCGATCTCGACCAGGGTATCGACGTCGGCCTCCTTCATCGCGATCACGCTTTCGCGCCAGCGCACCATGCGCGTCACCTGCTGGACGAGGAGCTCGCGGATGCGTGCCGGATCGTCGACAGGGCGCGCCGTGACGTTGGCGACGACCGGCACCAGCGGCCGCTTCAGCGTCACGCTCGCGAGCGCCTCTTCCATCGCCTCGGCCGCGGGCGCCATCAATGCGCAGTGGAAGGGCGCGCTCACTGGGAGCCGGATCGAGCGCTTTATGCCCTTCTCGCCGGCAATCCGGATCGCGCGGTCGACGGCCGCGGCGCTGCCGGAGAGGACCACCTGGCCCGGCGCATTGTCGTTCGCCGGATCGCACACCTCGGTCTCGGCCGCCTCGGCCGCGATCGCGCGCGCCTGGTCGAGATCGGCGCCGAGGAGCGCCACCATCGCGCCGGCGCCGACCGGCACCGCCGTCTGCATCGCCTGGCCGCGCCGCTTCAGAAGGCGCGCGGCATCGCCGAGGGCGAGCGTGCGCGCCGCGGTCAGGGCAGAGTATTCGCCGAGCGAGTGGCCGGCGACCAAGCGGACCGATTTCGCGAGATCGAGCCCGCCCTCGGTCTCGAGCACGCGGAGCACGGCGAGGCTGATCGCCATCAAAGCGGGCTGGGCGTTTTCGGTCAGCGTCAGGTCGGCCTCGGGCCCCTCGGCGATGATCCGCGACAGCCGCTGGCCGAGGGCGTCGTCGACCTCCTCGACCACCTGGCGGGCGACCGGGAAGGCCGCGAGGAGTTCGGCGCCCATGCCGACCGCCTGCGATCCCTGCCCCGGAAAGACGAACGCCCGTGCCATAGTCCCCCCTCAGTCCCCGGCGGCGGGCAGTCATAACGGGTGCCGGTCGGCTGTCAAGGCCGCGGCGCGGGCCGCCCGACGGTGTCCTCGCCTTGCGTCGCGCGGGGTTTTGTGGTTTGTTCCCGCCTCCACAAGGGCCGGGCGTCCGCGGGGCGGCTCCGCCATCGGTCGGTCCCGCCGCCGTGCGCACGGATTGCCGTGGGTCCCCTGCCGCACCCGAACGTCCTGCCGCACCCGAACGTCAGGCATCGTAACGTCAGGCATCGTAACGTCAGGCATCGTAACGTCAGGCATCGCAGCGTCGGGCATCGCCGCGTCAGGGATCGCAAGGTCAAAGGTCATAGGAGCCGGTCGATTTGGCCAACTACGAGAACGTCTTCATCGCGCGCCCTGATATTTCGGCGACGCAAGTGGATGCGCTGGTCGAGCGCTTCACCCAGATCGTCACGGAGAACGGCGGCTCGGTCGCGAAGAAGGAGTACTGGGGGCTCCGCAACCTGACCTACCGGATCAAGAAGAACCGCAAGGGCCATTATTCGCTCCTCAACCTCGACTGCCCGCCGGCGGCGGTGCGCGAGCTCGAGCGCAACATGCGGATCAACGAGGACGTCCTACGCTATCTGACGGTGCGGGTCGAGACGCTCGAGGAAGGCCCTTCGATGATGTTGCAGAACAAGGGCTCGCGCGATGAGCGGGTGCGTCGCGGCGGGTTCCGCGACCGCGACGGCTTCCGCGACCGGGATCGCGACCGCGACCGTGACGGCTATCGCGACCGGGATCGCGACCGCGACCGCGGCGATCGTCGGCCCGCGGAAGGGGAGACCAGCCCGTGAGCCGCCGCCCGTTCTTCCGCCGCCAGAAGTCCTGCCCGTTCTCGGGGCCCAATGCGCCCAAGATCGACTACAAGGACATCAAGCTCCTGCAGCGGTTCGTGTCGGAGCGCGGCAAGATCGTGCCGAGCCGGATCACCGCGGTGTCGGCGAAGAAGCAGCGCGAGCTCGCGCAGGCCATCAAGCGCGCGCGTAATCTCGCCCTGCTGCCTTTCCTGATCAAATAAGGACCCCCGCGTCGCGGGGGTGGGTGGCCCGATGCCGAGGGACGTCCTCCTCACCCTGGCGGGCGGCCTTGCGAGCGGCCTCTTCTACGCCGCGATCGGCATCGGCTCGCCCGGCGCGCTGATCTTCGCCTATCTCGCGCAGCTGCCCCTCTTCCTCGTCGGCCTCGGCCTCGGCGCCGCGTCGGTCTCGATCGCGGGCGCGGTCGGATCGCTGGTCGTCCTCGCCTCGAGCAGCGTCATCGCCGCGGTCCTCTATGTCGTCATCGCCGCGGCGCCGGTGTGGCTCCTGGTGAGCCGCGCGCTCCAGTCGCAGCCGACGCCGGCCGGTGGGACGGCCTGGTATCCGGCCGGGCATCTTCTCGCCTGGATGGCGGCGATCGGGGTCGCGCTCCTCGCGTTCGCCGCGATCTGGTTCCTCGATGAGGATGGTGGCATGGTGCAGGCCGCGCGCGATTATCTCCGCGCGACGCTCGCCGCGCTGGCGCCGTCGAGCGAGAGGGGTCAGGTCGAGCGCGTAGCGGGCGCGGTCGCGGGCTTCTTCCCGGCCGCGATCGTCCTGTCGTGGACGATCATGATCGCGGTCAACGGCGTCCTCGCGCAGGGGGCCTTGGTCCGCTTCGGCCGCGCGATACGGCCGTCGGCGCGGATGGCCGACCTCGACCTGCCGCGCTGGACCGGGGCCGTGCTCGCCGCGGCGCTCCTCGGCGCGTTCGTGCCCGGCCAGATCGGCGATTTGGCCCAGAACGCGTCGATCATCCTCCTCCTCCCCTTTTTCTTTCTGGGGCTTGCGGTTATACATGCCATCTCGCAGCGATGGCCGGGCCGTGCATTCATCTTCGGTTTGCTGTATCTGATCATCCTTCTGGTGGGCACCCCCGCGATCCTGGTGGCGGGTGTCGGGATCATCGAACAATGGGCCCAGTTGCGGCGGCGCTTCGCCAAGCCGCCGCCGGCCCGGGAGAACGAGTGATGGAAGTCATCCTGCTCGAGCGCGTCGGCAAGCTCGGCCAGATGGGCGACGTGGTGAACGTGAAGCCCGGCTATGCGCGCAACTATCTCCTGCCGCAGAAGAAGGCGCTCCGTGCGACCAAGGAGAACCAGACCTATTTCGAGGGTCGCCGCGCCCAGCTCGAGGCGCAGAACCTCGAGCGCCGCGGCGAGGCCGCATCCGTCGCGAAGAAGCTCGACGGTCTTTCCGTCGTCGTGATTCGCCAGGCGAGCGAGACCGATCAGCTCTACGGCTCGGTCTCCGCCCGCGACATCGCCGATGCCGTCACCGCCGCCGGCTTTTCCGTCGAGCGTCGCCAGATCTCGCTCGACAAGCCGATCAAGACCGTGGGCCTCCACCCGCTGCGTGTCGTTCTCCATCCCGAGGTGTCGGTCACCGTCACCGTCAACGTCGCACGTTCACCCGAGGAGGGCGAGGTCCAGGCGCGCGGCGAGCGCGTGCAGACCGCGGGCGACGAGGAGGAGGAAGCCGGAGCACCCGAGCCGACGGAGGGCGGCGAGGAGCCGTCCGAGCGCTAGCCGCCCGCGGCGAGCCATCCGGCGCGGGACCGGCAGACCGGGGCGCGCCATGCGGTACCCGAAGATCGCCTTCGTCGCCGGCGAGAGTCATGCGGCGGCCACCGCCGCGACGCGGCTCCGCGCGCGCTACCGCCATGTGCCGCCCGAGGAGGCGGACGCGATCGTCGCGCTCGGCGGCGACGGGCTGATGCTCGAGACGCTCCATCGCTTCCTCGACCGCGGGGTGCCGATCTACGGCATGAACCGCGGTACGGTCGGCTTCCTGATGAACGCCTATCACGAGAAGCGGCTCATGCAGCGTCTCGAGGCGGCACAGGTCGTCACGCTCCACCCGCTTCGCATGAGCGCGCGCACGGTCGCCGGCGACACGGTCGAGGCGATCAGCATCAACGAGGTCTCGCTTCTGCGCGAGACGCGGCAGGCGGCCAAGCTCCGTGTCACGATCGACGGCAAGAGCCGGATCAGCGAGCTCGTCTGCGACGGCGCGCTCGTGTGCACGCCGGCCGGCTCGACCGCCTATAATCTCTCGGCGCACGGGCCGATCCTGCCGCTCGGCTCGGCGCTTCTCGCGCTGACCCCGATCAGCGCCTTCCGGCCGCGCCGGTGGCGGGGCGCCCTTCTGCCGTCGGCGGCCAAGGTCGCGATCGAGGTGCTCGAACCGCGCAAGCGGCCGGTCAGCGCGGTCGCCGATTACACCGAGGTGCGCGACGTGCGCCGCGTCTCGATCCGCGAGGATCGCCGCGTCGGGCTCCGGCTCCTGTTCGACCCGGAGCACAATCTTGAGGAACGCATCCTCAACGAGCAGTTCATCCCGTAGCGCATGAGCCGCCCCCCGCGGTCGTTCGGCCCGACCGACTGGCGCGCGCTCGCCGCGGCGCTCGTGATCGGGACGGCCGGCGGGTTCGCGTTCGACCAGGCGACGCTGCCGCTCGCCTGGCTCCTCGGTGCGATGGTCTTCGTGACCGTCGCGGCCGCCGCCGGCGCGCGCATCGCGATTCCGTTCTGGCTGCGCGCCGCGTGCAACGTCGTCCTCGGCGTCCTCCTCGGCTCGGGCTTCTCGCCCGACATCCTCGACCGGCTCGGCGGCTGGGCGGTCACCATCATCGCGCTCATGGTCTATGTCCTCGCGATCGGGCTCGCGCTCGCGGTCGTCTTCCGGCGCGTCTTCGGCTACGACCCGGTGACCGCCTATTTCGCCGCGATGCCGGGCGGCGTGGTCGAGATGACCATGATCGGCACCGAGATGGGCGGCGATGGGCGCACCATCGCGCTGTCGCACGGCGCGCGCGTCGTGATCGTCGCGTTGTCGATCCCGCTCGGCTACCGCTTCCTCGGCGGCTACGTGCCGCAGGGACTCGAGGGCCTGGGGGGCGGCCTTTTAGATCTCGGCGCGCTCGAGCTCGTCCTTCTCGCGGCCTCTGGCGTTCTCGGCTGGCCGGTCGCCGCCCGCCTCCGCATCCCGGCGCCGCAGATGACGGGGCCTCTCCTCCTCAGCGCCATCGCGCACGCGACCGGGATCCTCGAAGCGAAGCCGCCGGCCCTGATCTCGGCCGCGGCGCAGGTCGGCGTCGGCGCGGCAATCGGGTGCACGTTCGCAGGCGTTCGTCTGGCGATGATCGTGCGCACGCTTTCGATCGCCTCGGTCTCGGTCGGGATGGTGATCCTCCTCACCCTCGCCGTGGCGGTCCTCCTCTCCGGCCTCACCGCGATCCCGACGAGCGCGATCTTCCTCGCCTATGCGCCCGGCGGCGTGACAGAGATGTGCCTCGTCGCCCTCGCGCTCGGTCTCGACGTCGTCTTCGTCGCGACCCACCACGTGGTCCGGTTCAGCTTCGTCGTTGTCATCGCGCCGGTCTCGGCGCGCTTTCTCCGCCGCCAGGGACGATCGGGGCACACCGTCGATCCCGATTGACCGCGGCCTCGCTTGCCGGCGGCCGGGGGCTTCGGCATCATCCGCATCGCCCGCGCCCCGGACGGAGGCAAGCCCCGTGCAGTACGACTACATCTCGGCCGACAACCATCTCGACCTCCTGTGGATGCCGAGCCGGCTGTGGCAGGAGCGCCTGCCGAAGGCGCTCCGCGAAACCGGCCCCAAGGTGGTCGAGACCGCCGAGGGCACCTACTGGACGTGGGAGGGCCGGCGCCGCGGCGCCTCGGCCGACGGGCGCGACAACGAAAAGCACATCCGCCGCTTCCGCAAGGCCGGCGCGCCGGTCGCCGACGGGGCGCTGCCGCCGTCCGACCCGCGCTATCTCCGCGAGCACATGGATCTCTCGAAGATCTATGCGAGCGTGATCTTCGGCGATGTGCGCAAGTGGAACATCGCCGACCGGTCGCTCCTCCTCGCCGTCTACCAAGCGTATAACGACTGGGCGGTCGAGACCAGCGCGACCGATCCCGACCGCATCCTGATCCTGCCGCAGCTTCCGGTCGCGATCCCCGAGGCGTGCACGCCCGAGATCGAGCGGCTGGCGAGGAAGGGCGCGCGCGGGTTCGAGTTCTGCCCGTTCGACGTCGCGAGCCCGGTCAACGACCCGCTCTGGGATCCGACCTGGCGCGCCGCCGCCGCGGCCGCAACGCCGCTCTGCATGCACATCGGCGGCGCGGCCGATTCGGCGCTCCCGCCGGCGCGCTACGGCGCCCGCCACGCCTTCCTGTCGACCGCGCCGTTCAACATCGCCAACACCTGCGCCCAGCTCGTCTATGGTGCGGTGTTCGAGCGCCACCCGACGCTCAAGGTGCTGTTCGGCGAGTGCCGCATCGGCTGGGTGCCGTTCTTCATCCAGTGGATGGATCGTCAAGTCGTCGAGCGCGAGCCGGACCCGACGGCGCCGCTCACGCTGATGCCGAGCGAGTACATCCGCCGCCAGGTCACCTTCGCCTTCGAGGAGGACTATATCGGCGCCAAGCTGATGGCCTATGACTGGTCGTGGCTCAAGGATGTCGCCGTATGGGGCTCCGACTACCCGCACGATCAGGGCACCTGGCCGGACGTCTCGCCGATGGTGAGGATGTTCGACGGCATCGACCCCGCGACCCGCCGCGCCGTCCTGTTCGACCGCGCCGCGGCGCTGTTCCGCATCACGGGACCGGTCGCCGCATGACGGGCGCCCGCGCATGAGCGCCCCCGGCGCACCGACCGTTGCGGCCCTTCTCGTCGATCGCCTCGCCGAGCGCGGCGTCAAGCGGATGTTCGGCGTGCCGGGCGGCGGCTCGTCGCTCGACCTGATCGAGGCGGGCGCCGCGCGCGGCATCGACTTCATGCTCGCGCGGAACGAGACGGCGGCGGCGATCATGGCGGCGACGACGGCCGAGCTCGGCGGCGCCCCGGGTGTCGTCCTCACCGGCCTCGGCCCTGGCGCGGCGAACGCGGTCAACGGAATCGCGCACGCCTTCCTCGACCGCGCCCCGCTCGTGATCGTCACCGACTGCTTCGATCCGGCCCGCGATTCCCACGTGACGCACCAGGCGATCGACCACGCGCGCCTCTTCGCCGCGGTCAGCAAGGGTTCCGCGCGGCTCGATGCGGCGAACGCGGCCGAGGCGATCGCGCGTCTCCTCGAGATTGCGACGACGCCGCCGCGCGGGCCGGTCCACATCGACCTCTCAAGCACGGTCGCCGCGAGCCCCGCGGCCATGCCCAACCGCGATCGCGGCCGCGCCGGCGAGCGCGCCGGCGAGGGAGATGACCGGCTCTACGAGATCGACGCGGCGCGGGCTCTGATCCACAAGGCGCTGCGGCCCGTTATCGTCGCCGGTCTCCTCGCCCGCGAGCCCGACGCACCCGAGGCGCTCGCCGCGCTCGCGCGAAAGCTCGACTGCCCGGTCTATGTCACCTACAAGGCCAAGGGTGTGCTCGCCGACGACCATGCGCTCTCGGTCGGTCTGTTCACCGGCGGCGCGGCGGAAGCCGAGGGCGTCGGCGCCGCCGACCTCGTCATCCTGTTCGGGCTCGACCCGGTCGAGTTGATCCCGCAGCGCTGGCGCTACGCGGCGCCGATCCTCGAGCTGTCGCCGCAAGGTGGCCTGGCGCATTATCGGGCGCCGACGGCGCGGATGATCGGGCCGCTCGACCAGGCGGTCGCGATGCTGCGCGACGTCCCTTGCGCGCCGCGATGGTCGCGCGGCGAGATCACCCGGCTCCGCGCCGAGATGCGCGATCGCCTCGCCTCGCCGCAAGGCGGCCCGATCGACCCGCAGGCGCTCGTCGAGGCGGTCCACGCCCACGCACCGGCGGGCGCGCGGCTCGCGATCGATGCCGGCGCGCACATGATCCCGGCGACCACGTTCTGGCCGGCGCGGACGGTCAACGGCGCGCTGATCTCGAACGGGCTCGCGACCATGGGTTTCGCGCTGCCGGCCGCGATCGCCGCAGCGCTGCACGAGCCGGACGGGCCGGTCGTCGCGATGACCGGCGACGGCGGGCTCGCGATGTGCCTCGGCGAGCTCGAGACCGCGCGCCGCCTCGGCGTCAACATCGTCGTCATCGTGTTCAACGACGCGGCCCTCTCGCTGATCGACATCAAGCAGCAGGCGCGCCGCATGACGATGCGCGGCGTGCGCACGCCCGCGATCGACTTCGCCGCGACCGCCCGCGGGCTTGGCCTCCTCGGGCTCCGCGTCGAGCGCGAGGACATGCTCGCGGACGCGCTCCTCAAGGCCTTCGCCGCGCAGGGACCCGTCGTCGTCGACGTCACCGTCGACCCGTCCGGCTATGCCGCCCAGCTCCAGGCGCTCCGCGGTTGAGCGCGGCCGCCAACTGGCGGCGCTCGCGGCGTTGGTCTACCATTCGATCGACGAAAGAGACGACCAACTCGAGGGAGACAATCATGAACAAACGGCGCGTCCTCGCACTCGCGTTCGCCACCGCGCTCGTCGCGTCGGGCCCCGCTCATGCCACTGTCTACTCGATCGGCACCAACCCGCAGGGCTCGCAGTACTTCTTCGCGGCGACCTCGATCGCCAAGGCGATCGACGAGAAGCTGAAGCTCCAGGTCCGCGTCCAGCCGATGGGCGGATCGTCGACCTATATCCCGCTCGTCAATCGCCAGGAGCTCGATTTCGCGCTCGGCAATGTCGATGACATGCAGGGCGCCTACAAGGGCGCTGGCAATTTCGTCGGCAAGCCCAACCCGAACATCCGCCTGATGTCGGTGATGTTCCCGCTCGCCGGCGCGATCCTGGTGCCGGCGGACTCGCCAGTACGCAAGATCGAGGACCTCAAGGGCCTGCGCATGCCGTCGGGCTACAACTCGCAGCTCACCATGCGGGTGATCCAGGAGGGCGTGCTCGCGACCGGCGGGCTCAGCCCGGCCGATGTCCGCGAGGTGCCGGTCGTCAACGGCTTTGCCGGCGTCGAGGCGCTCGCGGCCGGCCGCGTCGATGCGGCGACGATCACGCCCGGCGTCGCGCAGGTGCAGAAGGCTCACGTCGATCTCTCCGCGCGCGGCGGTGTCCGCTTCATTCCGATCAACACCGATCCCGCGGCGGTCGAGCGCATGCGCAAGATCATGCCGACGCGCCCGCTCGTCTACGACCCCGCGCCGCATTTCGTCGGAATCATCGCGCCGACGGCGCTGATGGGCTACTCGACGTTCCTGTTCACCCACGATAAGTCCGATCCCGAACTCGTCTACAACGTGATGAAGATCCTCCACGGGAACCAAGCCGCGCTCGCCGCCTCGGCACCGATCCTCAACCAGTTCGAGCCGCATCGGATGAGCGAGATCAACGAGGTGCCGTATCACCCCGGCGCGATCAAGTTCCTCACCGAGATCGGGCAATGGCCGCCGAAGGACTGAGCGCACCCGGAGACGCCGCCGACGATCGCCAGGCGGCGTTCCACCGACGCATCGGCGCCAAGCATCTCGCGGCGCTCTGGGTGGCGCGGCGCGGGGTCGATCTCTCGAAGCCCGCCGCGCCGACCGCGCCCGCGTTGTGGCGGTTCGCCGAGATGCGGCCCGAGATCATGACGGCGGGTGCGCTGATCCGCGCCGAGGACGCGTTCCGCCGCGTGCTCGTCCTCGAGAACCCGGCCTTTGCCGGCGAGCTCCGCGCGACCAATACGCTCTATGCCGGGCTCCAGCTCGTGCTGCCGGGAGAGATCGCGCCCTGCCACCGCCATACCCAGACCGCGCTCCGCTTCGTGATCGAGGGCGAGGGCGCCTACTCCACGGTCGACGGCGAGCGAACCCGGCTGCACCCGGGCGATTTCGTGGTGACGCCGCAATGGAGCTGGCACGACCACGTCAACGAGGGTGCGGGACCCGTCATCTGGCTCGATGTTCTCGACACGCCGCTGGTCGGCTTCCTCGACACGGTCTTTCGCGAGAGCTGGACGGCGCCCCTCTATCCGGTGCGCCGGCCCGACGATACCGCGCCCGCGCTCTATGGTGCCGGGCTCGTGCCGGAGGGCGCCGGCCCGGCGCACGATGCCTCGCCCGTCGTCAACTACCGCTACGCGACGGCACGCCCGGCGCTGGCGCGGCTCGCGGCGGCGGGCGACATCGATCCCTGTCACGGCCATCGCCTGCGTTATGCGCATCCGATGACGGGAGGATACGCGACGCCGACGATGGCGGCGTTCCTCCAGGCCCTGCCGGCGGGCTTCCGCGGCGCGCTCTACCGCTCGACCGACGCGCAGATCGTCTGCGTCGCCGACGGATCGGGACGGACGACCATCGGGTCGCGGACGTTCGACTGGACGCGGGGCGATGTCTTCGTGATACCGGGCTGGCACGCTTATGCACACGCGGCGGACGAGACGGGCGCGGTCCTGTTCTCAGTCTCGGATCGCGCCGCGCAAGAGGCGCTCGGTCTGTGGCGCGAGGACAGGACGGCATGAGCTCGACGACCCGGAAGACCGAAACGGTCTTCCTCGACTACACCCAGGACGAGCTCGACCGCGCCTATGACCAGTCGGCCTGGGTGCCGCACTGGAAATCGATCGAGGACGAGACCGGCCCGGCGAGCGCGCGGGTACGCGCGAGGATGCCGCCTCGCGTCGAGGCCTATGGGCCAACCGTCGCCGAGACGCTCGACATCTTCGCGCCGCAAAGCGCGCGCGGTCTCCCGGTGATGGTGTTCGTTCACGGCGGCGCATGGACGCGGATGACCAAGAACGACGCGTCCTACCCGGCGCCCACCTTCGTCGCGAACGGCGCGATCTATGTCGCGCTCGATTTCGCCTGCATTCCGGCGGTGCGCATCCCCGACATGGTCGATCAGTGCCGGCGCGGCCCTCTCTGGGTGGTCCGGAACGCGGCCGCGTTCGGCGGCGATCCGGACCGGATCTATCTCTCCGGCCACTCCGCGGGCACGCACATGGCGGGCTGTCTCCTGACCACCGACTGGAACACCCATGGCCTCGACCGCTACCCGGTGAAGGGCGCGCTTCTCCTGAGCGGCATGTTCGACCTCCACGCGGTCCTTTTGTCGTCGCGGCGAAGCTATGTGCATGTCTCGGCCGAGGAGATCGCGGCGCTGAGCCCGATGCGCCATCTGCACCGCCTCTTGTGCCCGGTCGGCGTCGTCACCGCCGACATGGACAGCCCCGAGTTCAAACGCCAGTCGCGCGTCCTTGCCGATGCGCTCGAGGGCATGGGGTGGCTCGCCTTCCGCACCGAGCTCTTCAACACCAATCATTTCGAGCAGCCCGAGCAGCTCGCCGATCCCGACAGCATCGTCGGACGCGTCGCGCTCGGCCTGATGGGGCTTCGCGACTGACGGCTCACATGGCCGAGAAGTCGGGCTTCTTCTTGGCGAGAAACGCCTCGATGCCGTGGGCGAACTCGGGGCCCGAGCGGAGCTTCTCGAACGCCTGGCCCTCGGTCCGGATCGCGGCGTCGAGGCTCGAGCGGTAGGTCTCGTCGAGAACGCTCTTCAATGTCGCGAGCGGCACCTGCGGGCGCGCTGCCATGTCGGCGACCCAGCGCGCAACCGCGGCGTCGAGCGTGCCGTCGGGCACCACCTCGGTGACGAGCCCCCAGTCGAAGGCCTCCCGCGCGCCGATGCGCCGACCGCGCATGATCATGTCCTTGGCGCGGCCGAGCCCGGCGAGGCGCGCCACGCGCTGCGTGCCGCCGGAGCCGGGGATGGTGCCGAGCGATATCTCGGGCAGCGCGAGCTGCGCCGTTTCGGTCGCGATCCTAAAGTCGCAGGCGAGCGCGAGCTCGAAGGCGACGCCCATGGCGAACCTCTCGACCGCGGCGATCACCGGCTTCCGGCAACGTTCGGGCGCGGCAACGTTCCAGGCGAGATCGACCATCGCATCGCGCGGCGGCACGCGGAAGCCCGCGATGTCGCCGCCCGAGCTGTAGACGCCGTTGGCGCCCCGGATCACGATCACGCGGACGGCGGGGTCGCGGTCCATCTCCTCGAGGAGGGCGGCGATCTGCGCCCGCGCGGCGAACGAGACGACGTTCAAGGGCGGCCGATCGAACACGATCGTCGCCGAACGCGATGCGGGATCGGTCTCGTAGCGGATGCCGTCGAGCGCGCCGAGCACGTCCGGTCGCTTCGCCGCGTAGTCCATCGCGTCCTCCCCTGTTCGGGGCGCGACAATAAGGCGGGCGGCGCGGCTTGGCCAGACGAGCGGCCGTCGATGCGCGGGAGGGTGATCGGTCATGCGACGACGAGGATCGCGAGCGCGCTGAAGAAGGCGTCGCGGCGATGATCGCGCCGGCTAGAGCGCCTTGAACTCGTAGCCGGCGAGGCTCAGCATCGCGAACGCCCACAGCGCGGTGCCGACGACGATCGCGCCGAGGATCGCGACGCGGCGCGAATGGCGCCGGATCGCCATGTTGCGGACCACACGCTGTGCGCCCCTGGTGCTTACCGTCGCCATTGTCGCCTCCCGTGCCGTCGGGCGCGCGCCCGGCGAGCGAATCCCGGTGCGGCCCCGTTTCGTGAACGATGAATGCAAGCCTCGTGCCATGCCAGAATCATTTTGTTGATCAAATAGTTGAAGGGTTGTGTCGCAGGCCGCTTGCGGTCGGGTGTAAAAAATTCCGACAGGGCGCGATCGAGACTTCCGCGCGGCCCGGTCGTGTGGCCGAATGCGCCCCGCAACCACCATGGCGCGAGTGGAACCCGATGTCGGAGCAAAGCCTGCTGGTCAGCCGCGACGGCGCGATCGCGACCGTCGTGATCAACCGGCCGGCCAAGCGCAACGCGCTCGATCAGGCGACGTGGCGGAGTCTCGGCGCGGCGTTCGAGGCCCTGTCGCACGACGAGGCTCTCCGCTGCGTGATCCTGCGCGGCGCCGGCACGGAAGCCTTCGCCGCCGGCGCCGACATCTCGGGCTTCCCGACCGAGCGCTCGACGCCCGCGCTGGTGCGCACCTACACCGACGACACGGACCGCGCGACGCGCGCGATCGCGGCGTGTCGCCATCCCGTGATCGCGATGATCCACGGCTTCTGCCTCGGCGGCGGGCTCGAGATCGCGGTCAACTGCGACATCCGGATCGCCGGCCGCTCCGCGCGTTTCGGCATCCCGGTGAAGCGGATGGGGCTGTTCCTGTCCTACGACCTCCTCGATTCGCTGATCGCGATCGCCGGCCGCGCGACGACGATGGAGCTCGTGCTCGAGGGACGGGTGTTCGACGCGGCCGAGGCGCTCGAGCGCCAACTGGTCAGCCGTCTCGTCGACGACGCGGGTCTCGAGGCCGAGGCGATCGCGACGGCCGAGCGCATCGCCGACGGCGCGCCGCTCGCCGCGCGCTTCCACCGCCGCGCCATCCGCCGCCTCGGCGAGCCGCAACCGATCACCGAGGCCGAGCACGAGGCCTCGCTCGCCTACGCCGAATCCGAGGACTACCGCGCCGCCTACAAGGCCTTTCTCGCCAAGGAGAAGCCGCGGTTCAGCGGGCGCTGAGGCGCTCCGCCCGGATCGCCGGCGACCAGCCGGCGACCACCGCGCCGGGGTCATCGGCCCGCATAACGCCGCCCATCACCGCGACGCCCGCGGCGCCGGCGGCCATGCAGGCGCCGGCATTGCCGGCATCGATGCCGCCGAGCGCGATCACCGGGATCGGCGCCCGGCGCGCGATGGACCCGAGCGGAGCGACGCCGAGCGCCGGCCCGTAACCCGGCTTCGACGCGGTGACGAATACCGGGCTCAGCGTCACATAGTCGGCGCCGGCCGCCGCTGCGGCTGAGACGGCATCGGCGTCGTGCGTCGAAGCGCCGAGGAGAGCGTCCGGCCCGATCGTCCGCCGCATCGCCGCAACATCGCGCCCGGCCGGCAGGTGAACGCCGTCGGTTCCCGCCACCGCGATGCCGTGGACGACGAGACGGGCGCCATGCGCGTGCGCGATGGGCGCGAGATCGCCCGCGAGGCGTCGGAGCGCATCGGGTGCGACATCCTTCTCGCGCAGCATCAGCCAGCGGCAACCGGCGGCGAAGGCGCGCTCGGCCACCGTCACGAGATCGTGGCGGGCCGCGGCGCGGTCGGTGATGACGAGGAGCGGCGGGTCGGGGACCCTCACGTCTCGATCAGGCCGTCGAACGGCGTCGAGGCGTTGGCGTAGAGCTTGCGCGGAATGCGGCCGGCCTCGAAGGCGAGGCGGCCGGCTTCGATCGCGAGCCGCATGGCGCGCGCCATCTTCACCGGGTCGCGCGCGCCGGCAACCGCCGTGTTGAGGAGGATGCCGTCGCAGCCGAGCTCGAGCGCGATCGCGGCATCCGAGGCGGTGCCGACGCCGGCGTCGACGATGACGGGCACCCGCACCTGGTCGCGGATGATGCGGAGATTATACGGGTTGCGGATGCCCATGCCCGAGCCGATCGGCGCGGCGAGCGGCATGACCGCGGCGCAGCCGATGTCCTCGAGCTTCTTGCAGGTGATCGGATCGTCGTTGCAATAGGGCAGCACGATGAAGCCCGCCTTGACGAGGTCCTGCGCCGCCCGCAGGAGATGCTCGACGTCGGGAAAGAGCGTCTCGTCGTCGCCGATCACCTCGAGCTTGACCCAGTTCGTGCCGAGCGCCTCGCGCGCGAGCTCGGCCGTCAGCACCGCGTCCTTCGCGGTGAAGCAGCCGGCGGTGTTGGGCAAAAGGTGGTAGCGGCCGCCGAGGCGGTCATAGAGCCCCTCGCCGCCCGCCTCGAGGCTCACGCGGCGGACGGCGACGGTGACGATCTCCGCTCCGCTCACCTCGATCGCGTCGAGCATCACCTGCTGGTTCGGGTAGCGCGAGGTCCCGATCATCAGCCGCGACCGGAAGGTCTTGCCGGCGATTGTCAGGCCGGCGGTCTCGACTCCCGCATCCATCCTCAACCTCCGCGAACGATCTGGACGATCTCGACCCGGTCGTCGGGCGCGACGCGGCGTGTGGGCCACTCCGCGCGCGGCACGACCGCGGCGTTGACCGCGATCGCGATCCCGCCCTTCTCCGGCACGAGACCGAGCGCGACCACGAGATCGCGCATGGTCTCGTCGCGCCACACCCGGGTCTTGCCGTTGACGGTGATGGTGTCGCTCATCGACCCTCCGCCGCGACGCCGGCGCCCACGCCTGCGGCCGCTGCCACGCCGACGACATTGTCCGTCCGGTGCGTGAACCGTTCCAGCGTAAACGGGGTCGCCGCCGCCGCGAGCCGGCCCGACAGCACGTACTCGGCGACGATGTCGGCGGTGATCGGCGCGAGGAGGATGCCGTTCCGGTGATGCCCGGTCGCGAGCACCAGGCCGCCGAGCCGGGTCGGGCCGAGGATCGGCGCATCGTCGCGACTGCCGGGGCGGAGGCCGGCCCAGCTCTCGACCAGCGGCAGATCATAGATGCCGGGGACGGTCTCCCAGGCATTGCGCAGGAGCTCGAACTGGCCACCGGCGGTCAGCGTCGTGTCGAAACCCATCTCCTCGACGGTCGCGCCGACGATCAGCCGACCATCGGTCCGCGGCACCATGTAGAGGCCCTTGCGGCCCCAGATCACGTGACGGAGGAGCGGCGCCCCGGGCGGCATCGCGAGCGCGAGCATCTGGCCCTTCACCGGGCGCACCGGCGGGCGGCAGTCGTCGGGGATCCCCTCGATATTGCGCGACCAGGCGCCGGCGGCGACGATGACGGTGTCGGTGGCGATCGCGGTATCGGCGACGCGGACGCCGCTGACACGCGCGCCGTCGTGGACGAGCGCCGCGACCTCGGTCCCCTCGCGGAGCGCACCGCCGGCGCGGACGAAGGCGGCGCGGAGCGCGACGGCGAGCTTCCGATTGTCGACCTGGTGGTCGAGCGGGCTGAAGATCGCGGCCGTGACGGTCCCCGCGAGATGCGGCTCGCGCTGGCGGGCCTCGTAGCCCGAGAGCCAGTCGAGCGCGAGCCCGAGACGCGCGAGATAGTCCATGCGGTCCTGGATGCGCACCCGCTCATCGCGGTCGATGGCGACGACGAGCGTGCCGTCGGTGCGATAGTCGACGGCAAGACCCGATGCCGCCTCGACCTCGGCCGCGAAACCCGCCCAGCGCGCCCGGCTGTCGAGGAGGAACGGGAGGAGCGTCTCCTCGCCCGGCTCGGCCTCGACCTGCGGTGCGAGCATGCCGGCGGCGGCCCACGTCGACGCGCGACCCGCCTCGGCGCGCTCGAACACGGTCACGGCGCGGCCGGCCGCCGCCAGCCGCCAGCCGATCGCGAGCCCGATGACGCCGCCGCCGATGATCGCGATCATCGGGCGGTTCCGGGAACGGGCGGCCGGCGGTTCACGACAGCCTCGGCTCCTCTCGACGGGAGCCTGATCGCGGGCACGGATTCGCGCCGCGGCGTGACGGCTCCCTTCGCTGGTACGAACCAGGTCAGGTTCGGTGGGTGTTCTCTCAGCCCGCGCCGCATGGCCGCCGGGCACCCCAGGTCACGGGTCTAACGTGGCGGCCGGAATGGCGCGAGTCAAGGCGAGGCCGGCCGGACCGGTCACCGAGGCGCCGATTCGCGCCGCATTCGCGCCTCGCGACGGATCGCGCCATAGGCGCTCACGAAGATCACCACCGCCCCGACCCAGGTCCAAATGTCGGGCCGCTCGCCGAAGAAGGCCATGCCGACGAGGCTCGCCCAGACCAGGCGGAGGAAGTCGATCGGGATCACCGCCGATGCTTCGGCGAGCGCGAAGGCTCGCGTGAGGCCGACATAGGAGAGCGCGCCGAAGGCGCCGACCGCGATCACCCAGCCGAGATCGGCGGGCCGCGGCGTCACCCAATCGGCGAGCGTCGCGACCACGGCCATCGGCACCATCACGACATGCATGGTAAACGCGATCACCTCGGGACGGTCGTCGCGCCCGAGGCGTTTCATGGCGATGTTGGCGAACGCGAATATCGCCGCCGAGGCGACCGCGGAGATCGCCGGCAGGCTGATCGCCGCCGCACCCGGTCGGAGGACGATCAGGACGCCCGCGAAGCCGCCGACGAGGGCCGCGATCCGCGCCGCGTCGACGCGCTCGCCGAGCCAGATGGCGGCGAACAGCATCGTGAAGATCGGAATGTTGAAGTTGAGCGCCGTCGCATCGGCGAGCGGCACGGAGGCGACCGCCCAGTAGAAGGTGATGACGCCGAGGCCGGTGAATCCGCCGGCCGCCAGATAGCCGCCGGGGGACCGCCGCAAGGCGGCACGGCTCGCACCGAGACGGACGAGGGGCGCGAGGAGAACGACGCCGACGACGGCCCGGAACAGCATGATCTCGGCCGGCGGATAGGTCTCGAGGAGGACGCGCGTCGCGACCAGCGTGCCGGCGAAGGACAGCGTGCAGAGGGTCATCCAGAGGATGGCGCGGACGGGATCGGTAGACATACGGACGGCGGCTGGTTCCGGGCGCATCTCGCCCCTCGTCACGCGCACCCTACTTCGACTAGCATGCGACAACAATCGAGCGGCGCGCGACGTCGAGCCGAGATCCGCCGACAGCAAGGGAGACGGAGTATGAGGAACATGATTGGCCGCGTCGCGTTCGGGCTCTTGGCCGCTGTGCTCGCGGTCCAGACCGCGCCCGACGCCGGCGCGCAGGACTATCCGAACAAGCCGATCCGCATCGTCGCTCCGTTCCTCGCCGGTGGCGGCGTCGATCTGTCGGCACGCATTGCGGGCGATCATCTGTCGAAGACGTGGGGCCAGCCCGTGGTGGTCGAGAACCGGACCGGCGCCGGCGGCAATATCGGCGCGGACGCGATCGCGAAATCGGCACCCGACGGCTATTCGCTGCTCGTCACCCCGATCGGGCCGGCGGCGGTCAATGTCCTTCTGTACAAGAACATCAGCTACGATCCGTTCCGTGACCTGACGCCGGTCGCGATGCTGGCGCAGGGTCCGAACGTGCTCTCGGTCAAGGCCGACAGCCCGATCAGGTCGGTGAAGGATCTCATCGAGACCGCGCGCGCCAACCCGGGCAAGCTCAACTACGGCACCCCGGGCGCGGGCTCGAGCCTCCATCTCGCCGCCGCTCTCCTCGCGAACCGCGAAGGCCTCAAGGTCGAGCACATCGCCTATCGCGGCGTGACCGCGGTGATGGACGCGCTGCTCAAGGGCGAGATCCAGTTCTCGTTCGACGTCATCCCGCTGCCGCTCGCCCAGCTCCGCGCCGGTACCGTCCGGCTTCTCGCCGTCACCACCGCCAAGCGCTGGCCGGTGCTCCCCGAGGTGCCGACGATGGGCGAGGCCGGTGTCGCCGACTTCGTCGCGACCGCCTGGTTCTGCATGCTGGCACCGGCCGGTACGCCCGCCGACATCGTGAACAAGCTCAACGCCGAGATTCTGCGCGGCTTCATGCTGCCCGAGGCGAAGGAACGCCTCGACCGGCTCGGCATGGAGTTCACGCCGATGACGCCGGCCGAGCTCGGCCGCTTCGCCCGGAGCGAGAACGAGCGCTGGGGCCGGCTGATCAAGGCCGAGAACATCATCGCCGAATAGCACGCTCACGGAGAATCGGACCATGCTCTACGCCCGTCTCGCCCGTCGCGTCGCGTTCGGTCTCGTCGCCCTGGTCGTCGGCGCGGCGCCGTCCGCCGCGCAGGACTACCCGGCGAAGCCGATCCGTATCATCGTCCCCTATCCCGCGGGCGGCGGGAACGATCTCCTCGCGCGCGTGATCGGCGAGCACCTGACGCGGGTGTGGGGCCAGCCGGTCGTGATCGAGAACCGTGCCGGCGCGGCCGGCAATATCGGCACCGCCCTCCTCGCCCAATCTGCGCCGGACGGTTACTCGCTCGCCGTCACCGCGATGGGGCCGCCCGCGACCAACAGCTTCCTCTACAAGAACCTCAATTTCGACCCGGTGAAGGACATCGTTCCCGTCGCGATGATCGCGCAGGCGCCCAACGCGGTCGTCGTCAAGGCCGACAGCCCGTTCCGGTCGGTCAAGGACCTGATCACGGCCGCGCGGGCCAGTCCGAGCAAGCTCAATTACGGCACGCCCGGCATCGCCACCAGCCTCCACCTCGCCTCGGCCCTGTTCGCCAACCGCGAGGGGCTCAAGTTCGAGCACATCGCCTATCGCGGCAACCCGCAAGTGCTCGAGGCCGTGCTCAAGGGCGAGATCCAGTGGGCATTCGATTCGATCCAGCAGGTCGTCGCCCAGACGCGCGCCGGCACCTACCGCGCGCTCGCGGTATCGAGCGCGACGCGCTGGCCGCAGCTCCCCGATGTGCCGACGATGATCGAGGCCGGTGTGCCCGATTTCGTCGTCATGGCCTGGTTCGTCGTCCTCGCACCGTCGCAGACGCCGAGGGCCGTGGTCGAGAAGCTTAACGGCGAGATCAATCGCGGGCTGGTGAGCGCCGAGGGGAAGACGCGATTCGCCGACCTCGCCATGGAGCCGATGCCGATGTCGACCGCCGACGCGGACCGCTTCATCCGCGGCGAGCGCGAGCGGTGGAGCCAGCTCATCCGCGCCGAGAAAATCACGGCGGAGTGACGTGACGACGGCCGCCGGCTCGTTGGCGGAGCGGCGAGCCGGCACGGGCGCGGCGCGATGAAGGGCGCCGAGGATGCGACGGCACCGGGCACGATGCCGGTGTGGCTCGCGTTCGCACTCCTCTTCTTCTGCGCGTTTTGCTGGGCCGGTTCCAGCATCGTCGGCCGCATGGCGGCAGGCCACGTGCCGCCGATGGCGATGTCGTTCTGGCGCTGGTCGGCGGCGTTCCTCGTTCTCCTGCCGTTCGGCTACGTCGCGCTGTCGCGACAATGGCGCGTCGTCCTCCACCATTGGCGACGCATGACGCTGTTCGCCGTGCTCGGCATCGTCGGCTTCACCGCGCCCTATTATGTCGGCCTGCAATACACCGAGGCCGTCAACGCGACGCTCCTCAACGCCGCGGGCCCGGTCCTGATCCTCCTCTGCTCGCTCGCGATATACGGCATCCGCGTGACGCCGCGCCAGATCGTCGGCGTCGCCGTCGCGATGGCCGGCATGTTCGTCATCGTTACACGCGGCAATCTGGAGAGCCTCATCGCGTTCCGCCTCAATGTCGGCGACATCCTAGTGCTCGCCTCGCATCTGTCGTGGTCGATCTACACCGTGATCCTCCGACGCGCCCCGCCCGGCCTCGATCCGATCGGCTTCATCACCGCGCTGGTCGGGTTTTCGCTGCCGATTTTCCTCGCGCTCTATCTGTGGGAGATCGCGAGCGGCCTCGGCTTCACGGCAAGCGCGAGCAACCTCGCCATGATCGGCTACGCGGCCGTCTTCCCGTCGGCGATCGCCTACCTCTTCTGGGGCAAGGGCGTCGCCGTCGTCGGCGCCAATGCCGGCGGCGCGGTGCAATACGTGGTGCCGGTGATCGGGGTCCTGCTCGCGATCGGCCTTCTCGGCGAGACCTTCGCGATGTTCCACATGGTCGGCATCGCGCTGATCGCGATCGGCGTCTATCTCGCGACGCGAGCGGAACGGTCGCGTCAGCGCTGAGCCTCGTCGACGATGGTCGGTGCCGTGGTCGGGGCCTCGAGGTAGCCGATGCGATCGCCGAGATCGGCGACCTCGAAGCGGCCGTCGCGACGGAGCAGGAAGAGCTCGAGCACCTTGACGGTGCGGATCTTGTCGTAGTCGTGCCAGGACGTACCGCCGGCGACGGCCGACGGCTTCGCGCGCGGCACCGTGCAGGGGACGCCCACGGTGATCGACTGGTCGGCACGGAGCTGGTTCGCCCGGTCGCGGAAAATCGTGGCGACCGCGCCGGTCACGAGGCAGATGCCGTGGCCGTCGGCCTCGGTGTTCGGCGACACACCGCCGACGCGGAGCTGGACGTGGTAATCGGCCGCGGCGCGCGCCTTGATGTAGAACGAGGGCGGCATATAGGCGGCGGCCGGCACGGCGAGCGCGAGGACGAGGACGAGGAAGTACGGAACGAGGCGCCGCATCGCGAGCCTCCATCGCCTGGGGTGCCCAAGCGGATCACGGGTCGGCGCCCCCGTCAATCTGGCGGTAATCATGGACAGGGCCGTCCGCCCGGTCTATCTCGTCCCTCTGGTGACGGCGGAGCGAGCGGACGATGGCCACAGACGACTGCATCCTGATCAGCGGGGCCGGCCCCGTCGGCACCATCACCGGCCTCGCGCTCGCGCGCCAGGGAATCCCGGTCAAGCTGTTCGACACGCTCGCCGAGATCCCGACCGATCACCGCGCGGCGACGCTCCATCCCTCGACCCTCGACATGGTCGAGGGCATCGGGCTGACCGAGCGGCTGATGGCCAAGGGCATCGCCTCGCCGCATTTCCAGTATCGCGACCGCGCCACCGGCGAGATCGTCGCCGAGTTCGACTATCGCGACATCGGCGACGAGACGCGCCACCCTTATGCGCTCCAGGTCGAGCAGCACAAGACGATCGGCGTCGCGCTCGAGCTCGCCCAGCTTCATTCGGCGTTCCAGCTCACGCGACCCTGCACCGTCGTCGAGGTCGGCCAGACCGCCGACCGTGTCGAGATCACGGTCGAGCATCCGGACGGGCGGCGCGAGACGCATCGCGGGCGCTATCTGATCGGCTGCGAGGGTGGCCGGTCGATCACGCGCAAGACCTTCGACATCGACTTCCCCGGCTTCACCTGGCAGGAACGCTTCATCATCGTCGCGACCCATTTCGACTTCGCGGCCGCCGGCGGCTATCGGTTCCGCAACTATGTCGCGCATCCCGACCAGTGGTGCGCGCTGATGAAGGTGCCGGGTGAGCGGTTCGAGGGCATATGGCGCTGTCTCTTCCCAGCGCTCACCGACGAGCCGAACGAGGTGGTGACGAGCGACGAGTGGATCCAGGCGCGGTTCCAGGAGTGCCTGCCCTTCGCGCCGTCGTTCACCATCGTCCACCGCAATCTCTACGACGTGCACCAGCGCGTGGCGGCGAGCTTCCGCGCCGGCCGCGCGCTCCTCGCCGGCGATTCCGCGCATGTCAACAACCCGATCGGTGGCATGGGGATGAACAGCGGAATCCATGACGGGCTCAACCTCGCCACCAAGCTCGGGCGCATCTGGCGCGGCGAGGCGGACGAGTCCGTGCTCGACCAGTATGACCGCCAGCGCCGTCCGACGGCGCAGAAATACGTCCAGGCGCAGTCGATCCGGAACAAGGAGACCTTGCAGGAGAAGGACCCCGCGATCCGACGCAAACGTCTCGACGAGCTGAAACGCACCGCCGACACCAAGGCTCTGGCCCACGACTTCATGCTGCGCTCGTCGCTGATCGCGATGGTGCGCGAGGCGGACGCCACGGCATAGGGAGGCATCGATGCTCGATTTCCTCAGTCCGACCGAGCCCTATTCGGCCCAGACGCTCCGCCTCGCGGCCGAGGCGCAGGCGGGCGGCGGCGACGTGTTCGAGATCGCCCGCCTCGCGCGGACGCTCGACGCCGGCGATGCGGATGGCTGGGAGAAGGGCTGGCGCGGGCTCGCCGAGGCGACCGAGACGCGTGCGCGCGCGGCGCTCGCCGCCGGGCATCGCCACACCGCGATGAAGGCCTTCTTCGCGGCCAATCAGTACTGGCGCCAGTCGGACGTCTTCCTCACCGGCTACGACAACCCGAAAAAGGCCGCGGCGTTCCGGAAGTCGCAGGAGCTCTTCCGCGAGGGCGCGAAGCTCCATGCGCCGAAGATCGAGGTGATCGAGGTCCGCTGCGGTGCCGAGACCTATGACGGCTATTTCTGCCACCCGGTGAACCCGGCGCCGGGCAAGTGGCCGGCGGTGTTCCTGGTCGGCGGCGCGGACGCTTTCGCCGAGGAGATCTTCTTCTCCGGCCGCGCCATCATCGAGCGCGGCTGGGCGATGCTCCTCGTCGACACGCCGGGCCGCGGCTCGTCGTCCTATCTCAAGAAGATACCGACCCGCGCCGACTACGAGGTGCCGGGCATGGCCTCGATCG
Source organism: Alphaproteobacteria bacterium (assembly GCA_016869145.1). Taxonomy (GTDB): domain Bacteria; phylum Pseudomonadota; class Alphaproteobacteria; order MPNO01; family VGEU01; genus VGEU01. Next base: position 29,816 of record VGEU01000007.1, on the reverse strand, counting down.
ACTGGCTGGTCGGCCGGCCCGAGATCGATCCGAACCGCATCGGACTGATCGGCATCAGCATGGCCGGCTACTACGCGCCCCGCATCGCCGCCTTCGACCGTCGCGTCAAGGCGTTGGTCGCCTGGGCGGGCTGCTACGATCTCCTCGCGGATCTCTATCTCTTTCACCAGCCGCTGCAGGCGACGGTGCAGCGTCTACTCGGCGGCGTTACCGACGCCGAGGCGCGCGAGCGGCTGAAGACGTTCAACCTCAAGGACTGCGCGAAGAACATCGTGTGCCCGACGCTGATCACCCACGGCACCGCCGACCGATTGATGAGCGTCGAGGGCTCGCGCAAGCTCCATGCGGCGATCGGCGCCACGGACAAGACGCTCAAGATCTATGACGGCGCCAACGGGTCGGGCGGCGCCGGTCACTGCCAGTACGATATCTGGAACACCTCGACCGCGTTCATGCTCGACTGGATGGCGGCGCAGATCTGACGCAACGCTCAGAACCGCGCCGCGATCAGAAACACGAGCTGCGCCCCGGCCTGGGCCAGGATCGAGCCCTCGAGACCGCGGCGACGGTACTCGCAGCCGAACACGATTCCGAGGCCGGCGTGGATGGCCACCGATGCGACGACATAGGCGGTCGTGAGTGGCCGGATCATCCCTTCGATGACAACGAGCAGGGGCAAGCAGCCCGGCGCCGCCGCGATGATCGCGACCCACCAGCACCAGGCCGGCACCCCGCTTCCGCGCCGACGTGCCGGCATCGATAGCGCCCACACGATGGTCGTCACGAGGAAGAGCCGCATCAGGACCTCCTCGTGAATGCTGGCGAACACGATGCCGCCCAGGATGCGGATCGAGCGCTCTGCAACCGGCGCCGCCGGATCGAGCTCGGGCGTGTCATCGGACCACGACACAATCTCGTAGGCGATGGCGGCGAGGACTCCCGCGACGAGGCCGGCGCCGATCGCGCGGAAGACGCGGGCGCGCCCGCTCTCGCCATCCGACGGTTCGCTCGTGAGCGAGGGGAACGGCGCGAATCCGATTCGCTGCGCGAGCGCGAGCCCGAGATAGGCGGCCGCCGCCATGACCACGAGCGTGGCCGCCGCGACACCGGCCATGACGGACGGCGTCGGCGGCCATCCGTCCGGAAGCGGCATGTTCCAAAGGCTATACGGAACGAAGGTCGCGACGCCCGCGGCACACAGAACCCCGAGGAGGAGCGCCGCGACCAGGCGGAACCGCATCGACATCGCCACGTGGTCCCGCCCTCAGTGCTGCACGACCGGCGGCCGCTTGTCGCCGCCGGGTGGCTCGCCCTCGAGCGCCGGCGCCATCGTCGGCGACCGTCTGAGCGCCCAGACGAACAGCCCGATGCACACGACCGCGCCGGCCGCGAGCGGCCATCTGAGACCGAAATGCTCCGACAGCGCGCCCATGCCGAGCGCGCCGAGCGCCGGCCCGCCGCGCTGGATCATGCCATAGAGCCCCATCACGCGCCCGCGCATCGACGGATTGACGGCGTTCTGCATCAGGGTCTGCTCGGCGACGCCGGTGATGATCATCGCGAAGCCGGCGAAGAAGAGGATCACCACGGCGAGCACGAAATCCGTCGTCGCCGTGAACAGGAGAAGCGCGAGCGCGAAGAGGAGAATGCTCCAGACCGAGACGCGCGTGAGGCCGGCGACGCCGCCGCGCTGGGCGAGCCAGAGCCCGCCGAGCGCCGCGCCGAGCCCCGTCGCCGAGGTCAGGACCGCGAGGCCGTCGGCGCCCTCGTTGAACACCGCGCCCGCGAAGCCCGGCAGGAGCTCGGTAAAGGGCCGGGCGCAGATCGCGAGCACGATCAGGAGGACGAGCATCGGGCCGATGCCGGGATGGCGGGCCGCGTAGGAATAGCCGGTCGCGATCTCGTTCGGGATATTGCGCACCGAAGACGGCGTCGGCGCCGCCTCGCGCGCCGGCACGCGGAGCAGGAACAGCGACACTAGGAACACCGCGTAGGTGAACGCGTTGAACGCGAACGCGGCGCCGACACCGAAGCCCGCGATCACGAGCCCGGAGACGGCCGGACCCACGAAGCGTGCGATGTTGAAGATGACCGAGTTGAGCCCGATGGCGGCGGCGAGATCCTCGCGTGCGACGAGGCTCGGCACGATCGCGAGCCGGGCTGGCTGGTTGAACGAGATCGTGGTGCCGAGGAGGAACGTCGCCGCGAACAGGATCTCGATCGTGATCAGGTCGTAGAAGGTGAGGAGCGCGAGCACGATGCCCTGGAGCATTGCGAGCACCTGGCAGATCTTCATCAGCCAGATGCGATCGACGCGGTCGGCGACGGCCCCGGTCAGCGGCGCGAACAGGATGGTCGGAAAGAGATCGGCGAAGGAGATCAGACCGAGCCACAACCCGGACTGGGTGAGCTCCCAGGTCAGCCAGCCGACCGCGACGCGTTGCGCCCACGTGCCGACATGCGAGATCTCGCTCGCGGTCGAGAAGATCACGTAGTTCCGGCTGCGTAGCGGACGCCACACGGCGCGGAGCCCGGACGCCTGGCTCATGCGGCGGGCCTCATCGGAGTTGCGCGGGAGAAGCCGCGGCTGTCGTTCCTTGCGGATCGACCCTTTCTATCCGGAATCGCGTGCCGGCAACACCCTTGTCGCTCCGGAGGGCGGCTGATAGCCTGCCGCCGAATCTCGCCGGAGAGAGACCGACATGCCCGACACGACCCGCATGACCACGAACACCCTCGAGCCCTATTGGATGCCGTTCACCGCGAACCGGCAATTCAAGTCGGCGCCGCGCATGATGGTCTCCGCCAAGGACATGCACTACACCGACGGCGACGGCCGCCGGGTCCTCGACGGGACGGCGGGCATGTGGTGCGTCAACGCCGGCCATTGTCGCCAGGAGATCGTCGAGGCCGTCCAGGCGCAGGTCGGGCGGATGGACTATGCGCCCGCGTTCCAGTGGGGTCATCCCGGCGCGTTCGAGCTTGCGGCCAAGATCGCCGCCCTCTGCCCCGGCGACATCGACCACGTGTTCTACTCCAACTCTGGCTCCGAGGCGGTCGACACCGCGCTCAAGATCGCCCTCGCCTATTGGCGCGCCAAGGGCCAGGCCCACCGCACCCGCTTCATCGGGCGCGAGCGCGGCTATCACGGCGTCGGCTTCGGCGGTACCGCGGTCGGCGGCATCTCGAACAACCGGAAACAGTTCGGCAACCTCCTCGCCGGCGTCGATCATCTGCCGCACACGCTCAATCTCAAGGAGATGGCGTTCACCCGCGGCCAGCCGAGCTGGGGTGCGCATCTCGCCGACGAGCTCGAGCGGCTCGTCGCACTGCACGATCCCTCGACGATCGCCGCCGTCATCGTCGAGCCGGTGCAGGGGTCGACCGGCGTGATCGTGCCGCCTCAGGTTTATCTCCAGAAGCTTCGCCAGATCTGCGACAAGCACGGCATCCTCCTCATCTTCGACGAGGTGATCACCGGCTTCGGCCGCCTCGGGACGCCCTTCGGCGCGCAGTATTTCGACATCGTGCCCGACATGATCACGATGGCGAAGGGCCTCACCAACGCGACCGTGCCGATGGCCGCGACCGCGGTCCGGAAGTTCATCTATGACGGCATGATGGACGGGCCGCAGCACGTGGTGGAGCTGTTCCACGGCTACACCTATTCGGGCCATCCGCTCGCCTGTGCCGCCGGCCTCGCGACGCTCGAGATCTACGCCAAGGAGGGGCTGTTCGAGCGCGCGAAGAACCTCGCCCCCTACTGGGAGGATGCGCTCCACAGCCTCAAGGGCGTCCGCCACGTGGTCGACATCCGCAATCTCGGCCTGATGGGCGCGGTCGAGCTCGAGCCGCACGCCGGCGCACCGGGCGTGCGTACGTTCGAGGCTTACATCAAGTGCTTCGAGCACGGGCTTCTGATCCGCCAGACCGGCGAGGTGCTGGCGCTGTCGCCGCCGCTGATCGTCGAGAAGAAGCACATCGACGAGATCGTCGCGACGATCCGGAAGGTGCTCGCCGACCTGCCGTGATCGCGCGTCCGCTGCGCGATCGGACGGCCCGCATCCGAGCCTGCGCGGCATCGGCCTGACGAACCACGCCATCGCGCACGCCATCGAGGAGGACCGCCCATGAAGCTCGACATCTATAATCACGTCTTCCCGGTCAAGTACTTCGAGCGGATGCAGGACGTGATCCCCAACAAGGGGCCGATCAAGCGCTGGCTCAATATCCCGATGCTCTACGACATCGATGCGCGGCTCCGCATCATGGAGACGTTCGGCGAGTACCAGCAGATCCTGTCGAACTCGATGCCGCCGCTCGAATATATCGGCGGGCCGGACCAGACGCCTGAACTCGCGCGGCTCGCCAATGACGGCATGCACGCGCTCTGCCGGAAATGGCCGGACCGGTTCCCGAGCTTCATCGCGTCGCTGCCGATGAACAACATGCCGGCGACGATGAAAGAGATCGATCGCGCCTGCAACGAGCTCAACGCCGTCGGAATCCAAATCTTCAGCCACGTCAACGGCAAGCCGCTCGATGAGCCGGAGTTCTACCCGCTGTTCGAGCGCATGACCCAGCTCGACAAGCCGATCTGGCTCCATCCGGCGCGCGCCGCGACGTTCTCCGACTATCCGACCGAGAAGAAATCGAAATACGAGATCTGGTGGACCTTCGGCTGGCCCTATGAGACGAGCGCCGCGATGGCCCGCATCGTGTTCTCCAAGATGTTCGACACGCTGCCCAACCTCAAGATCATCACCCACCATCTCGGCGCGATGGTGCCCTATTTCGAGATGCGCGTCGGTCCCGGCTGGGACCAGCTCGGCACGCGAACCGAGGACGAGGACTATGGCGCGCTGCTCGCCTCGATGAAGAAGCGCCCGGTCGACTACTTCAAGATGTTCTACGCCGACACCGCCGTGTTCGGCTCGGCGTCGGCGACGCGCTGCGGCCTCGATTTCTTCGGCACCGAGCGGGCGATGTTCGCCTCCGACTGTCCGTTCGATCCCGAGGGCGGACCGATGTATATCCGCGAGACGATCAAGATCCTTAACGATCTCGACATCACGGCGAAACAGCGCGAGGACCTCTACATCAACAACGCGCGGAAGCTCCTCAAGCTCTGAGCCGGACGGAAGCGGGCGTGCCGGCCGGCCCGATTTCGCGACGGGATCGTTCGATTTCTAACGGTCGTCCGACCCTTTAGTTTAGGGGCCGGGGCGCGAGCCGTGCTAGGAAGGCCGTCTTGGTGCCAGCAGGGACAACCCGATGAAGGCGTGGCAGACCCCGCTCGTGGTGCTTCTGTGCGGGACGACCATCCTTCTTGTCTCGTTCGGGACGCGCAACGTCTACGGCCTCCTGATGGATCCGATCTCGGTCGGGCTCGGCTGGGGGCGCGAGACGTTCTCGTTCGCGGTCGCGTTCCAGAGCCTTGTCTGGGGCGCGCTGATGCCGGTCTTCGGCGGGATCGCCGACCGCTATGGTCCGGGGAAGATCGTCGCGCTCGGCGGCATCACCTATGCCGGCGGCCTCGCCATGATGGCGGTCGCCGACACCGCGCTCGAGGCCCTGATCTCGATCGGCGTCCTCACCGGGTTCGCGATGGCGGCGGCCGGTTTCGGCATCGTGCTGTCGGTGATCAGCCGCTGCGCGTCCTATGAGAAGCGGAGCCTCTATCTCGGGATCGCGTCCGCCGGCGGTTCGTCGGGCCAGCTCCTCCTCGTGCCGGTCGGGCAGTGGCTGATCGACGACATGGGCTGGGTCGCGACGCTCCTGATCTTCGCCGTCCTCGTCGGGCTCATCGTTCCGCTCGCGGCGGCGCTCGCCAATGGTCACCGCGCCGGCGACGATGCGGGGCCGCGCACGCAGACCGCGGTCGAGGCGCTGCGCGAGGCGCAGAGGCACACCGGATTCATTCTTCTCACCATCGGCTATTTCGTCTGCGGCTTCCAGACGATGTTTCTCGGGACGCATCTGCCGTCCTTCCTGACCGATGCCGGGTTCTCGACCGGCATCGCCGCCGATTCGCTCGCGCTGATCGGCCTCTTCAACATCTTCGGCTGTTTCCTCTGGGGCTGGGCCGGCGGCAGCTTCAGCAAGAAATATCTCCTGAGCGCACTCTATTTCCTCCGCGCGATCGTGATGGCTGTGTTCGTGCTCCTGCCCTTCACCGAGACGAGCGTCTACGTCTTCGCGGCGCTGATCGGCATCCTCTGGCTCGCAACCGTGCCATTGACCGGCGCGCTGGTCGCCCAGATCTTCGGCACCGGCTACATGTCGATGCTCTATGGCATCGCGTTCATGAGCCACCAGTTTGGCAGTTTTCTCGGCATCTGGCTCGGCGGCTGGCTGTTCGACGTGACCGGCAGCTACGCGATCGTCTGGTGGGGCGGGGTGGTTCTCGGCCTGGTCGCCGCCCTCCTCCACTTCCCGATCGACGAGCGCCCGCTCGCGCGCCTGTCCGTGCAGCGGCCGTGACCGAGGTTTTGCTCTGACACCGGGCGACCCATTGGCTATGATTCCCGCCGCCCGACGAATCCGGACTCGCTCCACCTCATGACCGAGAAGTTCTGGCGCACGCCGCTGTTCGTCCTCTGCTGCGCCACCTGCATCGTGATGATCTCGTTCGGCATGCGCCAGACCTTCGGGCTCTACATGCAGCCGATCAGCGCGAGCCTGGGCTGGGGGCGTGAGCCCTTGTCCTTCGCGCTCGCGATCCAGAACCTGATCATCGGCCTCGGCGCACCCTTCGCCGGCGCGCTCGCCGACAAGATCGGCACCGGCCGCGTCCTGATGGCAGGCGGCGCGCTCTACGCGCTCGGCGTGTTCCTGATGTCGCAATCGACGACGCCGACGGAGATGCTGTTCTCCGCAGGCTTCCTCATCGGCTTCGGCGTCTCGGGCTGCAGCCTGCCGATGCTCTTGTCGATCGCCGGCCGCGTCGCATCGGAGGCGCGCCGGAGCCTCTGGCTCGGCATCATCACGACCGGCGGCACCGCCGGCCAGCTCCTGATCGTGCCACTGTGCCAGGGCCTGATCACCAACTATGACTGGGTCGTCGCCGTCATCGTCATGGCGGCCATCGCGGCGCTGATCGTGCCGCTCGCCGCGGCGCTCTCGGTGGCGGCGAAGACCTCGCTCTCGGCGGCCACGCAGCAGACGCTCGGTCAGGCGATCCGGGAGGCGAGCGGGCATTCCGGCTACATCCTCCTCGTCGTCAGCTTCTTCGTCTGCGGCTTCCAGGTTCAGTTCATCGGCTCGCATTTGCCGGCCTATATCACCGACCGCGGCCTCGACGCCGCGATCGGCGCGACCGCCGTCGCGACCATCGCCCTGTTCAACCTGTTCGGCACCTGGACATCGGGCTGGCTCGGCGGACGGTTCCGCAAGAAATATCTCCTGAGCGCGCTCTATATCGCCCGCGCCGCGATCGTCATCGCGTTCATCAGCGTGCCCGTGACGCCGACCAGCGTGATGGTCTTCGCCGCCTGCATGGGCTTCCTGTGGCTCTCGACCGTGCCGCTCACCAGCGGCATCGTCGCGCAGATGTTCGGCACCCGGTACATGGCGACGCTCTATGGCGTCGTCTATCTCAGCCACCAGATCGGGAGCTTCTCGGGTGTCTGGCTGGGGGGCCGGCTCTACGATCTGACCGGCGACTATACGGTGATGTGGTGGGCGGCGGTCGCGCTCGGCATCCTCGCCGCGCTCCTCAACCTGCCGATGGACGATCGGCCGGTCGCGCGCATGGCGGCGCAGAAAGGCTAGCGCGGCGATGACCGCACGCCCGTTCTATCGCAACCCGCTCGTCGTCGTCGTCTGCGCGATGACGATCATCATGCTGTCGTTCGGGATCCGCCAGAGCTTCGGGATGTTCATGGCGCCGATCTCCACGGCGATGGGCTGGGGGCGCGAGACGCTGTCCTTCGCCATCGCGTTGCAGAACCTGATGATAGGACTCTGCGTCCCCTTCGCCGGCATGATCGCCGATCGATGGGGACCGATCCGGGTGATCATGATCGCGGGCACGATCTACGCGATCGGGCTGGTGCTCGTTGCGCACTCGACGACACCGGAGGGGATGGTGTTCACTGCCGGCGTGCTCGCGGGTCTCGGCATCTCGGGCTGCGGTCTGCCGCTCCTCATCTCGGTCGTCGGCCGCGTCGCGCCGGAGAACCGGCGGAGCCTCTGGCTCGGGATCACGGCCGCCGGCGGCACCGGTGGCCAGCTCGTCGTCGTGCCGCTGAGCCAGCTCTACATCTCCTCGTTCGGCTGGATCACCGCGATGCTGCTGATGGCGGCGATGGCCGCGCTGATCGTGCCGTTCGGCGCGGGCATGATCGCCGCCGCGCGCGAAGGCCTCGGCCGGCCGGCGCAGCAGAGCCTCGGCGAGGCGCTGCGCGAGGCGGGCCGACACTCGGGCTATTGGCTGTTGGTCATCGGCTTTTTCGTCTGCGGCTTCCAGGTGCAGTTCGTCGCGACTCACCTTCCGGCCTATCTCGCCGATTCCGGCGCATCCGCCGCGCTCGGCGCGACCGCGATCGCGGTGATCGGGTTGTTCAACCTGATGGGCACCTGGATCGCCGGATGGCTCGGCGGCATCATCCGCAAGAAATACGTGCTAAGCCTTCTCTATGTCGGACGGTCGTTCGCGATGATCGCCTTCATCAGCGTGCCGGTGACCGAGGTCTCGGTGATCGTTTTCGCCGCTGTGCTCGGCCTCCTCTGGCTCGGCACCGTGCCGCTCACGAGTGGCATCGTGGCGCAGATATTCGGGACCCGCTACATGGCGACGCTGTTTGGGATCGCGTTTCTCAGCCACCAGATCGGGAGCTTTCTCGGCGTCTGGCTCGGCGGGCTGATCTACGACGTCACCGGCAGCTACATGATGTTCTGGTGGCTCGCGATCGCGATGGGATTCGTCGCCGCGCTCGTCAACTCGCCAATGAATGATCGGCCGGTCGCGCGTCTCGCGGCCGAACGGGCCTGACGCGGCAGGGCGAAACGACCGGGATCGCGGCGATGCGCGTCGCCATCCTCGACGACATCCACGAGGCCTATGAGGGGACCGAGGGCGTGCGCCGGCTGCGCGCATGCGCCAAGGTGCGCATCTTCACCGGCCCGTTCGGCGATCCCGACGCGCTCGCCGGCTTCGATGCGGTCGTCGCCAACCGCGAGCGCACGCATTTCACGAAGGCGCTCCTCGAGGCGCTGCCCGATCTCCGCATCATCGCGCAGACCGGCAATCACGTGTACCACATCGAGATGGCGACGGCCGCCACCCGCGGCGTCCTCGTCGCCAAGGCGACCGGCGGCTATTCCGTCGGCGCCGCCGAACTCGCGATCGGGCTCATGATCGCTCTGATGCGGCGGATTCCCGACAGCGACCGCGCGCTCAAGAGCGGAACCTGGCAGCCGCCGATGACCCGCGTGCTGCGCGGCAAGACGCTCGGCATCGTCGGACTCGGTCATGTCGGCCGCCACGTCGCCGGCATCGCGCGCGCGTTCGGCATGAACGTGATCGCGTGGGGCCGCCGGCTCGATGCGGCGACCGCGGCGGCGCACGGCGTGGCGCGATCGGAGCTTGACGATCTCCTCGCTGGTGCCGACGTGGTCTCGATCCACGCCACCCTGAGCGAGGAGACGCGCGGGCTGATCGATGCGCGCCGCCTCGCTTTGATGAAACCGCACGCGATCCTGATCAACACCGCGCGCGGGCGCATCGTCGACGAGGCGGCACTCGCGGCCGCGCTGGCGGCGGGCCGGATCGCCGGCGCCGGCCTCGATGTGTTCGGCGAGGAACCGCTGCCCGCGGCGAGCCCGTTCACCGGCCTTTCCAACGTGATCCTGACGCCGCATATCGGCTGGCCCACCGATATGGCCTATGCCGATTTCGCCAATGCCGCCGCCGATACGCTCGTTGCCTATCGGGAGGGTCGGCCGGTCGCGTGCTTCGAGGAACGCCATTGACGGACCGGCCCGCCGGTCACGATGCTGGCGGTGAGACGGTGCGCGTCGCGGCAGGCGCGCATCCGGGATCGCGCAACGCCCCAGGGAGGGAACGATGGCCTTGAAGCCGAGCTACGAGAACGTTCTGGTCGAGAAGAAGGAAGGCATCGCCTGGGTCACGCTCAACCGGCCCGAGAAGCGGAACGCGATGAGTCCGGGTCTCTGCTTCGACATGCTCGAGGTGTTGACCGAGCTCAACACCGACCCCGACGTCCGCGTCCTGGTGCTGACCGGCGCGGGCGATGCGTTCTCGGCCGGCATGGACCTCCGGCTCTTCTTCCGTGCCCTCGACGACAAGCCCTATGAGCGCCAGCTTGCGCGCGATGCCGACCGGCGCTGGAACTGGTACAAGCTCGCCTATTTCTCGAAGCCCACGATCGCGATGGTGAACGGCTATTGCTTCGGCGGCGCGTTCACCCCGCTCTGCGCCTGCGATTTCGCGATCGCCGCCGACGACGCGGTCTTCGGGCTCTCCGAGGTCAACTGGGGCATCCTGCCCGGCGGTCTCGTGAGCAAGGTCGTCGCCGATTTCATGCCGCTTCGGAAGGCGATCTACTATTCGGTCACCGGGCGCACCTTCGACGGCAAGGAGGCCGAGAAGATCGGCCTTGTCTCGCTCGCCGTGCCGCGCGCCAGGCTCAAGGACGAGGTGACTACGCTCGCCAAGGACCTCATGACCAAGAGCCCCGAGGTCCTCAAGGCGACCAAGGACGCGATCCGCCACGTCCGCTCGATGCCGGTCGACCAGGCCTACGAGTATCTCGAGGCGAAATCGGAATCGATGCGCTTCCGCGACGGCCTCAACACCCGCTCGCGCGGCATGGAGGAGTTCCTCGACAAGAAGACCTACCGGCCGGGTCTCCAGCCGATGCCGGGCAGGAAATGACCCGCCGCGTCGCGATCGTCTCGGGCGCCTCGAGCGGCATGGGGCGGGCGAGCGCCGAGGCGCTCGCCGCGCGCGGCTGGGCGGTCGTGGTCAACTTCCGGACCGGCGCCGCCGATGCCGAGGCGGTCGTCGCCGCCTGCCGCGCCGCTGGGGGCGATGCCGTATCGTGTCGGGGCGATGTCACCGAGGATGCCGATTGTCGTCTGCTCGCCGAGACCGCGCTCGATCGCTGGGGCCGGATCGATGGCGTCGTGAACGCCGCAGGCACGACCAAGTTCGCCCACCATGCCGATCTCGACGCGCTCTCCAAGGACGACTTCCTCGGCATGTATGCGGTCAACGTCGTCGGCATCTACCAGATGATCCGCGCCTCGGCGCCGGCGATGAAGGCGACGGGCTCGGCTTCGGTCGTCAACATCTCCTCGTCGGCCGGCGTCAACGGCACCGGGAGCTCGTCCGCCTATGCGTGCTCCAAGGCGGCCGTCAATGCGCTGACGCTGTCGCTCGCGCGCGCGCTCGCGCCCGAGATCCGCGTCAACGCCGTCTGCCCCGGCTTCGTCGAGGGGCGCTGGGTCGCGGTCCATCTCGGCGCCGAGCACTACCCGGTGCACAAGGCGCGTTTCGAGAAGATCGCGCCGCTCGGCAAGACCGTCACCAACGAGGACGTCGCCGAGGCGGTCGTGTGGCTGGTCGACGGCGCGCGCACCGTGACCGGCCAGCTGATCGGGATCGACTCAGGCGTGACGCTCGGCCTCGCGCCGCCGCGCTGAGCCCGCTCAGCCCGTCGCGCCGACGAGGATGAAGGCGATCACGCAGGGCTTGGCGTATTTGTTGACCCAGGCATGGTTGGTGCCGCGCTGGATGACGACGTCACCCGCCTTCAGGTGGACCTCGGAATCGTCGAGCCACATGTCGATCTCGCCCGACATGACGATCGCGTAGTCGACACTCTCGGTGCGGTGCATGCCGTGATGGCGTGCCGGCTGGCCGCCGAACGCCTTCGGCCGCACGCCCATCTCCTTGAGCACGGTCTCTGTGTCGAACTTGGCGTCCTTCTCGGGCGGGAACTCGACGGTGCGGAAGATGCTGCCGGCGAGCGGCGGCGCGATCGGCACCTGCTGGTTCGCGGTGTCCTCGTTGCCGGCATAGCTCGTCGGCGTCTTGTCGGCGACCCAGAGAAGGGTCGAGGCGGTGCCCGTCGATTCACGGACGCGGACGTTCCCGGCCGGCCCGTCGATGACGACGATCGCCTTGCCGCTCTTGTCGTGGCCGGTGACGACGCGACGGATCGGTTGGGGCATGGAGTCCTCCCTGATGGCCTCCGCCGAGGGTAGCCGCGGCCCGGCCTATCGGGCAACGAGGCTCGCGAGCGTCCGGGTGAGGCCGTCCTCGACCGCGGTCTCGGCCTCGATGCCGAGCGCGGACGCGGCGCGCGCCGGCTGCGGCCGCCGCGCGACCTCGCGCCCGGCGATACGGCAGAGGATCGCCGCGAGCTCGCCGATCGTGGTCGGCCGACCGGTGCACACGTTGAGAACCTGCGGCGCGCGCGCCGCGCGCTCCATCGCGCGGACGAGGACGCGGACCACGTAGGCGACATAGACGAAATCGCGAATCTGGCGGCCGTCGCCGTGGATATCGATCGCCTCGCCGCGTGCGATGCGCTCGGCGAATATCGAGATCACGCCCGAATAGGGTGAGTGCGGATCCTGGCGGGGTCCATAGATGTTGAAGAAGCGGAGCTGACCGTCGCGACACCGTGGACATGGCCGGCGACGCGGGCGTGGAGCTCGGACCCGAGCTTGTCGGCGCCATAGGCGGTGAGCGGGCGGAGCCGGGCGTCCTCACCGAGCGGCACGGCGTCGTTGTCGCCATAGACCGCGGCCGAGGAGGCATAGACGACCGGCACCGGACGACCGCCTTTCGCCGATCGTGACGCCTCGAACACGGCGATCGAGCCGGACAGGTTGACCCGATGGGTGCCGATCCAATCCTCGTTCGAGCGCGCGACGGAGGCGATGGCGGCGAGGTGGAAGATGCCGTCGACGCCGGCGGCGACACGTGCGACGGTTGGCGGATCGTCGACGTCGCCCACGACGATCTCGGCGGCGGCCGGCGCGTTGGCGCGCTTGCCGGTCGACAAATCGTCGAGAATGCGGACGCCATGCCCGGCGGCGACCAGCGCGTCGGCGAGATGCGAGCCGATGAAGCCGCAGCCGCCGGTGACGAGATAGCGGGCCACCGGTTCAGGCTCCGGCCGGGCCGCGACGAGGCGAAGGGCCGGCAGGGCGGCGATGACGGACCACGACCATGACGACGCGGACGATAGCACACACTCGGTTGCCGGACCGGGGCGGCATCTGCCGCGGCGCGCGCCGTCGGTTCCGTTTCCGGCCTACGCCTATCGGCCCGGCCGTACCCCGCATCCAACCCGCGATCCCGCCGGTCATGGCCGCGATCGCGGCGCGGCGCCCGACGTCACGCAAGGGTTCGCCTCTCTCGCGTTCCGCCACGGCGCCGATCTCTACCATCATGGCTTCTTCTGGGAGGCGCACGAGATGTGGGAGGGGCTGTGGCACGCCGCGGGACGGCGCGGGCCGGAGGCCGACATCTATCGTGGGCTGATCCGCCTCGCCGCCGCCGCCTTCAAGGCCCGCGAGGGCGCGTGGCACGGTGTCGCCCGGCATGCCGCGGCCGCGGCTCAACTCCTGGCCGGCCGGGCGACGGCGACATGCCCGCTCGATCTCGTCGGCCTCGCCGATGCGATCGGGCGAATGGAGCGCGACGCGCGATCGGGCGGACCGATCACGCTCCCGACGCTCGAGGACGCCTCGCGCCGCGATCGCTGAAACCGCACTCGATGATTGCTTGACGGCTTGAAGCATTCGTCCGCCTTTACCGGCCTGTGACATTGGTGTAAACACCGCGTTTTCGCGAATCAGCCTTGGTGATATTGTGGCATCGTGGTGTGACTCTTTACCCATTACGATGGTCCCGCAGCGCCCGTCCCGCCACCAGACCCGCGCGAGGGGATCGTGTTCGCATCGCACAGGCTTCAACGTTCAACGGCGCCCGGCGCCAATCGGAATGATTCGTTGATCTCTCGTTTCCCCCCGAGGCGTAGGCCGGCCTGATCGGGCCCGGCCGCGGACGAGCCGGTCCCATGACATCGGCCGTGAGCACATTAACCCTCGACCGGACGACGCTCCGCAGTCGCTTCCTGGGCGCGGTCGATCGCGGCGAGGTCATTCTCCGTTTCCAGCCGCAGGTCGATCTCCGCACCGGGCGCATCGTCGCCGTCGAGGCGCTCGCGCGCTGGCGCACCGCGACGCTCGATCTCATCCCGCCCGAGCACTTCATCCCGATCGCCGAGGAGACCGGCTCGATCGTCTCGTTCGGCGAATGGGTGCTCTCCGATGCCTGTCGACAGCTCGCCGAATGGCGCCAGGAGGGCCTGCCGGCGATCCGTTTCGCGGTCAATGTCTCGATCCGCCAGATCCAGAACGGCGACATCGTCGACATGGTGGAGCGGACCATCGCGCGCCATGGCGTCGACCCGCGCCTCGTCGAGCTTGAGCTGACCGAGGGCCAGATCGCCGCCGATCTCGTCGATGCCGCCCGCGCTTTGGGTGCGATCCGAAAGATGGGTGTCCGCATCGCGATCGACAACTTCGGGACCGGGTTCTCCTCGCTCAGCCAGCTCAAGCATCTGCCGATCGATGCCATCAAGCTCGACCGCTCCTTCGTCCGCGAAGTCCCGGGCGATCCGGGAGACTCGAAGATCACCGCGGCGATGATCGCACTCGCCCACAGCCTCGGGCTCGAGGTCATGGCCGAAGGCGTCGAGAACCGCCGCCAGCTCGCGTTCCTCCGCGAGCACGGCTGCGACGTGATCCAGGGATTCCTCCTGTGCCGGCCGATGTCGGCCGAGAGCTGCCGCGGCTGGATCCTCTCCTTCGAGCCGGTCGACCCGACGCTCGTCGTCTGACCGCGGTCAGACCTCGTCGACGACGAGGGCGGAGAAGCGCACCGCGAGCACCGCGCGCATCCTGACCCGGCCCTCGGCCGATTTCTCCACCACCATGAGCTCCTGGGCATCCGCGATGCCGGCGGGGATCACCATCGTCCCGCCGGGCTTCAGCTGGTGGATCAAGGCGGACGGCACGAGCTCGGGCGCCGCGGTCACCATGATCTTGTCGAACGGCGCGTGCTCCACCCAGCCGCGCGAGCCGTCGCCGCGGCGGACGACGACATTGTCGAAGCCGAGCCGCTTGAGGCGCGCGCGTGCCTGATCGGCGAGTTCCTCGATCAGCTCGACCGAATAGACCTTCCGCGCCAAGCGTCCGAGGAGGGCCGCCTGGTAGCCGAGCCCGGTGCCGATCTCGAGGATCGTATCCTCGGGCCGGGGGTCGAGGAGGTCGGTCATCAGCGCGGCGATGAACGGCTGCGAGATCGTCTTGCCGAAGCCGATCGGCAGCGGCGCATTGACATAGGCGTAGGGGCGGACCTCGAGCGGCACGAACTCGTGGCGAGGGATCGCCGCCATCGCGGCGAGAACCGGCGCGCCGATGGCCTGCCGGCCGGTCATCTCGCCGGCGAGCGCCGCGTGGGCGGCGACCTCGGCGATCATCTGATCGCTCAGCAACGCGAACTGCGCCTCGTCCATGCGGCCTCCCACGGGCCGGCGTGCGGTCGAGCCGAGCCCGCCTCCCGCGTTCTCACGGATAGAGTGTGGTGCGTCGGGCGCCGGGCGTACAGGGGGTCAGGTGCAGGGGGCGGGCGCCGGGGGTGCGATCAGGCGGCGAGCCAGCCGGTCTCCGGATCGTCGTCGAGCGGCGCGGTCCAGCCATATTGCGCGAGGACGCGCCGGCGCCGGGCGAGCGCGCGGCCGCTGTGGTCGGCGACGATGTCGCCGGCCGCCAGGACGACGGGGGCCGGCTCGGGATCGGGCGGGCGGTGCTGGTCCATGATCTCTGCACGCCGGTTGTGCCACGGCGATGGTTATCGCCGGGTTAACGGCGCACCCTGTGCAGGCGGGTCGGATTGAACTAGGCTCTGCGCGATTTCCACCCGCCGAAGGATGACCCATGCGTCTGCGAACGTTGGTCCTCTGTCTCGCGCTTGTCTCGACGCCGGTCCTCGTCCGGGCGGACGCGCTCGACGATGCGCTCGGGTTCTACCTCAAGGGTGACTTCGCGGCAGCCGCGCGGGCGTTCGAGCCGCTCGCCGAGACCGGCGATGTGGTGGCGCAGATCCATTTGGGCGAGCTCCTCCTGAGCGGGCGCGGCGTGCCGCCGAACGTCGACAAGGCCGCGTCCTGGTTCACCCGGGCAGCCGAGCAGGGCAACACGGAAGCGCAGCTCAACCTCGCGATGATGTATCTCCGCGGCACCGGCGTCCGCCACGACCCCAAGGAGGCCGCCTCCTGGTACCGCAAGGCCGCTGATCTCGGCAACGCCGAGGCGGCCGCCGAGCTCGCCGGGCTCTACCTCAACGGCATCGGCGTCGAGGCCGACGAGGCCCAGGCGCTCGCGCTCTATCAGAAGGCCGCGGTCAGCGAGGACCCCGAGATCCTGATGACCATCGGCATCATGTACGGCCAGGGCGTCGGCACCGACACCGACTGGGACAAGGCGATCACCTGGCTCAAGCGTTCGGCCGATCAGAACTACTCGCGCGCGCAGTTCAATCTCGGCGTCGTCTATGGCAAGGGGATGGGCGTCGCCGTCGATCGCGTCGAATCCTATAAGTGGTTCGACCTCGCCGCGATGCAGGGCGATGATGACGCCCGCGACGCGCGCGATCTCTTGACCCAGGACATGACGCCGGTGCAGATCGCGGAAGGCCAGGCACGCTCGCGCGCCTGGCGGCCCAAGATCAACTAGAGGCGAGCCGCGCGACGAGGCGGCGGGCGAGCGCGCCGACCACGCGCCGGCGATACCACGGCGCGACCGTCGTAGTCTTCATCGGCTTCGCCTGCGTGCGCACCGCCTCGCGGATCGCATCGAGCGCATTGTCGTCGAGCGCGTGGCCGCGATGGACGTCGATGCCACGGATGCGGTGCGGCCGCGGATTGACGCCGGTCACCGCGACACGAATGTCGGTCGCGAGTCCGTCCGATGAGACGACGAGCGCCGCGACACCGGCGAGCGGGAAGTCGATTGAGCCGCGCACACGCGACTTGAGATAGCCCGATCGCGCGCCCCGGGGCGGCGCCGGGACACGGACCGCCGCCACCATCTCGCCCGCGGCGAGCGCGAGATGGTCCATGCCGTCGTCGCGATAGAGATCGCCGAGCGGGATCGTCCGCCGCCCGCCCGGGCCGACGAGATCGACCGTCGCGTCATGGATCAGAAGACCCGGAGTGAGATCGCCGGAGAACACGGCGAAGCACTGCTTACCGCCGGGCGCGACGTGGCAGACCGAGCCGCGATGCTTGAGGCAGTAGTCGTTGGACGACCGCCACCATTCGCTCTGATTGTAGTAGAGACAGCGCGTGTCGAGGCAGAGATTGCCGCCGACGGTGCCGTAGGCGCGGTGCGTCGGCCCGGCGACCGAGCCGGCGGCCTCGGCGACCGCGGTCCAGACGGCGGCGACGCGCGGATCGGCCGCCAGCCGCGCGAGCGTCACCGCGGCGCCGATCCGAAGCGCGCCGCTGTCGATGTCGATCGCGCCGAGCTCGGGGATCGCGGACAGATCGACCAGCGCGGTCGGCCGCTCGATGCCGCGGCGGATGTTCACCACCATGTCGGTGCCGCCCGCGAGAAAGCGCACCGCGGGGTCGCCGGCGGCGAGCGCGACCGCCTCCTCGACGCTCGCCGGCCGATGCAGCCGGAAGGCGGGCATGTATTCCATCACGAGGCCTTCGTCGCGCGACCGTCGCGCGCGCGCTTTTCCATCAGCGCCATCAGGCGGTCGGGCGTCACGGGGAGCTCGGTCGGGCGGATGCCGATCGCGTCCTCGATCGCGTTGGCGAGCGCGGGGAGAAAGCCGGCGAGCGAACTCTCACCCGCCTCCTTGGCGCCGAACGGTCCATGCGGATCGGCCGCTTCGACGATGTGGACCTCGATCGGCGGCGATTCGACGATCGTCGGGACGCGATAATCGAGCATATTGCCGGTGATGCCGAGGCCGTCGTGGTAGCGCGTCTCCTCCGACAGCGCCTGGCCCATCCCCATCCACACCGAGCCCTGCACCTGGCCTTCAACCGCGAGCGGATTGAGGGCGCGGCCGCAATCATGCGCGACCCAGACCTTTTCCACCCGGATCTCGGCGGTGTCGGGATCGACGCTCACCTCGACGACTTGCGCGGCATAGGCGAAGGCCATCGTGCCGCCGATCGCGGCGCCGCGATATTTCTTGCCGCCGTGCGAGGCGGGAATGGTCGAGAAATTGCCCTTCACCGTGATGGTGCCGGCATCGGCGAGCGCCGCCTTGACCACGTCGTCGAACGACAGTCCCTCGTCCTGCCTCCCGGCGCGATAGCTCTCGCCCAGGCACTCGACGTCCTCGACGCGCACGCCGAGACGATCGGCGGCAGCCTTGACCAGCACAGCCTTGAGGTTGTTCGCCGCCTCGATCGCGGCATTGCCGACCATGTAGGTGACGCGCGAGGAGTAGGAGCCGTTGTCCTTCGGCGTCACCGCGCTGTCGGCGGCGATGATGCGGATGCGGCCGATGTCGAGACCCAGCACCTCGGCGACGCACTGGACGAGAACGGTCGACGACCCCTGGCCGATCTCGGCCGCGCCGGTCAGGAGGGTGATCGAGCCATCGAAGTCGAGCTTGAGATTGACCGTCGCATGCGGCTCGCCGGTCCAGTGCACCGGCTTCGAGGCGCCGGAGACATAATGCGAGCACGCCATGCCGAGACCGCGATTGGGCCCGAGCCGTCCCTTGCGCGTCCGCCAGCCGCTCGCCGCCTCGACCCGATCGAGGCAGTCCGGCAGGCCGTAGGAGTTCACCATCAGATCATTCGCGGTAAACGTCGGCGCCTTCAGGAGGTTGGCGCGGCGGACGGCGAATGGATCGAGCCCGAGCTCGGCCGCCATGCGATCGAGGAGGCTTTCGAAGGCGAAGCGGACATTGACCGTGCCGTGGCCGCGGAACGCGCCGGGCGGCGGCGTGTTGGTCGCGATGCGGTAGCCGTCATAGCGCGCGGCCGGGACGTCGTAGATCGCGAAGATCATCGAGCCGGAATAGAGGATCGTGACGATGCCGTAGCCGGAATAGGCCCCACCGCGCTGCACCGTCTCGCATTCGACCGCGGTGATGCGGCCGTCCCTGGTAAGACCGATCCTAAGCCGCGTCGTCTGCTCCGGCCGGCCGCGATGGGTGATGAAGGTCTCCTCGCGCGTGGCGACGATCCGCACACGGCCCTTCGCCTTCCGCGCGAGAAGTGCCGCGATCAGCTCGATCGCGAGCGTCTCGGTGCGGCAGCCGAAGCCGCCGCCGATATGCGGTTTGATCACGCGGATGCGCGACTTCTCCATATCGAGCGTGCGCGCGAGCATCAGGTGCACATAGAACGGCACCTGGGTCGAGCAGCGCACCGTGAGCTCGTCGCGCTCGGCGTCGTACTCGGCGAGCGCCGCGTGCGGCTCGCTCTGCACCTGGCAGACCTCGGCGCAGTGATAGGTCTCCTCGCGCACGAGATCGGCGGCGGCGAAACCGGCATCGACATCGCCGATCGCGTAGGTCGCGTGACGCTCGACATTGCCCGGCTTGTCGTCGTGGAGGAGGACCGCACCCGGCGCGCGCGCATCGACGGCCGAGAAATAGGCCGGCAGCGGCGCGAACTCGACCGCGATGAGATCGAGCGCGCGCTGCGCGGTCTCGGCATCGATCGCCGCGATTGCCGCGACCGGCTCGCCGCGGTAGCGCACGCGCTCGCGCGCGAGCGGATACTCGTTCATCGCGACCGGCAAGACGCCGAAGGTCTTGTCGCAGTCCGCACCGGTCACGGCCGCGACGACGCCCGGCAGCGCCTGGGCCTTCGTGACGTCGACGGCGAGGATGCGCGCGTGCGCGACCGGGCTCCGCCAGATGCGCCCGACCAGGATGTCGTGGCCGAGATAGTCGGCCGCGTAGCGCGCCTTGCCGGAGACCTTCTCGGGACCGTCGACGAGCGGCGTCGGCACGCCGATCGAGCGGACCGGACCGGCTCCGTCCATCATGGCGCGATCTCCCGCGCGGCGGCCTCGACCGCCTCGATGATCTTCACATAGCCGGTGCAGCGACAGATATTGGCCGCCATGCCGTCGCGGATGTCGGCCTCGTTCGGGCGCGGGTTGGCGCGCAGCAGCCCCTCGGCCGCCATCACCATGCCGGGCGTGCAGAAGCCGCACTGGGCGCCGAGCTTCTCGTGGAAGGCGCGCTGGATCGCCGACAGACGGCCGCCCGTCTCGAGCGCTTCGATGGTCTCGACGACCGTGCCCTGGCAGGCGGCAGCGAGCGTCAGGCAGGCGTGCCGCGGCCGGCCGTCGATCAGGACGGTACAGCAGCCGCACTCGCCGCCGTCGCAGCCGATCTTGGTGCCGGTGAGCCCAACCGCTTCGCGCAGATAGTCCACGAGCAGGAGATTGTCCGGCACCACGTCGTCACGGGGCCGCCCGTTCAGCCGCAGCGACAGGACCGTCTTCATGCGCCAGCGCCTCGCCGGTTGGGTGTCAGCAGAAACTCGGATACGATATTGTTGAACCCTCAACAAAGGCAAACTGATTTCAGCCGATCCGTCTTTCCCCGGGGGCAAACATCATGAGAACCGTCGCCGATCACGCCCGCGCCCTCGCCGCCGGCCGGACAACGAGCCGCGCGCTGGTCGAGGCCGCACTCGCCCGCATCGACGACCCGGCGGGCGAAGGCGCCCGCGTGTTCATTCGGGTCTATCGCGAGGCGGCGCTCGCCGCGGCCGCCGCGTCCGATGGCTTGCGCCGGGTCGGGGTCGTCCCCTCGCCGCTCGCCGGGATCCCGGTTTCGATCAAGGACCTCGCCGATGTGGCGGGCGAGACGACGCGGGCCGGCTCGATCGCGCTTGCCGACGCACCGCCGGCGCGCGCCGACGCGCCGGTAGTCGCCCGGCTCCGCGCCGCCGGCGCCGTGATCGTCGGGCGCACCAACATGACCGAGTTCGCGATGGGCGGCCTCGGGCTCAACCCGCATTACGGGACGCCCGCCAACCCGTGGGACCGCGCTCAGCGCCGCATCCCGGGCGGCTCGTCGTCGGGCGCCGGCGTCTCGGTCGCCGAAGGCATGGCCGTCGCCGCGCTCGGCACCGACACCGCGGGATCGGTACGCGTGCCGGCGACCTTCGCCGGGCTCGCCGGCTTCAAGCCGACCGCGCGCCGCGTTCCGATCGACGGCATCGTGCCGCTCGCGGTCTCGCTCGATTCGGTCGGCCCGCTCGCGCCCTCGGTCGCGTGCTGCGCCGTGGTCGATGCGATCTTCGCCGGCGCGCCGTCCGTGGTCCCGTCGCCGCTCGCGGTCGCCGGATTGCGCTTCGCGGTGCCGAAGACACTCGTCCTCGATGCGCTCGACCGCGAGGTCGCGACGGCGTTCGAGCGCGCGCTGGCGCGGCTTTCGGCGGCCGGGGCGCGGATCACCGAGATCGCCTTCGCCGAGCTCGGCGAGCTCGCCCACATCAACCGCCTGGGCGGCTTCCCGGTCGCGGAATCCTATGCCTGGCACCGCGCGCTCCTCGCCAAGGCGGGCGACCGCTACGACCCGGTGATCGCATCGCGCATGAAGCGCGGCGCCGAGATGGGCGCAGCCGACTACATCGCGCTCGGCGAGGCGCGCGCCGACATGATCGCGCGCGCCGACCGCGTGACGGCGCCCTATGACGCGGTCCTGATGCCGACCGTGGCCATCGTGCCACCGCCCATCGCGGCGATCAGCGACACCGACGCCTGGCTCCGCATCAACGGCCTCATCATCCGCAACACGGTGGTGTCGAACTTCCTCGACCGCTGCGCGCTGACCGTGCCGATCCATCGCCCGGGCGAGGCGCCGGTCGGGCTCAATCTGATGGGCGAGACCATGGCGGATTCGCGTCTCCTGGCGATCGGCCAGGGTGTCGAGGCCGCTCTCGCGGGATGACGCGGACCGGCCGACAAGGCTGAGGCGGCGCCCCGGTGAGACCCCAGTGAGGCCCCGGTCAGCATCGTCGCACGTGCTCTTTTGAGGCGGCGGCCGGACGACGCACGGGCCTAGAGTTCCCCGACCGCGACCGCGTTCGCGCCGAGGGAGGAGAGCGATGACCGCCGCCATTACGAGCTTTCCCGCGATCCGCTGCATGCAGCCCGATGCGCCATGGCGCTGGCTCGCCGCCGGCTGGCGCGACATGATGCGGATCCCGTCGATCAGCTTCACCTACGGCATCCTCGTCGCCGCGGCATCCATCGCGCTCCTCGGCTTCCTGTTCTATCTCGACCTGCCTTATCTCTTTCTCCCGCTCGCGGCGGCCTTCATGTTCGTCGGGCCGATGCTCGCGGTCGAGCTCTACGAGGCGAGCCGTCGGGTCGAGGCGGGGCTCCCGGTCGGGCTGTTCCAGGTCGCTTTCGTTGCGACCAAGTCGCCGACCCAGCTCGCTTGGCTCGGCCTGATCCTGATGCTGTTCCTTCTCGCCTGGGTGCGGTTCGCGACGCTCCTGTTCGCGCTCTTTTTCGGCACCGAGTTTCCGCCGCTCCCCACGTTCGTGACGATGCTGGTCTTCACCTATGACGGGCTGATCTTCCTCGCTATCGGCACGATCATCGGCGCCGGTCTCGCCCTCACCGCCTTCGCGATCAGCGCGGTATCGGTGCCGCTCCTGATGGCGCGCGATTGCGATGCGATCACTGCGATCATCGTGAGCGTGCGCGCGGTGCTCGAGAACTTCTGGACGATGATGGTGTGGGCGTGGCTGATCGCGCTTTTGTCCGCGGTCGGGATCGCGACCCTGTTCGTCGGCCTGATCGTCACCTTCCCGCTGGTCGGCCACGCGACGTGGCACGCTTATCGCGAGCTCGTGAACGGCGACGCCGCACACTGACGGGCGGCGGGTCGTCCTAGAGGACCCGCTCCGCGGCGCCGTCGAGGTCCTCGTACTGGCCTGACCGCAGCGACCACAGGAACGCGCCGAGGCCGAGGAGGCCGAGGAAGAGCGCGGCCGGTATCAGCCACATCAGGATCGCCACAGAATGCCTCCCCGCAGACGGAGCGCGTTCAGCGTCACGGCGATCGAGGACGTCGACATCGCGATCCAGTAGCCGATCGTCCACACGATCGTGGCGTAGAAGACGATCAGCCACCAGCGTGGCAGCGGCGTGTCGAGCTCCTTGATCCCGTCCCACTCGTGGCCGGTCGTGTCCGTGCCGGTGATCGTGTCCTTCTCGACCTTGGTCGGCACGATCAGTCCTTCCTGAGCGGGATCATCGCCGCGTCGCGGAACTTGCCGCGATTGCGCGGCCGCAGGGCATAGAACAGGGCGACTGCCAACATCGCGACGAGATAGACGAGCCCGAAGGTCCTGGCGAAGGCGGCGAGATCGGCGTAGCTCATGGCATCACTGTAGGTGCTCGGCCGAGCGGTAGGCGGCGAAATCGACGAGCGTCCCCAGCATCTGGAGATAGGCGATCAGCGCATCGAGCTCGGAGATCATCGCCGGATTGCCGTCGAAGTCGCGCACCTGCGCCTTCGGATAGCGCTCGAGCAGCGCCGCGGCGCCCTCCGAATCGGGATTCACCTGGGCCTCGAGATCGCGCACGGCCTCGGCGACCATGGCATCGGTATAGGGCACTCCGGCCGCCCGCTCGGCGCGAAGGTGATCGCCGATGAGATCGTAGCGGAGCGCGGTGCGTGCGAGGAACGGATAGCCGGGCATCACCGACTCGGGCACGACCGCTCGCGGCGCGGCCATGTGCGCGACGTGTCACTCGTCGGAATAGCGACCGCCGACGCGCGCGAGGTCGGGACCGGTCCGCTTGGAGCCCCACTGGAACGGATGGTCGTACATGCTCTCGGCGGCCAGGCTGTAATGACCATAGCGCTCCACCTCGTCGCGGAGCGAGCGGATCATCTGGCTGTGGCAATTGTAGCAGCCCTCGCGGATATAGATGTTGCGACCGGCGAGTTCGAGCGGAGAATAGGGGCGCATGCCGCGCACCTTCTCAATCGTGCTCTCGAGATAGAAGAGCGGCACGATCTCGACCAGCCCGCCGATCGACACGACGATCAGGACGAGGACGAGGAGGAGTGTCGAGTGTCGTTCGATGCGACCGTGCGAGGGCATGGCCACCTCACGCCGCCGCGCGGATCGGCGCGACCGATATCATCGGCCGCTCCTCGTGGACCTCACCGCGCACCGTCCGCCACAAATTGTAGGCCATCAGGAGCGCACCCGCGAGGTAGAGGATCCCGCCGAGCGCACGGATGACATAGAAGGGATGCATCGCCGCGACCGTTTCCGCGAACGAGTATTCGAGGAAGCCGAGCGCGTCATAGGCGCGCCACATCAGCCCTTGCATGATGCCCGACACCCACATCGCCGTGATGTAGAGGACGATGCCGATCGACGCGATCCAGAAATGCCAGCCGACGAGGCGGATCGAGTAGAGGCGCTCGCATCTCCACAGCACCGGCACCAGATGGTAGAGCGCGCCGAACGAGATGTAGCCGACCCAGCCGAGCGCGCCCGAGTGCACGTGGCCGACCGTCCAGTCGGTGTAGTGGCTGAGCGCGTTCACCGCCTTCACCGACATCAGCGGCCCCTCGAAGGTCGACATGCCGTAGAAGGCGACCGAGGTGATCATCATGCGGAGCACCGGGTCGGTGCGGAGCTTGTCCCACGCGCCCGAAAGCGTCATCAGCCCGTTGATCATGCCGCCCCAGGACGGCATCCATAGCATGATGGAGAACGTCATGCCGAGCGTCTGCGCCCAGTCGGGGAGCGCGGTGTAGTGGAGATGGTGCGGCCCGGCCCAGATGTAGAGAAAGATCAGCGACCAGAAGTGGATGATCGAGAGGCGGTAGGAATAGACCGGCCGTTCCGCGCGCTTGGGCACGAAGTAGTACATCATCCCGAGGAACCCCGCGGTCAGGAAGAACCCGACCGCGTTGTGGCCGTACCACCACTGGGTCAACGCATCCTGGACGCCGGCGAAGAGCGAATAGCTCTTGGCCCCCGTCCACGACACCGGGATCTCGAGATTGTTGACGATGTGGAGCATCGCGATCGTCACGATGAACGCGATGTAGAACCAGTTCGCGACGTAGATGTGCGGCTCGTGCCGGCGCCAGATGGTGGCGAGGAAGACGAAGAGATAGACCACCCAGACGAGGGTGAGCCAGAGATCGACGTACCACTCGGGCTCGGCATACTCCTTTCCCTGCGTGACGCCGAGGAGGTAGCCGGACGCCGCCATCACGAGGAAAATCTGATAGTCCCAGAACACGAACCACGGCGCCCAGTGGCCGGCGAGCCGTGTGCGGCACGTGCGCTGGACGACATGGAACGAGGTCGCGATCAGCGCGTTGCCGCCAAAGGCGAAGATCACGGCGGAGGTATGGACGGGCCGCAGCCGGCCGAAATTGGTCCACGGCAGGTCGAAGTTGAGCGCGGGGAACGCGAGCTGGAAGGCGATGACGACGCCGACCAGGAACCCGACGATGCCCCAGAACGTGGTCGCGACCACGCCGGCGCGGACGACCGCGTCGTTGTAGCCGCTCGGCTCGGTCTCGCCGCGCTCCCTGGCGTCGTAGACCGCCTTCACCAGCATGAACACGGCGAGGATGCAGGCCGTCGTGAAGATCAGCGCGTGCGCCTGAAACGCGCCGTCGACGGCACCGGCGGCGAGAACGAGCCCGAGGAGCGCGCCGCTACCGAGCACCAGCGCCCACAGTCACGTCGCGAGACCCGCCATTGCAGCCCCGCACCCCGCACGGTCGCCGACGAGGCGCCGCGTCTCGCCCGGAGATTGGGTGTCGTCACGCAAGTCCTCAATCGCGCATAATGTCGCGCGCATCGTCGTGGCCGCGACATTCGGCCACGCGCAATCCTGCCTGCGTCAAGCCGCCGCACAACGATGAACGGATTTCTCGCCGATCTCGACACGGTCCTCGTCGTCACCGCGATCGCCGCGTTCTTCCTTGCCGGCATCGTCAAGGGGATCATCGGCATGGGCCTGCCGCTCACCTCGATCTCGATCATGGTGACCGTCCTCGATCCGCGGACGGCGATCCCGCTGGTCGTGATTCCGGCCATCGTCACCAATATCTGGCAGGTCGTTCAGGGCAATCGCGCAATCGAGATCCTCCGCCGCTTCTGGCCGATCGCGCTCGCGGCGAGCCTCGGCGTCTGGGTCGGCACCGCGATCCTCTTCGCGGTCAACCCGCTGATCCTCGTCGCGGGCCTCGGCGCCATCGTCGCGGCTTATTCCCTGATCAACTTGTTCGCCGTCCGCATCCGCATCGCACCGCGGGCCGAGCGGCGCTACGGCCCCGTCGTCGGTTTCGTGTCCGGCATCATCACCGGCATGACCGGCTCGGTCGGCCTGCCGCCGGCGATGTTCTTCCAGGCGCTCGGCATGGACAAGGACACCTATCTCCGCGCGATCAGCCTGATCTTCCTGGTGAGCGGGGTGTTCCTAGGCCTCGCCTTGATCAGCCACGGCGGCTTCAACGCGCCCGTCGCGCTCGCGTCGGCGCTTCTCCTGCTGCCGGCGCTCGCCGGCATGCGGATCGGCCAATTGCTGAGCGCGATACTGTCGCAGGAGCGCTTCCGCCAGATCGTGTTCGCGTTCCTCCTCGTCGTCGGCCTCAATCTGATCGCCAAGGCGATGTGAGGCGAAGTGCCGCGCCACCCCTTGCGCCTCCGGATCGGCATCCCAATGTCGAGCGGAATGGATCGCGCGAAGAACCGGAACGGCGGCGCGAGGATGGATCAGTGGGGGAGCGCCGATGAGCGTGGTGCGACACGAGGGGAATGCGCGCCTCAGCCATGCATGCGCACGCTGCGGCGCCCGGGCCGGAGGTCTTTGTCGGATCTGCGCGCCCGAAATCATGGCGGGGATCGAGCAGTGCAAGACCGGCGACCGCGCGCTGCGTGCCGGCGAGACGATCTTTCTGCACGGTGACAACTGCAACTCGGTCTACACGATCTCGGACGGCTGGGCCTATCTCTACGCGCTCCGTCCCGACGGCGGCCGCCAGATCCTGCATTACGCCCTGCCCGGCGATTTCATCGGGTTCCACCCCGGCGCGGGCGCTGCCATCACCTATGGTGCGCAGGCCCTGACCGATCTCAACCTCTGCGTCATGGCGCGCGACGGGATCGAGCGGCTCAACCGCGACCATCCCGAGATCGGCATGCGCGTCGCCTGGATGCTGTCGCGCAACCTGTCGCTCACCTACGACCATCTGACGAGCGTCACCCGCCAGAGCGCGCGCGAGCGCGTCGCGCATCTCCTCCTTCAGCTCTATGTCCGCCGCCGCATGCACTGGCCGGACACCGCGGGCGATCAGATCGATTTGCCGCTGACCCAGGAGCTGATCGCCGACACGCTCGGGCTCACCGCGGTCCACGTCAACCGCACGCTCGCGAGCCTCCGCCGCGAGGGCGTCCTGCACTTCAAGCTCGGCCGGCTGCGCATTCTCGATCCCGACCGGCTGATCGAGGTCGCCGACCTGGCGCCCGAGATCGTCGAAAACTGGATCGCGCAAGGGGCCACGCGCGCGCACTGAGGCGCGCGCGGACCCACTAGCGGCGGACGTGTGCGGTCACCGCGATCTCGACCAGGAACTCGGGCTTCACCAGCGTCGCGGCCACGCACCAGCGCGCCGGATGCTCGGTCGGGAAGAACTCGCGGTAGACCGTGTTCATCGCGGCATAGTCGTCGAACGTCTTAAGAAAGATGTTGGCCATCGTCACGTCGGCCATCGTTCCGCCGGCTTCGGCCAGCACCGACCGGATGGATTCCAGGATGTGGCGGGTCTGGGCGCCGGCATTGCCGACGCCGACGGTCTTGCCGTCCTTGTCCATCGCGAGCGTGCCGGCGACGTAGACGATGTTGTCGGCGAGCGTGCCCGGCGAATAGGGCGCGAGCGGCGGCGCCGAGTCCCTCGGGACCAGGATCTTCTTCGGCATGGCGGGTCTCCCTGACGAGCGTGGCTCGCGGCGAGTGTAGCGCGGCCGGCGGCCGGCCGATATGCTCGAAGCCGGCTTCGCAACGGGATCTCGGCCATGCTCAGGGACTACCGCGCCTATGACCGCGCCGCGCTCGAGCTGCAATACGAAACCGACGGCGAGAAGCCGGACTCGGTCAGCTTCGTTCGGGCCTATGAGCGCGACAGCGCGGGCGTGCGGAGAGACCGGCGTTCGCGGCTCGATGTCGCCTACGGGACGCTTCCCGGCGAGACGATGGACATTTTCCTCGCCGACCGGCCAAACGCGCCGATCCTCGTATTCATCCATGGCGGCTACTGGAAGGGCGGCAACAAGGAGTTCCGCGCCTTTCTCGCGCCCACCTATTGCGACGCCGGCGCGATCTATATCTCGCTCGAATATCCGCTGACGCCGGGCGTGACGCTCGATCGCCTCGTCGCGGCGGTGCGCGCCGGGATCGCCTGGGTCTGGCATCACGCCGCCGAGATCGGCGGCGACCGCGACCGCATTCACGTCTGCGGCAATTCGGCCGGCGGGCATCTCGTCGCGATGCTGATGGCGCCGGGCTGGAAGGAGCCGCTCGGCCTCCCCGATACCGCGATCGCCGGCGGCTGCGCGATCAGCGGCCTGTTCGAGCTCGAGCAGTTCCGTGACATGAGCCAGAACGGCTGGCTTCGCCTCGACGAGGCCGACATCACGCGCAACAGCCCGATCCGCCTTCTCCCCGACCGGGGGCGGCCTCTCATCGTCGCGGTCGGCGCCAACGAATCGGACGAGTTCCTCCGCCAGTCGCGCAGCTATGGCCGCGCCTGGATCGACCGGGGCTTCCCGCTCGTCTATCTCGAGGTGCCGGGGACGCAGCACTTCTCCATCGTCGGTGCGATCGGCGCAGCCGGGAGCCCACTGCGCGCCGCGATTTTCGCGCAGATGGGAATCCGATGAAGACGATCCTCGATCAGGTCCTGGCGCCGAAGATGGGGATCGCGATCATCGTGAAGAACGGCCAGCACCTCCGCGTCACCGATCTCGAGGGGCTCCAGGTCGTCGACATGGCGATCTTCAGCGAGCGGAACCCGCGCGAGAAGCTCTCCACGTCGTACTCGCGCACGCGCTACGTGCCGAAGCCGGGCCAGCCCTTCGTACCGCGCGACCGCCTGACCGAGGGCGATACGCTCCTGTCGACGATCTGCACGCCCTTGATGAAGATCGTCAAGGAGACGCCGGAGCCGAAGGGCATCCACGACGTTCACAACCGGATGTGCAACCGGCTTCTCTACGAGTATTACGGCCACCCCTCGCAGGATGGCTGCCACGAGATCATCAGCCGCGTGATGGCACCTTACGGCATCCTGCCCGAGGACGTGCCGGACACGATGGATCTGTTCATGAACTACCACCACGACTGCGCCAAGGGGCACTGGGTGCTCGAGCAGGGCGTGTCGAAGCCCGGCGACTATATCGAGTTCGCCTCGCTGATGGACGTGATCGTCGCGCTGTCGAACTGCCCGATGGACGTCATTGCGCCGACCAACGGCTATCGCTGCACGCCGGTCCGGCTCGAGATCTTCGCGCCGGGCGGCTGAGCATTCGAGCGGCATCCGATCAGGCGCGACCGCGCGCCGCTCTCGACTCTTCGATGGTCGCGTTCTCTACGGCGAACCGGATTCCACTTCGCCGGCGAATGCTCTAGCAGGCTGCTGAAGAAGTCGATCGGAACGTCGCTTTTGGGTTGGCGACGGGGTCGGCGGGATAGATGGTTTTTGCCGGCTCGCCGTCTGA